>NZ_JBTOLC010000014.1:0-155054 GCF_054551825.1 Streptomyces sp. L500
CCGCCAGCCTGCGGTCGCCGACCGCGGCGGCGGCCGCCTCGTCGGCCCACCGCTCCACCTGGAACGCCAGCGGCTCGCGCAGGCCGCGCAGCGCGGGGTGCGCGCAGGCGGCGAGCCGCGCGAGCAGCAGCAGAAGGTGGTGCCGGCCCGTCAGATGGGCCCGTTCGTGCGCCAGCAGCACCGCGCGCTCGTCCGCGTCGAGACCGCGCAGCATACCGGCGGTGACCACGACGCCGCCCGGCCGGCCGGGCAGGGCGTAGGCGTCGGCGCCCTCGTCGGGCAGCACGGTGAGGTCGCCCGCGCGGGAGTGCCCGGCGAGCTCCCGGGCGACCCGGGCCCGCGCGGCGCGGTGGCCGTGCAGCACCCGCGCGACGGCCACGGCCACCGCCCCGGCGGCCATCGCCGCCACGACGCCGACGGGGACGGCCGCGGGCGCGACGCGCTCCAGCAGCGGCACGGACAGGTGGCCGAGCGACGCCACCACGGGCAGCCGCAGCACCGCCGCGCCCGCCAGCAGCGCCAGCGCCGCCCCGGACAGACAGGCGAGGATGACGGCGGCGGCCACGAGGAGCAGCGCGGCCGGGCGCGGCGGCAGGGCGGCGGCCAGCCGGCGGGCGGCCGGCACGGCGAGGAACGGGATGATCAGCGGCGCCCAGACGGCCCAGGTCACGATCGCTCCCCCGGTTCGGCGGCCTGCTCCAGCAGCTCCCTCAGCACGACCTCGTCGGCCGAGGTGAGCCGGGAGACGAAGCGGGCGAGCACGCCCTGCCGGTCGTCGCCCTTGTCCAGCTCGGTGTGCATGCGCTGGGCGGCGAGGGCGGCGCGGTCCTCGACGGCCGGGCTGTAGGCGTAGGCGCGCCCGGCGCGGACCCGGTCGAGGGTGCCCTTGGCGTGGAGCCGGGCCAGGGTGGTGGCGACGGTGGTGCGCGCGAGGGGTTCGGTGAGCGCGGCCTGGACCTCCGGCGGGGTGAGCGGACGGTCGGCCGCCCAGAGGACGACCAGTACGGCCGCTTCCAGCTCACCGGCCTGTCGGCGTATGTCCTCGGTCACCGGAACCTTCCTCTCCTCGCGATCGTCTACCGTCATGTAGACCGTCTATCGGAATGTAGACGGTGGCGTGCCCGTGGGGCACGTCCGTCCGTCCCCGATTATGGGAGGCCCCGCGCCCCATGCTCGCACCACCCTCCGCCCTTCCGGCCGCCCCCGTCCCGGCCGCGGCCGCGCCGACGGGCCCCTCGCTCGCCTTCGACGGTTCCACGGTCGACGGCGGCTGGTACACGGACGTCACCCAGCTGGCGCGGCACTCCTCGCCCCTGCTCAACGACGTCATGTCCGCGTGGTCCTCCTACGGCCTCGCCCTGTTCGCGCTGCTGATGCTGGTGGTGTGGTGGCGGGCGCGGCGCGCGGACGCCGCGACGATGGCCCGCGCCCTGGCCGTGCCGCTGGTGGTCGTCCTCGTCTACGGCGTGGACATGGTGCTGAAGTCGGTGGTGCGCGAGGTGCGGCCCTGCCGGTCGATCCCGCACAGCTTCACGCTGGAGTCCTGCCCGGCGCCGTCCGACTGGGCCTTCCCCAGCAACCACACGGTCATCGCCTTCTCCGCCGCCACGGCGCTGTGGCTGCTGGACCGGAGGCTGGGGGCGCTCGCCTTCCTGGCGGCCGTGGCGATGGGCTTCTCCCGGATCTGGGTCGGCGCCCACTATCCGCACGACGTCGCCGCCGGCGCGGCGGTGGGTGTGCTGGTCGCCCTGCCCCTGGCGGCGGCCTCCGGCCGGGCGGCGCCCTGGGTGGAGCGCGCCCGGCGCGGCAGGCTCCGCCCGCTGCTGGCCGCCGGCTGAGACGAGCGAAGGGCGCCGCCCCGGGAGGGGCGGCGCCCCGGGAGGGGCGGCGCCCTTTCGCGTGCCGTGGCGCCGGTCAGTCGTCCCGGCCGCGCCGGGCGTCGACCTGGACGAGGGCGTGGGTGCCGCTGGTGCGCCAGGGCAGCCCGCCGCTCTCCAGCGTGGTCACCGTGGCCTCGTCGAGGCCCGTGATCACATCGGACTTCAGGGTGCGCAGGGCGGCGACGGGCCCCGGGAAGTGGGCCGTCCGCTCGGTGAAGGGCGTGGTGGCCGGCCAGTGCCGGTCGTCGACAAGCCGGCGGTAGTTCAGGTCGCCCTTCATGACGGTCACCGTCGCCGCCGCGAACTCGGCGCGCAGTTCGCCGGGCATCTCGGCGTACGGCAGCGGGGCGCAGAAGAACGGGTGGGCGCGGACCTCGAGTTCCCCTCCGGCCATCGCCCGCCACAGCCGGTCGCCCGTCGCCGCGGCGCTCCTGCCCGGTGCCCGGCGGAGCCGGCGCAGGGCGTCGGCGACGTCGGCCATGGTGGCGTCGGAGACGTAGTAGGGGTACGGCTTGACGTGGAGGACGGCGCGGCGGGCCCGGCCGCTCCGCAGGAGGTGGTCGAGGAGGACCAGGTCGGGGATGAGCTCCGGGCCGGCGTTGTCCGCGACGAGGTGGACCTCGGCCGGGCGGCCCTCGGGCAGCAGGGACCACAGCAGGGAGCTGTCGTCCGCGACGAGGGCCGGGTCCGTGCCGTCGGCGCCCACGTCGCCGGCGGTGATGCGGAAGCCCAGGTCGGCCCGGTTGCCCCAGAGCGCGGCCCGCAGCAGGGCCGTGCCCCGCGCGGCGGGGTCCGCCTCCTCCAGCCGGTCGAGGACGGCCAGCGCGTCGTCGACCGCCGGGCCGGCGAGTTCGGCGTGCTTGAACGGGGCGAAGGGGTCCACGCCCTGCCAGGGGCCGGGGGCGAAGTAGCCGACGGCGTCGAGGAGCCTGCGGTAGAAGTAGCTCTCGGCCCACAGGAACGGCGCGGCGAACCACGAGGTGCCGAGGTGGCCCCGGTCCCAGGCCCGCCACCGCTCCCGGTCGGGGGCGCCGGCGGGCAGCGGCTCGATCACGCCGTCGGCGAGCTCGGCCAGCAGGGCGTCGAGGGCCCGGTGCCCGTCCGGGCCGTAGGGGGAGGCATCGCGCAGCCGCTGGACCAGCGCGGGGTGGCGCTTGGCCCACACCTCCCACGCGAACGAGCCGGGCTCGTCGCTCCGGATCACGGGGGCGGCGTCGGGTGCGGGCATGGCCTTCACTTCTCCTCCCATTTCTCCTCCACTGTGCGGCTGCTCCGCACCGTACCCGGCGGTCGCGTCACTTGAGGGCGCTGCGCTTCTTCCACTGGTCCCAGGTCTCCTGCCAGACCTCCAGGCCGTTGCCGACGTCCGTGACCTTGGTGCTGGTGGTGTTCTTGACCTCGACGGTGGAGCCGATCAGCAGGAAGTCGTAGATCTTCTTGGCGTCGCTCGTGGTCATGCCGAAGCAGCCGTGGCTGTTGTTCTCCACGCCGATGGAGTTGTTCCAGGGCGCGGAGTGGAGGAAGGTGCCGGAGGCGGTCAGGTGGGTGACCCACTTGGATTCCAGCATCCACTCGTTGCCGTGCCCGATCGTGGCGGAGTCCATGGTCTCGTCCGCGTTCTTGCTGCGCACGGTGTGGATGCCGCCGCGGGTGGGGTCCGTCGGGGAGCCGGCGGAGCCCATGATGTGGCCGACCTCCTTGCCGTCCTCGATCATCGTCAGCTTGTGGGCGGGGACGTCGATGACGGCCTTGCGGTCGGCGCCTATGGAGAAGCCGAAGTCGTAGTTCCGCGCGAACCAGCCGCCTTCGCCGGAGTCGACGCCCGACAGGTTGCCCTTCACGGAGACCTTGGTGCCGGTGGGCCAGTAGTCCTTGGGCCGCCAGTCGATGCGGTCCTGGCCGGACCAGTCCTTGACCCAGCCCCAGGAGCCTTCCACCTTCGGCTGGGTGGTGACGGTCAGGGACTTCTCTATCCCGGCGCGCTTGTCCGCGTCGACGGGGTGGTCGAAGAGGATGGAGACCGGCATGCCCGTGCCGACGGTCGAGCCGTTGCCGGGGGTGTTGGTGAGCTTGTTGACCTTCTCGGCCTGCTCGGTGGTGAAGGTCGCGGAGGCGGTGGACTCCTTGCCCTTGCCGCTCTTCCCGCCCTTGGCCTTGGTGTGGACGGTGTAGGTGGCGCCGGGGCCGGCGTTGCCGTCCGAGGTCCAGGAGGCGCCGTCGCCGGACATCCTGCCCTCGACCTTGTTGCCCTTGGCGTCCTTCACCTCCACCTCGGTGAGACGCCCGCCGTCGGCCTTCACCGAGATCGGCGAGCCGAGTTTGACGGCCGTCCCGCTCCCGGGCGTGATGGTCACCTTGGCCTCCGCACCGGCATCGGCCCCGGAACCGGAGCCCGAGCAGGCGGTGAGGACGAGGGAGCCCATGAGGGCGGAGGCCCACAGGACGGAGCGACGGCCCGTTCCGACGTGCACGTGAATGACCCTTTCTCGTACTTTCTCGCAGCGACAGACACCTCTACAGATGATCTGCACGCTTGTACGGTTGCACGGAGAAACGAAACATTTGCGCGATACAGCCAATAGGCGGCCGGACGCCCTGTTCGCGCGTCACCTCACGGGACGTCACGGCCCGAAACCTCCGGCCCGCGCCGACTACCCGATCGACGGATCCGGCGCCGATTCGCTCCCCCGTCCCCCTACCGGGCCCGTAGCGTCCGGTTGTGAACGGTGTGCGGAGGACGTGCGTGGATCGTCGAGGGGGGACGGGGACATGACGACAGCGGACGGGGTCACCACCGGAGCCGGGCGGCCGCCCCGCCGTGCCGTCCTGCGGTACGGCGCGGCGGGCGCGGCCGGGGCCGGCGCCGCCGGCCTCACCGGGCCCGCCGCCGCGTTCGCCGCCCCGCGCGGCGGCGGGAGCGCGCGGCGCGGCGGCCGCCGGGTGGCCGTGCTGGGCGCGGGGGTCGGCGGGCTGACGGTCGCCCACGAGCTGGCCGAGCGGGGCTTCGAGGTGACCGTGGTCGAGCGCCGCGCCGTCGCCGGCGGCAAGGCCCGGTCCCTGTACGTCCCGCACAGCGGCACCGGAGGCCGCCGCGACCTGCCCGGCGAGCACGGCCACCGAGGGGTCTTCGGCTTCTACCACAACCTCCCGGACACCCTCCGGCGGATCCCGCTGCCCGGCGGCGGCAGCGTCTTCGGCCGGCTCACGCCGGTGACCTGGATCGAGTTCGCCCGCGCCGGGGACCGCCCGGACATCCCCCTCCCCGTCAGACCCGGCTCGCTCTCGCTGTCCGGCGCGCCGCTGCTGGTCGCCACGCTCGGCGGGCTGCTCGCGGAGGGGCTGCGGCTGCCGCCGTGGGAGGCGGCCCACTTCGCCCGGCTGACCGTGACGCTCTTCACCAGCTGCGACGAGCGCCGGTTCGGCCAGTGGGAACACGTGGCCTGGTGGGACTACATCCAGGCGGACCGCATGTCCGAGGACTACCGAAAGCTGCTCGGCGGCGGGGCCCAACTGCTCCAGGCCCTGCGGCCCCCGACCGCCAGCACCCGCACCTGCGGCCAGGGCCTGGAGGCCATCTTCTACGACCTGCTCGGGCGCGGCAGCGACGGACCCGCCGACCGGATCTTCGCCGGTCCCACGAGCGAGGAGTGGATCGACCCCTGGGTCGCCCATCTGCGCGCCCTCGGCGTCCGGTTCGCCTTCGGCCGGACGGTCGCGCGGCTGGAGTGCCGCGCCGGGCGCGTCGTCTCCGCGACCGCCCGCGACCACCGGGGGGCGACCGAACGCATCGACGCCGACTGGTTCGTCGCGGCGGTCCCCGCCGACCGGGCGGTACGGCTGTGGGACGCCGCCCTGCGCGCCGCCGACCCCCGGCTCGCGGCCATGGACGGGCTGCGGCACACCTGGTGCAACGGCGTCCAGTACTTCCTGCGCCGCCCCGCGCCGGTCATCGCCGGGCACATCGCGCACGTCGACTCGCCGTGGAAACTGGTGTCGATCAGCCAGTCGAAGCTCTGGCGCGCGCCGTACGAGCGGACGTGGGGCGACGGCCAGGTACGGGAGTCGCTGTCCGTGGACGTCTCCGACTGGGAGACGCCGGGCATCCTCTACGGCAGGCCCGCCCGGCTCTGCACCCGGGAGGAGGTCGCCCGGGAGGTGTGGGCGCAGATGCGCGCCCACCTCGGCCGGGCCGGCCGGTCCGTCCTGGACGACTCCCTGCTGCACTCGTGGTATCTGGACGAGGCGATCGCCGAGGGCCCGGACGGGCTCCGCGAGGACGACCCGTACCTCCTCAACAGCACGAGTTCCTGGGAGCTGCGTCCGGACGCCGTGACCGCCGTCGGGAACCTGTTCCTCGCCGCGGACTACGTCCGGACGTACGCCAATGTGGACTTCACCTCGATGGAGACGGCCAACGAGGCGGGCCGGCGGGCGGCCGCCGGGGTGCTGACCGCCGCCGGGGCCTCGGAGGCGCCCGAGGTGCGGACGTTCCGGGGGTACGAGGCTCCGGAGTTCGCCGTGCTCAAGCGCGAGGACCGGGAGCGCTGGCGGCGGGGGCTGCCGCACGTCCTGGACACCGGGCGCCGGTGACGGCCGGGCCGCGCGAAGGGCGCGTCGTGCTCCCCGCCGGCCGGGGCGGGGAGCACGGCGGGGTCAGGCCAGCCGCGCGGTGACGGCCGCCAGTCTCTCGACGCCGGCGGCGAACTCCTCGGGCGTCAGTGCCTGGAAGGGGAGGCGGAGGAAGACCGTGCCGGCGGGCGGGGCGGCGGACCCCGGGTAGAAGGCCGAGCCCCGGGTCAGGAGCACGCCGTCCTCCTTCGCCGCCGTCAGGAACGTCTTCTCCTCCGTGGGGACGGGCAGGTGGACGCTGACGTAGTAGCCGCCCTCGGGGACGGTGATCAGCGCGTCCTGGCCGAGGTGCCGGCGGACGGCGGCCACGGCCGCGTCGTGACGGGGCTTCAGGAACCGGCGGGCCCGCTCGATGTTGCTCGCGGCCAGCCCGGCGGCCAGGCTCCGGGCGGCGACGGCCTGGAGCAGGGGCGCGGGCGAGAGGTAGGTGCCCTCGGCGAGGGCGGCGAGGGCGGTCACCGTGTGGGGCTCGGCGATGACGTAGCCGACGCGCAGCCCGGGGCTGAGGATCTTGCTGAGGGAGCCCACGGTCAGGACGCGCCCGCCGGGCGAGAGCTCGGCGAGCGGGGCGGGGGCGGTCCCCTCGAAGCGCAGTTCGCGGTAGGGGATGTCCTCGACGATGACGAAGCCGCGCTCCTCGGCGAGGCCCACCAGTTCGCGGCGCTTGTCCTCGCTGGTGGTGACGCCGCTGGGGTTCTGGAAGTCGGGGATGACGTAGAGGAAGGCGGGCGTCCGCTCGGCGAGCCGCTCGCGCAGGACGTCGAGGTCGAGGCCGTCGTGGCGCAGCGGGATGCCGGTCACGCGGGCGCCGTGGCGCTCGAATATCCCCACGGCGCGGTCGTAGGTGGGGGCCTCGACGTAGACGTCCGGCCCGGTGTCGCGCAGGAGGTGGGCGGCGAGCAGGTCGAGGGCCTGGAGGGAGCCGTTGGTGACGAAGATCCGCTCGGGGTCGGCGGTGTGGAACTTGGCGAGTTCCTCGCGCAGGGCGAGGTCGCCGGTGTGGTTGCCGATGGGCGCGTACTGGAACACGTCGTCCGGCCGGTCGGCGAGGACGGCCGCGGCCTGGGCGGCGAGTTCCTGGGCGGGAATGGCCTCGCGCGGGGGGATGCCGCGGGAGAAGGGGAACATGGTGCCTCCGTGGTCGGGGGTACGGCTGTGGGGGCGAACTCTGGGCGGGGCTGACGTGCCCCGTAAGGGGCGCGGGGAACTGCGCGACCAGCCACCGACGGCCCGCGGCCGGGTGACCTGCGTCGGGGTGAGTGCTCAGCCGCGGGCGGCCGGTACGACCAGGTCTCGCCCGACGTCCGCGACACTCTCGACGCCGAGCTGGAGCAACGTGTCCTCGATCTCACGACGCAGCAGCTCCAGCACCGCGCGGACGCCGGCGCGCCCGGCGAGGGCGAGGGCCCAGAGGTAGGGGCGGCCCAGGCACACGGCGTCCGCGCCCAGGGCGAGGGCCTTGACGACGTGGACGCCGGAGCGGATGCCGCCGTCGACGAGGATCACGCCCCGGTCGCCCACGGCGGAGGCGACCTGGTCCAGCGCGACGAGGCTGGGGATCTCGCCGTCGAGCTGGCGGCCGCCGTGGTTGGAGACGATGACGCCCTGGGCGCCGAGGTCGAAGCAGCGGCGGGCGTCCTCGGGGCCGAGGACGCCCTTCACCAGCAGCGGCAGGGTGGTGCGCTCGCGGATCCGGCGCAGGTCGTCCCAGGTGAGGGCGAGGCGGTCGAGGCGGGCGTTGGCGGGGATGTCGCCTTCCAGGATGCCCAGGGCCCGCAGGGTGCCGAAGTCGACGAAGGGCGGGGTGCGGAACCCGGATCGCAGGGTGGAGACGCGCCGGGCCGCGTGGCTGGCGTCCACGGTGACGACGAGGGCCGAGGCCCCGGCCTTCTCGGCCAGGGCGACGGTGGCGTCGACGTCGTCGAGGGAGCGGTAGGCGTAGAGCTGGAACCAACTGCCGCCGGGCGCGGATTCGGCGATCTCGGGGTAGGGGTAGTGGCTGTCGGTGCTGACGACGGAGATCGTGCCGGCGTCCTCGGCGGCCAGCGCCGTGGCGATCTCGGCGTGTTCGTGGAGCAGCCGCTGGGGGCTGGTGGGGGCGAGCAGCACGGGCAGGGAGAGCTGTTGGCCGAGGACGCCGGTGCGGGTGTCGGGAGTGGTGCCGGCCGTCGTGAGGACGCGGGGGCGCAGCCACACCTCGTCGAAGGCGGCGGTGTTGGCGCGCACGGTCTCCTGGGTGCCGGCTCCGCCGGCCACATAGGCCCGGATGTCGGCGGACAGGACGGTTTCCGCGGCGCGTTCGAAGTCGGGCAGGGTCAGTAATCTGGCGAGTTCCGTGTGTGCTGGCACTTGAATGTCCTCCGGGAAAAGGGGTTTTCACTTGCCGGCCGAATGTCAGGCGAATTGGTCGAAGGCCATCTTCACCACCATGCCCGTCACCACGAGGACGAGGACGGTGCGGACGAATCCCGAGCCCTTCTTGAGCGCCATGCGGGAGCCCAGGAGCGCGCCGGTTATGTTGCCGACCGCCATGCCGAGGCCCAGGGCCCACAGGACGTTTCCCTGGAGCGCGAAGACGGCCAGGGCGCCGAGGTTGGAACCGGCGTTGACGACTTTGGCCATGGCCGCGCTCTCGAGGAACTGCTTGGCCAGCAGGGAGGTGAAGAGGATGATGAGGAAAGTGCCGACGCCGGGCCCGAAGAGGCCGTCGTAGAAGCCGATGCCACAGCCCGCGACGGCGATGACGCCCATGCGGCGGCGGGTGCTCGTGGCCGACTGCAGGCTCTGGACGCCGAAGTCGGGCCGGAAGGCGACGAAGAGGGCCACGGACACCAGCAGCACCATGATGACGGGGCGGAACCAGTGGGTGGGGACGCTGGCGGCGGACAGCGCGCCGAGTGCCGCCGAGGGGACGGCCAGTCCGGCGGCCGGCAGGACGACGGACCGGTCCAGTTCGGTGCGGCGGGCGTACATGACGGCCGCGGTGGTCGTGCCCATGATCGCGGCTATCTTGTTGGTGCCCAGCGCGGTCGCGGGCGGGAACTGCGGGAACGTCAGCAGCAGTACGGGGATGAGCAGCACTCCCCCGCCGCCCACGACGGCGTCCACCCAGCCCGCGGCGCCCGCGGCCAGGAGCAGCCCGGCCACGTCGAACCAGTCCATGTCGTCCTCGATTTCACGTGCCGGAACGATGCCTGGTGCCCGCCGCCGGCCCGACGGGCACCTTGATCACACCACGCCCCGGATGTCGGCCATCCGCGGGATCACGCGCGGGCGCCGCATCATCCGCCGGGCCCACAGGGGGGTGGAGCGCAGCGAGTAGAAGCGGCGCAGCCAGCGGTCCGCGCCGTCGTAGCGGGGCGCGAACGCGGAACGGCCGTGCGCGGCGACGTGGTTGTCGACGATGACGAGGTCTCCGGGTTCGAGGACGATGTCCTGGCACACGGTCTCCAGCGCCCGCGCGAGGGCGTCCAGGGCGCGGGTGCCCCGGGTGTCGGCGGCGTGGGTGTGGTGGGAGTTGAAGCGCAGGAAGGCCCGGTCGGGGTCGCCGAAGATGACGGGGTGGGGGCCCGAGAGGGGTGGTGGCCCGGCGGCGGTGTCGCGGGTGAAGGAGGAGGGGTAGGCGCTGTGGTAGACGGGCTGCCGCAGGGCGGCGACGTCCTCGGGCGTCAGGTGGGCGATCGCCTCGCGGACCGAGGCGACGCGGGTGGCGGCGACGCCGTCGTGGTCGCGGCGCAGGCAGAGCAGGCCGAGGAAGTCGGGGCGCAGCGGGTGGTGGACGTTCTCGGTGTGGAAGTCGAAGGCCACGGAGCCGCTGTTCTCGATGCGGGTCTCCTCGCCGGGCACGGGGTGGACGTCGTGGATGAGGGCGCCGGACTTCTCGTCCTGGTATCCGACGAGGGAGCCGAGGAGGTCGGCGACGAGGGTGAGCATCCCGTCGGTCGGGTGGCCGTCGAGGGCGGCGGTGTCCTGGCCGGCGGGGGTGGGCGGGACGTCGCCGACGTCGAGGCCGCGCAGCAGGAGGTGGCCGTGGGGGGAGGTGCCCTCGGCGAAGTCGAGGAGGGGCTCGCGCAGGGCCGGTGGCAGGTCCAGCCGGAGGAAGGACATGGCGCCCGCCCCGGCGTCGGGGAAGCGGGCGGCCATTTCGGAGAGCTTCCATAATTTCTCGCGGTCCGGCCCGTTCAGCCGGTGGGTCCGTCTTATTTCCGCTACGAGGGCCACGGTGTTTCCTCCAGGCAGGTGCGAACACGAGCGCAGGCGCTTTTCAGAACGGCGTGAGCCGGGCGCGAAGAAGTGGAGGGGGAATTCGCTGGCGGTAAAGGTGTGATCACGCTATCCGGGCAGGTCAAATCATGTCAACGAGTGATTTCGGACAGCGGACGAGGGCATTCCCCGGCCTCGCGTCCCCTCCTGGATCATGCTCCTGAGCTGTGGTGATGAGAGCGCTCGACGTGACGCGCGGCCGGGATCCGGGTGGTGGCGGGCGACGCGTTTCAGCCAGCAACATTTATGGAGCGCAAAGTTCCGGCAATGCGTTGGTGTTATCGCACAAGGCACGGGGGCTTGACGTAAGGAACTTGTAACACGGCGTGGCCTGACGTTTCGTCGCCCCCGTGGTTGGCTTTCCGGGGTCATCCGCGTTTCCCTTCCCCGCCTTTTTCCAGGGAGTTCCGTGTCCACCGTCTGCCGACCCGTGCTCTGTCTTCCCGAACACACCGTGACCCTCGACGAGGCCGTCTCCCACATGGGCGCGCTGCACTCCGGTCATCCGAAAATCGGCACGGCCCAGCGGCTGATGCGCAACACCTCGGTGCGCACCCGGCACCTCGTCGACCCCTTCGCGGACGTCGTACGCCCCCGGACGTTCGGCGAGCGCACGCGCCGCTACGCGGAGGCCGGTACGGAGCTGGGCGTACGGGCCGCCCGGGGCGCGCTCGCCGAGGCGGGCACGGTGCCGGACGAGGTGGACCACCTCGTCCTCGTCTCGTGCACCGGCTATCTCCTGCCGGGGCTCGACGCGCGTGTGGCGGGCCGACTGGGGCTGCGCCGGGACGTCCGCAGGCTGGCCTTCACCCAGGTCGGCTGCGCGGGCGGCGCGTACGCGCTGGCGCGCGCCCGGGAGCTGGCCGCCGTCCGCCCGGGGTCCGTCACCCTGATCGTCGCGGTCGAGCTGTGCTCGCTGTCGTACCAGCCGGGGGACGACAGGATCGCCTCCTTCGTCTCGACCGCGCTCTTCGGCGACGCGGCGGCCGCCTGCGTCGTCCGGGAGGACCGGCCCGGGCTGCGGCTCGACGCCTCCTACGAGGACCTGGCGCCGGACACCCTGGGCCACATCTCCTACGAGGTCGACGAGCTCGGCTTCCACTTCGACACCAACCCGCGGATATCGCGCGTGGTCGCGGAGGCGATGCCCGGCCTGCGGCGCTGGCTGGAGGACGAGACGCCCGTGCTCGCGCCGCAGCCCGACTTCCTGGTCGGTCACACCGGCGGGCCGCGCATCATGTACGAGGTCAGCAAGGGGCTGGGCATCCCGCCGGCCATGTTCGAGCTCAGCGAGAACTCCCTGACCCGGCGGGGCAACACCGCGAGCGTCGTCGTCCTCGACGTGCTGGAGCAGACCTTCGACGACCCGCCGCGCGCCGGCGCCCAGGGGCTGGTCGTGGCCTTCGGCCCCGGGGTCACCACGGTGGCGGTGACCGGCACCTGGGCGGCGGCGTAGCGCGACCGGCCCCCACCGGCCCGCGGCGACCGGAGCGCGCTCCCGGCGGAGCGCTCAGTCCGTGTGGAGCGCCGGGTCGCTGACGCCGGGTTCGCCGGTCTCGACGTGTCCGGCGAACCGGCGCAGGAAGCCGGGGTCCGTCTCGGAGATCACGGTGATGTCGTACCAGCGCTTGCCGTGGCGCGGGTCCACGCTGTGGGTCACGGTACGGCCCGCCCGCACGGTGATCGTCCGGCGCTCGCCGCCGTAGGCGTCGGTCACGGTCAGCCGGCGGTCGGCGCCGCCCGGATTGGTCAGCGTCAGCTCCAGGCGGCCGCGGCGGCCGTCGTGGCGGGCGGTGACCTCGGGGGCCGCGGTGGTGCCGGGTCCCTTGAAGACGCGCAGGAAGCCGTTGGGGCCGTGCACCGACAGGTCGTAGGCGCCCTTGGAGTAGGCCGTGTTCCAGGTGTCGGAGATCTTCTTGCCGGCCTCGGTGGTGTACGTCCAGGGCCCGTCGGCGCGGTTCGCGGAGGTGACCGTGAAGGCGGCCCCGGCGTGCTCGCCCCCGCTGAAGGTGAGGGTGAAGCGCCCGGTGGCAGGGGTCGCGGCGCCGTCCGCGAGGGGTGCGTAGGGCAGCGGCCGGGTGCGCTTGGCGCCCCGTTCCTGCCGGGGCATGGCGGGGTCGGCGGGCGGCTTCGGCACATAGTCGGGGTGGCGCTCGCGGTCCTTGGGGGCGTAGCCGTCGGTGTCCGGCAGCTCGTCGTACTCGGTGCGCTTGAGGCCGAAGTCGAACGCCGAGGTGAGGTCGCCGCAGATGGCGCGGCGCCACGGCGAGATGTTGGGCTCGGCGACCCCGAAGCGGCGCTCCATGAACCGGAGGATCGAGGTGTGGTCGAAGGTCTCGGAGCAGACGAACCCGCCGGTGCTCCACGGGGAGACGACGATCATGGGGACGCGCTGGCCGAGGCCGTAGGGGCCGGCCGCGTAGTGGCCGTTGCCCTTGAAGACGTCGAGGGCGGTGTCGACGGTGGAGAGGCCCTGCGCGGCGGAGGCGGGCGGGAAGGGCGGGGCGACGTGGTCGAAGTAGCCGTCGTTCTCGTCGTAGGTGATGAACAGGGCCGTTCTGCTCCACACCTCGGGGTCGGAGGTGAGGGCGTCGAGGACCTGGGAGATGTACCAGGCTCCGTAGTTGACGGGCCAGTTGGGGTGCTCGGAGAAGGCCTCGGGGGCGGCGATCCAGGAGATCTTCGGGAGCCGGCCGGCCTGGACGTCGGCCCGCAGGACGTCGAAGTAGCCGTCGCCGTTCTTGACGTCCGTGCCGGTGCGCGCCTTGTCGTGGAGCGGGTCGCCGGGCTGGGCGTTGCGGTAGGCGTCGAAGTACAGGAGGGAGTTGTCGCCGTAGTTGCCGCGGTAGGCGTCCTGGATCCACCCCCAGGAGCCGGCCTTGTCCAGGCCGTCGCCCCGGTCCTGGTAGATCTTCCAGGAGATCCCGGCCTTCTCCAGCCGCTCGGGGTAGGTCGTCCAGCCGTAGCCGGCCTCCTCGTTGCCGAGGACCGGGCCGGCGCCCTTGCCGTCGTTGCCGGTGTGGCCCGTCCACATGTAGTAGCGATTGGGGTCGGTGGCCCCGATGAAGGAGCAGTGGTAGGCGTCGCAGACGGTGAAGGCGTCGGCGAGGGCGTAGTGGAAGGGGATGTCCTCACGGGTCAGGTACGCCATCGTGCCCGCGGATTTCGCGGGGATCCACCGGTCGTACTTGCCGTTGTTCCATGCCTTGTGGCCGCCGGCCCAGTCGTGGTTGAGGCCGGCGATGAACTGCATGCCCAGGTCCTGGGCGTCCGGGCGGTAGGGCAGGACGTCCTTGGCGCCGTCGGACTGATGGAAGACCGTCTTCCCGTTCTCCAGGAGCATCGGGCGGGGGTCGCCGAAGCCGCGGACGCCCTTGAGGGAGCCGAAGTAGTGGTCGAAGGACCGGTTCTCCTGCATCAGGACGACGATGTGCTCGATGTCCTCGATGGTGCCGGAGCGGCGGCGGGCGGGGATGGCGGCGGCACGGCCGATGCTGTCCGAGAGGGCCGCGAAGCCCGCGGTCGCGCCGGCGATCTGGAGGAAGCGCCGTCGATTGAGTTCAGCCATGGGTGAGGGACCTCTTGGGTGTGAGGGCTGGCAGCAGCAGAGTGGTCCAAGAGCATCCAGCGCCGGGGAAGCGGTGGTGTCGTCAGTGTGACGGCGGGTGGTACATGGAGGGAACAGGCGTGCCGGGGTGGAAACGGTGAGGGGCCGGACACCTTCGCGGGTGTCCGGCCCCTCGGCCGTCAGGTGCCGCGCCGGGCGCGGCGGTGGTGGATCAGGCGTCGCCGCCGGTGGCGACGGCCTTCTCGGCCGCGGCCTCCTGCTGGGCGCGGGCGACCTTGCCGCGCACCAGGTACCAGCCGCCGACCAGGGCGGCCACGATGACCGGCAGGCAGAACACCGTGTCGCGACCGGCGCCCGGCTCGGCCGCCATCAGACCGAGCACACCGGCCAGGAAGACCAGGGTGACGATCTGGGTGTACGGGGCCCAGGGGAGCTTGTAGCCGGGGCGGGTGACCCGGCCGTCCTTGGAGCGGCGCCAGAAGAGCAGGGAGCAGACCATGATCATGCCCCAGGTGCCGATGATGCCGATGGCGGCGAAGTTCAGCACGATCTCGAAGGCGTCCGCCGGGACGACGAAGTTCAGGCCGACACCCAGGACACAGAAGAACGCGGTGAGCAGGATGCCGCCGTAGGGCACCTGGCCCTTGTTCATCAGGCCCGTGAACTTCGGCGCGGAGCCGGACATCGCCATCGAGCGGAGGATGCGGCCGGTGGAGTACAGGCCGGAGTTCAGGCTGGAGAGCGCCGCGGTGAGGACCACGAGGTTCATCACACCGGCCGCGCCGGGGATGCCGACCTTCGACAGGACGGTGACGAACGGGCTCTCGCCGGCGTGGTAGGCGGTGTACGGCAGCAGGAACGCGAGCAGGATGACCGAGCCGACGTAGAAGAGGCCGACACGCCACATGATCGAGTTGATCGCCTTCGGCATGATCTTCTCGGGGTTCTTGGTCTCGCCCGCCGCGACACCGCACAGCTCGACGGAGGCGTAGGCGAAGACGACACCCTGGATGACGAGCAGCATCGGCATCACACCGGTCGGGAAGATCCCGCCGTGGTCGACGATGTTGGAGATGCCCGGCGTGCTGTCGCCGACCTTGTGGCTGCTGGCCAGCAGGAAGATACCGACGACCATGAAGATCGTGATCGCGGCGACCTTGATGATCGCGAACCAGAACTCCATCTCACCGAAGTACTTCACGGAGATCAGGTTCACCGTGAGGACGACCGCGAGGGCGATCAGCGCGAGCACCCACTGCGGGATGTCGCTGAACATTTTCCAGTAATGGGTGTAGGTCGCGACGGCGGTGATATCCGCGATACCGGTCGTGGCCCAGTTCAGGAAGTAGAGCCAGCCCGCGGTGAAGGCGCCCTTCTCCCCCATGAACTCACGGGCGTAGCTGACGAACGCGCCGGAGGACGGGCGGTAGAGGACGAGCTCGCCCAGCGCCCGGACGACGAAGAAGGCGAAGAGGCCGCACACCGCGTAGGCGATGAAAAGGGACGGGCCCGCGTTGTGGAGACGGCCACCGGCGCCGAGGAAGAGGCCGGTACCGATCGCTCCACCGATCGCGATCATGTTGACGTGGCGGGACTTGAGGTCCTTGCTGTAGCCCGCGTCACCTGCGTCGACGTGCGAGGACGTCGCCGCGGGCGCCGGGGTGTCGGCCGCAGTGAGGGTGCGGTCACTCATGTATTTCTTCGCCTTCGTTCCGTGGGGGAGGCAGGACCGGGCCGCACGCTGATGTGGGGGTGACCTCCATGCCCGGGGAACGGCCGCGCACGGCCTGTTCCCCTGCATCGCCGGGGCTTCCCGGCGATGGCCCGGTGTGTTTCCGGGAACCGGCTGGCGACGCCGGTCCTCGGTGGTGTTTCACGAGGTCATGCCGTGAATGGTGAGAGGCGCGCAAGGATTCCGTCAAGGGTTAACGGAAAGTTGACATTTTCGAAAGCCCGGACTAGGCGGGGCCCAGCGCGAGCGTCTTTTGACTTTCCGCTACGGGCCATGGACACGGGGTGGATATCGCTGCCTATTCCACCTATCCCCCACGCCTCCCGGCCGGGGACCGATTTGCGCCTGCATACGGCGGGTTTCCGGCCCCGAGGCGCTCCCGGAGCCCGCTCCGGGGCATCGGAAAGGGGCCCCGGCGCTGCCGGGGCCCCTGTGTCCTTCCGCACCCTGGTGATCAGGGTCACATATCAGGGCTCCTCGTCGTTCCCGGAACCGTTGCCACTGACCACCGGGATGTCGTTCAGCACGTGCGAGAGCGGGTCGTCGCCGTCCTGAAGGGTGGAGTTGTCCGTGCACTGCTGCTGTTGCTGCGAGGTGAGGACCGGGACGTCCTCGATGCCCACGTTGATCAGCAGCAGGATCGACTGGAGGCCGAGCTTCCCGATACCGACGCACACCTTCTCGAGGCTGCCCTGGACGGCGGTCATCTGCGGGCTCTGCTGACCGCCGGTCGCCGTGGCCCCGTGCTCGGTCTCCGCGCCGTTGGCGTTCAGGGTGGTCCTGCCGTCGTGATCGAGCGCCGCGGCCGGGCCGGCCGAGAGCCCGACCGCCGTGGCGGTGAGGGCGACCGTCGCGAGTACCTTCTGGAGCACGTCCCTGCCTCTCGGTCGAGTGTTCCTCCCGTGCGGGAGGCGACCTGAGTAACTGCGGCGTTCCGGAGAGGTTCCGAGCACTCACTCATTCGTCCCAATGGCCCCCCGAAGAGGCTCCGACTCCTCCGATCGGCGGGCGGAGTACACCCCACGCCGCATCGCAAATCCGGCATATTTACATATACCGGCGCTACGTTATGGGGCCTACGAACGCGCGTTTGCCGACCCGCGAAGGACGCCCCCGTGATGCTCCTCCACCGGCCCCGCCTCTCGTTCCTCGGGCGATGTGTCCACGGCACCCCACGCCGCGCCCTGGGCACGCTCGTCCTGCTGGGGCTGGTCGCCCTGCTCGCGGCGGTGGGGGGCCACGGGGTCTCGGAGCGCCTCGCCCCGGGCGGCTGGACACCGGCCCGGGCGGAGTCCACGCGCGCCGACGCCTTCCTGGCCGAGCGCTTCGGGGCGGGCCGGCCGCACCTCGTGCTGCTCGCCACGGCGCGCGGCGGCGTCGACGAGCCCGGGGCCGCCCGGGCGGGCCGGGCGCTGACCGAGCGGCTCGCCGCCGACCCGCACACCGCGTGGGTGCGGGGCTACTGGCCGGGGGCCCGGCCCGAGCTGCGCGGCCGGGACGGGCGTACCGCCGCCGTCGGGGTGCGGTTCAACGGGGACGAGCGTGCCGTGCTGGCGGCCGCCAAGGCCGTCACGGCCCGCGAGTCCGGGCGGGCGGGGCCGCTGGAGGTCACCGTCGCCGGGGAGGCGGCGCTCTTCGCCGAGATGGAGCGGCTGAGCACCGAGGGCGCCACGGTCGCCGAGATGATCATCGCCCCGCTGGTGCTGCTGATCATGCTGTGGATCTTCGGGAGCCTGGTGGCCGCGCTCCTGCCGGTCGTCGTCGGGGCCTTCGCCGTCGTCACCACCACCGCGCTGCTGCGGCTGCTGAGCGAGGTGATGACGGTCTCCGTCTTCGTCCTCAACATCGCCACCGCGCTCGGCTTCGGGCTGGCCGTCGACTACTGCCTGCTGATGGTCAGCCGCTACCGCGAGGAGCTCGCGGCGGGGGCGACGCCCGTACGGGCCGCCGAGCGGGTCCTCGCGACCGCGGGCCGGGCCGTCGCCTTCTCGGCGACCACCGTGGCGGCGGCGCTGGGCGCCCTGCTGGTCTTCCCCCTGCCGCTGACGCGCTCGCTGGCCCTGGGCGGCGCGGCCGTCGCGGTGTGCTCGGCGGCCGGGGCGCTGCTGGTGCTCCCGGCGCTGCTGGTGCTGCTCGGCCCCCGGATCAACCGCTACGACGTCTTCACCCGCTGGCGCGGGCGCGGCCGGCGCGCCTTCGCCGAGGGTCGCTGGTACCGGCTCGCGATGTGGGTGACCCGGCGGCCCGCGGCGGTCGCCCTCGGCACGCTGCTGCTGCTCGGGCTGCTGGCCGCGCCGGGGGCGGACGCGCGGTTCGGCATGTACGACGACCGGATCCTCCCGGCGTCCTCGCCGGTCGCCCGGGCCTCGCAGCGGCTGCGCGCGGACTTCGACGACGAGAGCGGGAACGCGGCGAGCGTCGTGCTGCCGGGCCTCCGCGTGGCCCCCCGCCCGGAGACGGCGGCCACGACGGAGGCGGGGACCGGTGTGGACGGGACGGAGGCCGGGGCAGGGGCGGCGGACGCCGAGGACGGGCCGGACGCGGCCGGCGTGCCCGGCACGCCCCGCCCGCCCGACGCCTCCACCACCGCCGTGGACACCTACGCCGCGCGCCTCTCCCGTCTTCCCGGCGTACGGCAGGTACGGACGGCCACGGGCCTCTACGCCCACGGCCGCCGCACGGCGGAGCCCGGGCCCTGGGCGGCGGGCTTCACCGGACCCGCCGGCACCTGGCTGAGCGTGACGCCCGACGCCGCCGACTCCGTCCTCTCCCCCGACGGCCGGCTGCTCACCGAGCGGCTGCGCCGGGCGCCCGCGCCCACGGCCGCCCTGGTGGGCGGGCCCGGCGCCCGGCTGACCGACACCGAGGACGCGCTCGGCGACCGGCTGCCCGCGGCCGTCCTGATCACCGTGGCCGCCACGCTGCTCCTGCTGTTCGCCTACACGCGCAGCCTGCTCGTGCCCGTCAAGGCCGTGCTGCTCAACGCGCTGAGCCTGGCGGCGACGTTCGGGATCATCGTCGCCGTCTTCCAGCAGGGCCGGCTCGACGCGCTGCTGGGGCCGCTCGACGGCCCCCGCACCACCGACGTGATCATCCCGGCGGTGATGTTCTGCACCGCGTTCGGCCTCTCCATGGACTACGAGGTCTTCCTCCTCTCCCGGATCCTCGAGGAGCACCGCCGGGGCAGCCCCACCGATCTGGCGGTCGCCGTCGGTCTCCAGCGCACCGCGCGGCTGTTCACCTCGGCCGCGCTGGTCTTCGCCGTCGTCATGGGCTCCCTCGCCGCGTGCGGGCTCGTCATGCTCCAGCTGATCGGCTTCGGGCTGGCCGTGGCCGTCCTCCTGGACTGCACGCTCGTCCGCGCCCTGCTCGTCCCCGCGGTCATGTCGCTGGCCGGCCGGGCCAACTGGTGGCCCGCCACGCGCCACCGCGCCCGCGACCGCTCCGGCCCCGACACGGCGGGCCGCTCCGGCCGCCCGGCGCCGACAGCCGTCGGAGGTGCCTGAACCGGCCCCTCGACGACGTGTCACGCCCCCGGAGCGGCCCGGGCGGCCGCATACTGCGATCACGGCGCCGGACCGGAACCGGGTCGTCAGGAGGGCCGCGTGTCATGATCAGCACATCGCTCGCCGCGAGCACGACCCGCCGCCGCCTGCTGTACGCCCTGGCGGCCGCCGGCGGGATCGCCGTGGGGGGAGGGACGGGTGCGGCGGCGCGGGGGCTGGGTGCCGAGGCCGGGGCCGACATGGGGAAGGCGCGGGAGATCCGGGCCGAGTTCCTCCACGCCTGGTCGGGCTACAAGCGGTTCGCGTGGGGGCACGACGAGGTACTGCCGGTCTCGGGCGGGCACCGGGAGTTCTTCGCCGCCGGGCACCCGGTCGGGCTGTCGATCGTCGAGGCGCTCGACACCCACTTCCTGATGGGGCTCGACGACGAGGTCGGCCTGTGCCTCGACTGGATCGACGACCGGCTCGACTTCGACATCGACGCCCCCTTCCAGGTCTTCGAGACGACCATCCGGCTGGTCGGCGGGCTGCTCGCGGGACATCTGGTCACCGGCCGGCGGGCGCTGCTGGACCTGTGCGTCGATCTGACGGACCGGCTGCTGCCCGCCTTCACCCGCTCCCCCACGGGCATGCCCTACCGGTTCGTCAACCTCCGCACGGGCGCGGTCTCGGGCCGTACCGTGCCGCTGGCCGAGATCGGCACCCACATCCTCGAATTCGGTCTGCTGTCCGAACTCACCGGCGATCCCCGCTATCTACGGGCCGCCAAGGACGCGCTGGGCGCCGTGGTGCGGCGGCGGTCCTCGCTCGATCTGCTCGCCACCACCATGAACGTGGAGACGGGCGAATGGGCGGACCGGGTGGCGATCGCCGTCAATCCCCCGGTGGACTCCTTCTACGAATATCTGTGGGGCGCCTGGACGATGTTCCGGGACGAGGACTGCCGGGAGTGGTTCCGGACGCTCACGGCGGCGATCAAGAAGCATCAGGCGGAGCGGTCGGACGGGCTGCTGTGGTTCCGGCGGGTGGACTTCCGCACCGGCGCCCCTCTGGGGCGGCGCCAGTCCTCGCTGGCCGTCGCGATCCTCCCGGTGGGCGGTGACAACGCCCTGGCGGCGGACTACTACCGCTCCTGGACCGCCGTCCTCGACAAGTACGCCGTCATTCCCGAGGAGATCGACTACCCGGGGCTGAAGGTCACCGACCCCCGCAACGAGCTGCGGCCCGAGTACGCCAACTGCGCCTTCGAGCTGTACTGGCAGACCGGGGACCCCTTCTACCGCACCACGGCGTGGCGCTACTTCCAGAACCTCAAGACCCACCACCGCGTACCCGGTGGCTACACGGTCGTCGCGGACGTCACCCGCCGCCCCATGGCCAAGGGCGACCACTGCCCCGCGTACGTCTTCGCCGAGAACTTCAAATGGCTCTACCTCGCCTTCTCCGACACCCCCCGCTTCGACTACGCGCGCGGCTATCTGAGCACGGAGGGCAAGGTGCTGCGCGGCGCCCGGCCGCCCGCCCGCGCCCGGCTCGGCTGGCTCTGACCCGAACTCCCGTTTACACGCAACCCTGTTGTGCGCCAAAGCGTCTTGAGTGGTGACAGCTGCCGCCGGACTCCGGCCGGCGGCACGGGGGAAGCGTGTACGGGGGTACCGCATGACCGAAACAGTGCTCGGCCCTGCCGGAAAGCAGGAAGCCGCAGCGGAGCTCACGCCCTTCGTCGACGCCCTGCGCGTCCCGCCGGTGCTGCGGCCCGGCCGCGCCGAGGCGCTCAGGGGCATCGAGATCGATCAGACCGTCACCTGGGCGCGCCTCCACTCGCAGCTGCCGCCCACCCGGGTGTGGACGTACGAGGGCCACTTCCCGGGGCCGACCATCGAGGTCCGGCGGGGCCGCCGGCTCCGCGTCGCCTGGAACAACCGGCTGACGGGCACGCATCCGGTGGTGGCCGTCGAGGCCGTGCCCGTGCCGGGCGGGCCCGACCCGGCGGACGAGCCGGGGCGCGGCGGCGCGCGGCCGCTGGCGGAGGTGGCCGCGCTGCCCGCGTGGACGGTCACGCATGTGCACGGCGCCAACACCGGGGGCGGCAACGACGGCTGGACGGAGAACGCCGTCTCGCCCGGCGACAGCCAGCTCGCCGAATACCTCAACGACCACCGGGCCGTGGCCTGGTGGTACCACGACCACGCGATGGACATCACCCGCTGGAACGTCTTCGCGGGCCTGGCGGGGATGTACCTGGTGCGGGACGACGAGGAGGACGCCCTGCGGCTGCCGCGCGGCGCGTACGAGATCCCGTTGATCGTCCAGGACCGCAACCTCGACCAGGACGAGGACGGCCGGCTGACGGGCGGGTTGCTGCACAAGACCGTCGTCGTGGCCCACGACGCGGCGGGCGGGAACCTCACCCGGGCGTTCACCGGCCCGTACACGCTGGTCAACGGCGTCATCTGGCCGCATCTGGACGTGGCGGCCCGGTGGTACCGGTTCCGGGTGCTCAACGCCGCGAACGCCCGGACGTTTCTGCTCCGGCTGATCGATGAGGAGACCGGTGAGCCGGTGCGGGGCGCGATGTGGCAGATCGGCACGGACGGCGGGCTGCTGCCGCGGCCCGTGGCGCTGGACGAGCCGCTGCCCGTGGCGCCCGCCGAGCGGCTCGACGTGCTGATCGACTTCGGCGCGCTGCGCGGCCGCCGTCTCCGGCTGGTCAACGCGGCCGAGGGGGTGCGGTACCCGCAGATCATGCAGTTCCGGGTGGACGAGAAGGAGGTACGGGACGCGTTCACGCTGCCGGAGGTCGTCTCCAGCTCGTTCCGGCGCATCACGCACGAGACCGCGCCGGAGCACGGCCACCGGCTGCTCGCCCTCACCCCGCCCGGCACCGCCGGCAGCGGCCACCCGGGGCTGTGGGAGATGCATCCGGTGGAGCCCGGCGCGGTGGCCGTGCCGAGCGAGGGCGTGATCCAGATCAAGGGCCCGGACGGCACGGTGCGCACCTACCGCCGGGGCGCCACGACCTTCGACGACGCGCTGGGCTTCATGGTCGAGCACGGTGCGTGGGAGCAGTGGAGCTTCATCAACCTGGGCGGTCCCATGCACCCGATGCACATCCACCTGATCGACTTCCAGGTGCTGGGCCGCGAGCTCTATCCGACGGGCGCGGGAAGCGGCTTCGACCAGACGCTGGGCGGTACGCGCGCCCCGCTGGAGTACGGCGGGGCGGCGCCGGTGTCGGAGAGCGACGCGGGCTGGAAGGACGTGATCCAGGTGCCGCCGGGTCAGCTGGTGAAGGTCATCGGCCGGTTCGAGGGCGCGAAGGGCCGGTTCATGTACCACTGCCATCTGCTGGAGCACGAGGACATGGGGATGATGCGGCCGTACGTCGTCATGCCGCGCGAGGTGATGGCCTTCCACCACGGCATGCCGGGTGGCCACGACGGTGGTCACAACGGCGGCGGTCATGACGGCCACGGTGGTCACGGCGGCTGACCGCGTGCCGCCGGCCCGGCCGGACGGCCGGGCCGGCGGTGGTCACTTCGCGGCGGGCAGTGTTCCGAGGAAGTCCAGGAGCGCGGCGTTGACCTCGTCGGGGCGCTCCTGCTGCGTCCAGTGGCCGCAGCCCGGCAGGGTCACACTGCGGTGCAGCTTCGGCGCCAGGTGCTCGAGGTTCGCGATGACCTGGTCCATGCCGGGGAAGGACCGCACCACGTCGCGGTCGCCCGCCATGTACAACGCGGGCACGTCGATGGCGCGGTTCTGGAAGGGGGCGGTGAGCTCCCAGTTGCGGTCGATGTTGCGGTACCAGTTGAGGCCGCCGGTGAAGGCGCGGTCGCCGTGGTTGGCGTACTCCCGGGCGAAGGCGGCGATGTCGTCCTCGGTGAGCCAGCCGGGGAGGGCGTCGGGCTCGGGCATGGTGCCCAGCAGCGACTCGCCCTTGGCGATGACCCACGGACGGGGCGGGTCGGTGACGGGGCTGTCGCCGGAGGCGCCGACGAGCAGCCGGCGGAAGACCGCCGCGGGGTCGGCCGCCAGTTCGGCGTCGGCGCGGCCGGGCTCCTGGAAGTAGATCTGGTAGAAGCCGTCGCCGAGCACCGACCCGAGGGCGGTCAGCGGGGGCACGGGGCCGCGCGGGACCGGCGGCACGCTCAGGCCCACGACGCCGCGTACGACGTCGGGGCGGAACAGAGCGGTGTGCCAGGCGACGGGCGCGCCCCAGTCGTGACCGACGACCACCGCGCTCTCCTCACCCAGGGCGTGGATCAGGGCGATGACGTCGCCGGTGAGGTGAAAGACGCTGTAGGCGTCGATGGCCTCGGGCTGTTCGCTCCGGCCGTAGCCGCGCTGGTCGGGCGCGACCACGCGATAGCCGGCCTCGGCCAGCGGCCCGAACTGGTGGCGCCAGGAGTACCAGCTCTCCGGGAAGCCGTGCAGCAGCAGGACCAGCGGTCCCCGCCCCTGTTCGGCGATGTGCAGCCTGATGCCGTTGACTTCGACCGTGCTGTGCTCGACCGCGCTGGTCACATGCCCTCCTGCGATTCACCTGCGAAATATGCCGTCTCGGGGTCAACGGTAGAGGGAACGCATCTGTTCCGCCCCGGGGTTGGGGGCCCCGGGGTTGGGAGCGGACCGGCCTCGACCGTGGGTCGGTCGAGGCCGGTCGGCGTTCGGATCGGGGTTCAGGACGGGGTGCCGCGGGCGATGAGGGTGCGCACCAGCCGGCAGGTGGTCACGGAGGGCTCGCGCACCCCGATCTGGACGGCCGCCGTTCGTATCCTGCGGTCCGTCGCCCGGTCTGGGGTGTAGACACCGGAGTGCAGCAGGGCGATGGCCAGGCGCATCGCCTTCAGCTGGCGGTTGTACGTCTCGTACCAGTCGCGCGGCTGTCCCGCGGGCAGGCGTTTCTTGGGCAGGGTGGGAAGGCTCGGCAGGTTGGGGTGCGGTGTCGCGACGGCAGCGGCCATGGGCGTCCTCCTCAGGGGTCGTGGACCCTTGCTCCACACCCCCGATTCTACTGCCGGGCACTGACAATCGCCCCAGCTCAGAAGGGGATTCGCCGGGAGCGGCCCGGCCGCCGCCGGAGCCGCTCCCACCGCGCGTGCGCCCCGGCCCGGGGGCCGGGTGCCGCCGGTCCTACTTGTGCGCCGCCGCCGGGGCGGGCGTGGCGCAGGCGATGTCGGTGCTCGTCTGGAAGACGCCGTCCTTCTTCGCCTGGCCGCCCTGGTACTCGTAGTAGAGGTACGAGTAGAGCTCGATCTTCCGGCTGGGGCCGCAGGCCGAGTCGGGGGCGATCTGGTAGGTCAGCTTGGCGGTGCGGGTGGCTCCCGGGAGGATCGGCACGTGGTAGCGCAGGGTGCCGCTCTGGTTGACCGCGTCGCACTGCACGGTGTCGCCGGTGCAGGACTTGAACGCGTACTTCAGGGCGGGGTCCTGCGAGGTGTTCCAGGTGGGCTGGATCGACTGGTACACGAACTGGGTGTTCGTGGTCTGGTCGTTGGTGAAGGTGAGGGTCACCGTGACCGTGTCGCCGGGCTTGGCGGTCGCCTTGTCGACGGTGAGCGTCATGGGCGCGGCGGGGGCGGCGGCGGCCGGCTGGGCCATGCAGGTCAGGCCGGCGGCGAGGGCGAGAGTGGCGGACAGACCGAGGCGTCTGAATCTCTGTGAGCGCATGGCCGAGGACAGTAGACACGCGACCGCGGCCTGACAGCACCCCCGGATGAGGATCGGCCAAGGTTTAGCCCGGCGATGTGACGTACGTTGCTGGTGCGTGGCCCGATGACACATGGGGACAGGTGTGCGAAGTTGGCCGGGATGTGGTGATGAGGCGCGCCGGAAGAGGCGGGAGCGCGCCGACAACGCCCCGGAAGGGTGTGGTTCGCGCCGCCGGCCGGGCTCCGCCCGACTCGTGAAGCGGGTACGGAGAAGCCAGGAGCGACATGCCCCTTTATGGGTGGAAGTCGTGAATATTGCCGTCCGCCCTATTGGGACGGGCCACCGGTCGCTGAACACTCGACTCATGCGTCCGCTCGCCGCCGCCCCCGTCGCGATCGTGGGCATCGCCGGAATGTTCCCCGAGGCAAACGACGTCCGGGAGTTCTGGGACAACGTCGTCTCCGGCCGGGACTGTACGGCCGAGGTGCCGCCCGCCTGGTGGAGCCTCGACGACCACCACGACCCGGACCCCTTCGCCCCGGACCGCACCTACGCCCGCCGCGGCGCGTTCCTGACGCCCCAGCTGTTCGACCCGCGCGCGTTCGGGATGACGCCGCGGACCGTGGACTCCACCGGACTCGTCCAGCTGCTCGGCCTGATGGTGGCCGAGGACGTGCTGCGCGACGCCGGCTGCCCGGGCGCCACGTGGTACGCCCCCGACCGCACCGGCGTGGTCCTCGGCGTGTGCGGCACCAACTCCACCCTGATACCGCTGGCGGCACGGCTGCTGGGCCCCGCCCTCGCCCGGGCCGTCACGGAGCACGGGACGCCGGAGGAGGAGGCCCGGCGGATCGTCCGGACGTATCTGGAGCGGCTGCCCGCGTGGACCGAGGACTCCTTCCCGGGGGTGCTGGGGAACGTCGTGGCCGGGCGGATCGCCAACCGCTTCGGCCTCGGGGCGGCCAACCACACCGTGGACGCGGCCTGCGCCAGCTCGCTGGCGGCGCTGCGGGCCGCCGTCGACGAGCTGGTCTCCGACCGGGCCGACCTGATGATCACCGGGGGCTGCGACGCCGACAACTCCATCGTTTCGTTCATATGCTTCAGCAAAACACCCGCGCTCTCACCGAGCGGGCGAGTGCGCCCCTTCGACGCCGGGGCGGACGGCACCCTGATCGGCGAGGGCGTCGGCATGCTGGCGCTGCGCCGCCTCGCCGACGCCGAACGGGACGGCCAGCGGATCTACGCCGTCCTGCGGGGTCTGGGCGGCTCCAGCGACGGCCGGGGCACGAGCATCTACGCGCCCAGCGGCACCGGACAGCTCACGGCGCTGCGCCGCGCCTACCGCGACGCGGACTGCCCGCCCCGCTCGGTGGGACTGATCGAGGCGCACGGCACGGGCACCCCGGCCGGGGACGAGGTGGAGCTGGCCGCCCTCAACCGGCTCATGGCCCCCGGCCCGGCGGACGGGACGGGGGACGACGGGGTGGAAGGCGACCGGTTCGTCGCCGTCGGCAGCGTCAAGTCGCAGATCGGGCACACCAAGGCGGCGGCCGGCGCGGCCGGGCTCATCAAGGCGGCCCTGGCCCTCCACCACAAGGTGCTGCCGCCCACGCTCCACGTGGAGCGGCCCGGCCCGGAGGCGGCCCGCGCCGACAGCGTCCTCTACCTCAGCACCGCCGCGCGCCCCTGGATCCAGGACCCGGGGCGGCCGGTCCGCCGGGCGGGGGTGTCCGCCTTCGGGTTCGGCGGGGTCAACTACCACGCCGTACTGGAGGAGTACCGGTCCGGCCCCGGCGCGGAGCCCCCGGCCGGGCACCGGGTCCCCCGGGCGCTGCTGTGGCACGCACCCGGCCCCGACGAGCTCCTCGCCCGGCTGGAGCGCGGCGAGCCCCCGGACGAGGGGCCCGTCCCGCCCGGGCACGCCCGCCTCGGGTTCGTCGCCGGGGACGCCGCGCACCGGGCCGCGCTGCTGGCCACCGCCGTCGAACAACTGCGGAACGGCACCGGGCGCGAGGCGTGGCGGCACCGGCGCGGCGTCCACTACCGGCGGGCGGCGCTCCCGGAGGGGACCCGCGTGGGCGCGCTGTTCGCCGGGCAGGGGAGCCAGTACGTGGGGATGGGGCTGGGCGCGCTGCTCGCCGTGCCCCCGGTGCGCGCGGCCTTCGACGCGGCGGGCGCGCTCTTCCCGCCCTCGGACACCCTCGCCCGCACGGTGTTCCCGCCGCCGTGCCCGGCCGTCGACGCCCGGCGGGCCGAGGAGCGCCTGCGCCGCACCGCCTACGCCCAGCCGGCCGTCGGCGCGCTGGCGATGGGCCAGTACCGGTACCTCGCGGAGCTGGGACTCGCCCCGGACGCGGTCCTCGGCCACAGCTTCGGCGAGCTGACGGCGCTGTGGGCGGCCGGGGTCCTGGACGACGCCGCCCTCCCGGCCCTCGCGCGGGCCCGGGGGCTGGCGATGGCGGAGGCCACCGAGGGGACGGACCCGGGCGGGCTGGTGGCGGTGCGCGCCCCGGAGGAGAGAGTGCGGGAGCTCCTCGCCGCGTGCCCGGGGCTGGTGGTGGCCTGCCGCAACGCCCCGGACGAGCAGGTCCTGGGCGGCCCCACGGCCCTGCTGGAACGTTTCGTGGCGCACTGCGCCGAGCTCTCGGTGCCCGTCCGGCGGCTGTCGGTGGCCGCCGCCTTCCACACCCCGCTCGTGGCGCGGGCCCACGACGCCTTCGCCGCGGCGTGCGCCACGACGGACTTCGCCGCGCCTCGCCGACGGGTGTACGCGAACACGGCGGGCGCGGCGTACGGGCAGGGCCCGGACGCCGACCGCCGGACGCTGGCCGGGCAGTTGCGCAGTCCGGTGGACTTCGCGGCCCGAGTGCGGGAGATGCACGAGGACGGCGTCGGCGTGTTCGTCGAGTTCGGCCCCCGGAGCGCGCTGAGCGCGCTCGTGGACCGCACCCTCACCGGGCGACGGGTGGAGACCGTGGCCTGCGACACCGGGCCGGAGGCCGACGGCGCGGCCGCCCTCAAGGAGGCGGCGCTCCGGCTCGCCGTGCTCGGCCTCCCGCTCGTGGGGCTCAACCGCTACGACGCCCCTCCCCCGCCCGGGCGACCGGCGCCCTCGAAGGTCGCCCGGCGGCTGGAGGGCCCCAACTTCGCCGCCCTGGCGGCGCGGCGGGCGGCGGAGCGACAGGCCGCCGAGCAGCGGACCACCGGGCAACGGGCCGTCGAGCGGCGGTCCGCCGATCCGGGGGCGGACGGCGAGCCCGGCGCGGTGGTTCCCACGGCAGACGCCGCTGCCCTGACGCGCGCCGCCGCCGAGCACCTGGCCGCCCACACCCGGTTCCTGGACGGCCAGCTGGCCACCTCCGAGGAGCTGGGCCGGCTGCTGCGCGCGGGCGCGGCGAACGGCGGGGTCGACGCCTCCCTGGCCGCGGCTGTCCGGGCCATCGCGGACCACGACGTGGCGGTGGCCCGGGCCCACACCCACGCGAACGAGGTCGTCGCCCGGCTGCTCTGCCCGGATGCCCCGGCTGCGGCTCCCGCTCCGGCTCCGGCTCCGGCTCCGTCCAGCGACGACGCCGCACCCGTCGCCGCCCCGGACCTACCGTCACCGGACCGCTCCGCCCTCGCCGAGCTCGTCGCCGCCCACCGGAGCGGCGAACCGGACCGCCCGGCGGCCGACGGACCAGCGGCCGACGGACCAGCGGCCGACGGACCGACGGCCGCCGACCGGGCGGAAGTGACGCGGGTCTTCCACGAAGTGGTCGCCGAGAAGACCGGCTACGACGTCGACATGATCGAACCGCATCTCTCCATCCAGGAGGACCTCGGCATCGACTCGCTCAAGCAGGTGGAGATCGCGGCGGAGGTCTGGCGCCGCTACCCGGTGATCACCAGGGAGGAGCTCTTCCGGTTCAGCGAGGCCCGGACCGTCGCCGAGCTCACCGAGATGCTGGAACGCGTCCTCGCCGAACCGGCCCGCGCGCTCCGCCACACCGAGGACATCCCGCTCGGCCGCGCCTTCCCCGTCCTCCGCCCGCTGCCCGCCGTGGACGTGCGGACGGACGCCTACCCGGACCGGCCGTGCGCCGTCCTGCTGGACGACGGCGGCCCGCTCGGCGCGGCGGTGGCCGGGGCGCTCCGCCCCGCCGGCTGGCGCGTCCTCCGGCTGCTGCCGCCCGGTGCCGAAGCACCCGCGGCGGACGTCCACGTCCTGTCCGACCTGTCCGACGAAGCGCTCGCGCGCGGCGTGGGCGCGCTGCTGTCGGGGGCGGAACGCATCGACCTGTGCGCCATCGCGATGAGCCGCCCCGCCGGCGCGGAGGCCGGCGAGGTGATCGCCCGGCTGCGGCACGCCGTCCTCGTCGCCAAGCACCTGTGCCCTCCCCTGCGGAAGTCCGCCGCGCGCGGCACCCGGGCCGCGTTCGTCACGCTCACCGGGCTGGACGGGCGTCTCGGGTACGCGGGCGCGGGCGGCGACCCGGTGGCGGCCCTGGCCGGGGGCCTCGGCGGGCTCGTCAAGTCCGTGGCGCTGGAGTCCTCCTCGCTCTTCTGCCGCGCGCTGGACGTCTCCCCGGAGCTGTCGGCCGACGCGATCGGCGCGGCGTTCCTGGCGGAGGTCTCCGACTGCGCCACCGACGTCCGCGAGGTCGGCTGGGACGGCACCCTGCGCCGCGCCCTCGTCCTGGCCGACGCCCCGGACCCCGTCGTGCCCGCGCGGCCGGATCCGGCGGGCCTCTCCGCCGGGGATCTGCTGCTGGTCACGGGCGGGGCGTCCGGCATCACCGCGTGGTGCGTGGCCGCCTTGGCCGCCGAACACCCCTGCGGCTTCGTGCTGCTGGGCCGCACGGAGCTCGCCGACGAGCCGGACGCGCGCACCACCGGGGACGCCGCCGGTCAGGCCGACGAGCCGCCGCGGCACCGCCGGATCCTGACCCTGGTCGAGGAGCTGCGCTCCCGGGGCGCCGAGGCCCACTACGTCGCGGCGGACGTCCGCGACGCCGCCGCGCTGGCCACGGCCCTGGCGCCGTACGCCGACCGCGTCACGGGAGTGGTGCACGCGGCCGGGGCGCTCGGGGACTCGACGCTCGGGGAGCTGACGGCCGAGTCCGTCGCCCGGGTGGTCGACACGAAACTCGCCGGACTGCACAACGTGCTCGCCTGCCTCACCCCGGACCGGCTGCGGCGGCTGATCCTCTTCGCCTCCGTGTCGGGCTACTGGGGCAACGTCCGGCAGACGGACTACGCCCTGGCCAACGAGGCGCTCACTCGCTACGGCCTGGCCTTCGCGGCGGCGCACCCCCGCTGCCGGGTGACACCCGTCGTCTGGGGGCCGTGGGAGGGCGGCATGGCCGCCCGCGTCAGCGAGTTCTTCAGCCGGCAGGGCCTTCCCGTGCTGACGCGCAGCACCGGCTGCGAGCACTTCCTCGACCTGACGCGGCCGGACCACCCCGACGGCACCGTCCTCGTCGGGCCGCTGCGCGCGCCGTTCACCCTCGTCACCGAGCCGCCCGCCCCGGGCCTGGCCGCCCGGCGCGCCCTCGCCGGCCTGGAGACGGAACCGGCGCTGCGCGACCACCGCTGGTCGGGGGCCGCGCTGCTGCCGCTGACCGCCGCCGTCGGCTGGGGCCTCCACGTTTTGGAGCGGTGCCGGGGCGCGGCCGGGCCGGTGACGGAGTGCCGGGACTTCCGCGTCCGGCGGGGTCTGTACCTCGACGGCTCCCAGCCGGGCCACGCCCTGGCCCGGCTGGTGCCGGACCCGGCCGAGCCGGGCGCCGCCGTGGTCACGGTGTGCGCGGTGGACGACGGCCGGGAGACCCAAGTGCTCTACGAGGGCCGCTACCGAGCGCCCGGGCGGCCGCCCGAGCCGCCCCGGCGGGACCTGCCGCCGCACCCGTTCCGGGACGAGCCGCACCCCGTCTACGCGGACGGCGGCCTCTTTCACGGGCCGTCCCTGCGGGGGCTCAAGGCGGTGCTGGAACAGGGCCCGGACCGGCTGGTCGTGGGGGCCGCGCTGCGGGACCCGGGCCTCGCGCACGGCGCGTACGGGGGACGGCTGTACAGCCCCTGCCTCGCCGATCTGCTGGTCCAGGCGGCGGCCCTGCTGGGAATGGCGCGCTTCGGGCGCGCCCCGGCACCCGTCGGCGTCGAGCGGGTGGAGCTGTTCGCCCCGCTGCCGGACGGGGAGCCGTTCGTCATCGTGGCCGAGCCCCGGGCCGGGTCGGTCATCGACCTGCGGTGCGACGTCACCGCGTGCGCCCCGGACGGCCGGGTGCTCCAGCGCTGGACGGGCCTGACGCTGGTCTCCTTCGCCGAGGAGGACCTCAAGACCCGGATCACCGCACCCCGGCCCGCCCCGACGACGGGCTGAGAGGGATGGACGGCGTGGACGGACTCGACTTCGACGGCATCCCCCTGGAACCACCCCACGGACCGCGCCCGGACCACGACCCGGCGGCACCGGTGCCGGACGGCACGGCCACCCCCACCGGCATCGCCCGGACGTTCGCGCGCGAAGTGCGGCGGGCCCACGCGGCGGCGCTCGACGCCCACCGCGCCATCAGCGCCTGGCAGGCCGGCCTCGTCGCGGCCGGGGCCGTCCTCGCCCCGGCCCCCCGCCCCGGCGGCGTGCCCGACGCGTGGGAGCGGTGGGGCGGCCCCGCGTCGGCGCTGCGCGCCGGGGCACGGGCGCTGGCCGAGGCCGTGGCACCCCGCCCGTGCCCCGGCGTGTTCACCGCGACCTGGCACGATCCGGTGCCGTACGCGCCCGCCCCGCTCCGCGACCGCTCGGCACCGGACGGCACCTGCGAGGTCCTCGACGGCGAGCGCGCGATCCTCACGCTCCGCGCGACCGACGACGCGGCCGGCGAGGGGCCGCCACCGCGTCAGGTGCCCCGGTTCCCGGAGGAGTTCGCTCCGCACGGTGACGGACGTCCACCGGCTGACCCGCGCGGAGCTCGACGCGCTCGCCGCCGGGGACGTCGCGGGCGTGTTCGGCCCCGGCCACGACCAGCGCGGCCTGGAGCCGGAGGAGCTGCCCGCGCCCTGGCCGGCCCGGCTGCTGGAGGAGATCACGGTCGGCCCGCGCGCGGGCCGGTACGGCCAGGGCCTGCTGACCGCCACGGCACGACCGGCCGACGACCGGAGCGGCGGCCCACAGTGGCCGTACCCGGTCGCGGCGGCCCTGGAGGCGCTGCGCGTGTACGCCTTCCACCAGGGACTGCACCTGTGCCTGCCCGGGGCCCGGGTGCTCCCGCTGCCCGGCCGTCCCGTGCGCGTCGAATGGCGGGGCGGCCCGGCCGGGCCGGACACGCACGGCGAGCCGTGGCGGCTGACGGTGGAGGTCGTCGAACTCGGGCTGCTGCCGCGCCCGTACGCGGTCGCCGACTGCGAGATCACCTCCGGCGGGCGGGTCGTGGCTCGGCTGCACGACCTCGGCGCGACGGTACGGGAGCGGCCCGGCGCCGGCCTGGCGCCGCATCCGGAGCGGGGCTGCTGCCGGAAGACGTCCTCCGGCGCCCGGGCCCGCTACCACGAGCTGCACATCGCCCACAGCGCCGAGGGCGACCCGTCGGAGCTCGGCGCGCCCGGCGGGGTGGTCACCGCACCGGTCCGGCCACGCCTGCCGGGCGCGGGGCTGCGCATGGTCGACCGGGTCGTCGACCTCCACGGCGGCGAGGGACCGGAGCGGGCGGGCGCCCGGCTGGTCACCGAGCACGACGTCCCGGCGGACCCCTGGTACCGCCGGGAACACGGCGGTGGCCTACCGGTCTTCGCCCTGATGGAGATGGCCCTGCAGCCCCTCGGGCTCCTCGGCGGGCTCTCCGGGGCCGCGCCCACGCATCCGGACCGGCCCTTCGTGTGCCGCAATCTCGAGGGCCGGGCACGGCTGACCCGGGCGTGCGACCCGCACGCGTCGACGGTCGTCCAGGAGTCCGTGCTGCTGTCCACGGCCGTCATGCCGGGCGCCGTGGTCGACCGGTACGCGTTCTCGCTGAGCACCGGCGGCGAGGTCTTCTGCACGGGCGAGGCGGCGCACGGCTACCTGACGCCCGAGGTGCTCGCCCTGCGGCAGGGCCTGGACGGCGGCCGGGAGACGCGCCCGTGGCTGGAGCGGCGGCCCGTCGCCCCGGCCGGGGCGCGTCGGCTGGACGTACGGCACGACGCCCGGCTCGGGCGGGGCCGGCTGGCGCTGCTGGAGGACGTGGTGCTGGTCCCCGGAGGCGGGGAGCACGGCGCCGGGTACGTGCTGTGCGACAAGGCGGTGGACCCCGGCGACTGGTTCTTCGGCCGGCACTTCCCCCACGACCCGGTGCTGCCCGGGTCGGTCGGTGTGCAGATGCTCTTCCAGGCCGTGCGGGCCTTCGCGCTGTACGCGGGGCTCGCCGGCCGGCCGCCGGGGCCGGGCCCCGATGCCGTGCCGGGCGAGGAGCTGCGCTGGACCTACCGGGGCCAGATCCTGCGCGGACACCGGCGGGTGCGCGGCGAGGTCCACATCCGCGAGGTCCGCGCGGCCGGCGGCACGGTGCTGGTGCGCGCCGACGGCAGTGTGTGGCGCGACGGCCTGCGGATCCACCGGGCCGACAACATCGCCGTGGCGCTGCCGGACGCCCGCCGGGGCACGCCGTGAGGGGCCGCCGGCCCGGCGGCCCCTCACTCCACCGCCGTGTGCTCCGCCGCGTGTTCCCGCTCGGTGTTCTCCTCCTCCACCGCCCGGCGCAGCTGGGCGTCCTGGATGAGGCTCGTCGGGTAGAGGACGCGGCCGAGCGCGTAGGGCTGGGCGTACACGGCGATCAGCTGGCGGATCTTCGAGCTGTCGGCCTGGGACGGCACGTGGGCGGCCCGGACGGGGACGCCCTCGTCGTCGGCCCCGGGGAGACCGGCCCACATCTCCTCGGCGGCGCTCATCAGCTCGTCGGCCTCCTCGCGCAGACGGTGCCAGGCGCCCTCCCGCACTGCCTGCTCCATGACGGAGAGCGAGCCGAGGATGGTGACGTAGTCCTCGGCCAGGCGCTCCTCCTCGGGGGTCGGTTCCAGCGCCTTGACGGCCAACTCGGTTGCGTACACGGACACCTCCACGAACGGACGGGGGATCCGGGACCACACGCACGGTCCCGGCCCACGGCATCGTCGCGCCCCGGGTGCGCGGCCGTCACTGTGCACTCTGACCGTGCTGCCATTTATCACCCGCTCGGCCGAGCGCGGGGAACGGCCGCCGGGGTCGCGGGCCGACGCGCCGGTTGACTGTGCGCCATGTGGATCTCCTGGATGCCGAAGCGGACGCGCCGTCGGCCGGTCGTGTCCCGGCTGCCCCTCGTGGCCGCCGCCGTGGTCTGCGCCTTCCTGCCGCCGGGGGCGGCGCCGGACGCCGGGGGGCCGCCCGAGGTCGTCTCGGCGCGCCCGCTGACGGCGCTCGACGAGGCGTTCGGGAGGTACGCCGACCGGGTGCGCGATCCGGGCCACTGGACGGGCGGCGACAGCACGTACTCGGTGCCGACGCCCGCCGGTGAACTGTGGGTCTTCTCGGACACGTTCCTCGGCACGGTACGGCCCGACGGCTCCCGCTCCCCCGTCACCGGGGAGGGCGGTACGACGCCGTTCGTCCACAACAGCTTCGTCCTGTGGCCCGCCTCCGGCGCCCCGCGCACGGTGACCGGCCGGGACGGGGCCGGGCGGCCCGACGCCCTGGTGTCGCCGCCGCGGCCGGACGAGTGGTACTGGGCGCGGTCCGGGATCCCCGACGGCCGGGGCGTCGCGGTCGTCTACGCCCGGTACGCGCGCACCGGCACGGGTCCGCTGGACATCGCCTGGCGCGGCTCGGTGCTGGCGCGGTTCCGCGAGGGGCGGCTCTCACGACCGGAGTCGGTCACCGCGCTGCCGTCGTCCGCCGGGATCTCCTGGGGCGCGTGGCTGGCCCGGGAGGGGAACCGGACCTACGTCTACGGCACCGAGGCGGCCCCCTCCGGCGGTGCTCATCTCCATCTGGCCCGGGTGGACGGCCCGGGCCTGCGCGGGCCGTGGCGGTACCGGACCGCCGACGGCTCCTGGTCCGGCGAGGAGTCGCGGGCCGCGCGGCTCACCGGTCCCGGCGGGGCCGCCCTGCGGGTCTCGGACGAGCTGAGCGTGGTCCGGCACGGGGCCTGGTACGCCCTGGTCGCCCAGCGGGCGGACCGGCCGTTCAGCGCCGAGCTGCGGCTGGCCTGGGCGCGCTCCCCCGGCGGGCCGTTCACGGCGCCGCGCACGGTGTACACGGCGCCGGAGGCGGGCCCGGGCGGCGGCTACCGCAACCCGAACGTCCTGGCGTACAACCCGCACGAGCACCCGGAGCTGGAGCGCGGCACGGACGAACTGGTCGTCTCCTACAACGTCAACAGCCTGGTCCCCCGGGACGTGATCGACCGCGCGGGCGTCTACCGCCCCCGTTTCCTGCGGATCAGGACCCATCCATGACGGGCCGTCAGAGCTCGTCGTCCATGGCCAGCCGTCGCACCCCCGGCAGGTGGCCGTCGAGCTCGCCGGGCTCGAACCGGCACATGCCCACGACGTGCCAGAACTCGCCCGCGATGTCGCCGTCGAACTTGTAGCCCCCCGAGGGGTTGAGGGCGGCCCAGCCGCCCGGGACGCCGATGAGCGTGGCCCGCGCGACCGGGTCGCCGTCCTCCGGCAGGGACCAGAGCCGTACCGTGCCGTCCTCGGCGCCGCTGGCCAGCAGGGAGCCGTCGGGGCTGAAGGCGAGGGCGAGGATCCGGCCGGTGTGCCCGGTCAGCCGGCCGGTCCCGGTGCCCGTCAGGGGATCCCACAGGCGGATGGTCCGGTCGTCGCCGGCGGTGGCCAGCAGGGAGCGGTGCGGGTGGGCGGCGGCCGTCCACAGCCGTCCCGTGTGGCCCCGCAGCCGGTGCCCGACGGTGCCGTCCCGCCAGACGATGGCCTGTCCGTCCCAGGAGGCGCTGGCCAGCCAGGCGTCGCCGGGGCCGTGGACGACGGCGTACACCCGGTCGGTGTGGCCGGCGAGTTCGGCGACGAGCCGGCTCTCGGTGAGGTCCCACAGCCGTACGTAGGTGTCGTCGCAGCCGGTGGCGAGCCCCCTGCCGTCCGCCGTGAAGGACAGGGAGCGCACCCGGCCCCGGTGCTGGCCGAGGGTGGTCACATGGGCGCCGGTGCTGCGGTACCAGAGCCGGACGGTGTCGTCGTCGTTGGCGGTGGCGAGGATCTCGCCGTCGGCGCTGAAGGTCTCGGCCCAGACGTGGTCGGTCTCGGCGTCGATCTCGCGCTGGTACTCGCCGGTCTCGGCGTTCCACACATAGACGTCGCCGTCGCTGCTGGAGGTGGCGAGCAGCGGGCCGCGCGGGGTGAACACCGCGGAGACCAGCCGGTCGTTGTCGCCGGTGAGCTCGCGCACCCGGCGTCCGGTGGCGGGCTCCCAGATCCGGACGACGCCGTCGTTGCCGCAGGCCGCGAGCCGGTCGCCCGACGCGCCGAAGGCCAGGCTGACGACCTTGCGGCCGTGGCCGCGCAGGACGTTGCGGCCCCGCCCGGTGGTGGTGTCCCACAGCCGGACCGAGCCGTCGTTGCCGGCCGACACCAGCAGCGGTCCCGACTCGGGGGCCGCCGGGCCGCCGTGGGGGCGGAAGCGGCAGGCCCACACCGAGCCCTGGTGGTCGGCGGGCTGCCGGCGCAGGGGCGCGGCCGTCCAGCCGGCCGCGGGCGGGGCGGCCTGGGTGATCCGCCAGAGCCGGACCGAGCCGTCGCTGCCGCCGGCCGCGAGCATGCCGCCCTCGGGGTCGAAGACCACCTGGTACACGGCCCCGCCGCCGAGCAGCGGGGGCCCGGCGGCCTCGCCCGTGCGCGGGTCCCGGAGCATGACGTGGCCCTCGGTGTCGCCGCTGGCCAGCAGGGTGCCGGAGGGGTGGAAGTCCAGGGTGTAGACGCGGCCGGGGTGGCCGGCGCAGGCGTGCCGCTGCCGCAGGGTGGCGACGTCCCAGATCCGGACCGTGCCCCCGTCGCCCTCGCCCATGTCGCCGGTGGCCAGCAGGGTGCCGTCGGGGCTGAAGCGGGCGCGGTAGACGGCTCCCCGGTGGCCGTCGAGCTCGCCGAGGAGCCGGCCGGAGCGGGTGTCCCACAGCCGTACGCACGCGGCGGCGTCGCCGGTGGCCAGGACGGTGCCGTCGGGGCTGAACACGGCGGTGTAGACGGGGGCCTTGTGGCCGGGGAGGCGGTGCGTCGCGGTTCCGTCGGTGACGTCCCAGAGGGTGACGGTGCCGTCGGCGTCGCCGGTGGCCAGCCGTTCCCCGGTGAGGTCGAGGGAGACGGGCCAGACGCCGCCTTCGTGGACGTCGAGCCGGTGGAGGCACCGGGCGGAGACGGGGTCCCACAGCCGTACGGTGCCGTCCGCGCCGCCCGTGGCGAGGACCCCGCCGCGGAACTTGACGGCGTAGACGCGGCCCGTGTGGCCGTGGAGGGTGCGCAGGGCGGTGCCGGTGGCGGCGTCGCAGACCAGGACGCCGCCGTCCTCGCTGCCGAGGGCGAGGAGTTCGCCGCCGGGGCTGAAGGAGACGGGTTCGGGCAGCCTGCTCGTGCGGGTGTCGAAGCCGTAGGGGACGCCGACGGCGGCGGGGCGGAATCCGGGCTCGGCGGTCAGGGCGGGGGCGATGGCGGCCGCGCGGAGTTCGGGGGTGTCCAGCACGGCCGGTTCGGTGACCGCGTTGATCAGGGCGGCGCGGTGCCATCGGCCGCCGTCGACCCGGACGCCGCGCAGATCGGTGCCGACGAGCCGGGCCCGGCGCACATCGGCGCCGCGCAGATCGGCGCCGCGCAGGTCGGCGTCGTCGAGGCGGGCGCCGACGAGGCGGGTGTCGCGCAGGATCGCGCCGGAGAGGTCGGCGCCGACCAGGCCGGCGTCGGTGAGGTCGGCGCGGGTGAGGTCGACTCCGGAGAAGTCGCGGTAGGAGAGGTCCTCCCCGGCGAGGACGGCGCCACGCAGGTCGGTGTGGGCGGGGATCCGCAGCCTGCTGAGGATCTTCATGGCGTTGGCCCGGGCCGTCTCGCCGACGGCGCCCTCCTCGGCGCCGTCCTCGCCGCCGAGGGCCCGTTCGGCCCACTGCTGGCAGGTGCGGTGGTCGGCGAGGTCGCAGAGGAACTCCACGGCCAGGCGGCTGAAGGGGCGGCGGGCCAGGAGGTCGGCCTCGCCCGTCTCGCCCCGGCCGAGCCGGACGGCGGCCTCGCGGGCCACCAGCCATTCGGCCACGGAGCCGTGGATGAACCGGAACAGGCCGTCGTCGGTGCGCACGAGCAGGCTGCCGGATCCGACGGAGTGGGCCGCCTGGGGCACCGAGAGCCGGGAGTCGGCGAGTTCGGTGAGGGTCTCGGCCACGTCGTTGAGCTCGTCCAGGCGCAGGGCGCTCTCGCCGCTCTCCCACAGCCGCAGGGCGAGGGTGGTGACGGCCTGCCACAGCTGGGCCAGGTCCAGTCCGGGGACGGCGCCGGGCCCGCCCCGGCCGCGCCGGGCCTCGAAGCGCAGCCAGGAGGTGAAGACCTCCTCGTAGAGCCCGGCGGGACTGAGCGCACGTCCGGCGCCGGCGACGGCGCGCAGCCGGTCGTGGTCGAGGTCGGCGACGAAGCTGAGCAGCCGGGGGTTGCGGCTCAGGGCGAGGAGGTCGGGGATGCCTTCCAGGAGCCGGAGCCGGCGGTCGGCGGCCTGTTCGTCACCGTAGCGGTTCACCAGGTAGGAGCGGATCTGCTGGGGGGTGAACTCCTGGACGGCGAGGACCCGGCGCTGCGGGAGCAGCCCGACGCGTTCGCCCAGCGCGGTGAGCACCTGGGCCCGGGAGCTGAAGTGCTGGGTGCGGCTGCTGACGACGATCTTGGCGCTGTCGACGGCGGCGTCGAGGAGCACTTGGAGGTGGTCGGCGGCCCGGTCGTAGGTGACCTGGTTGACGAGTTCGTCGAAGCCGTCGAAGAGCAGGACGATCCGGCCCTGTCCGAGCATGTAGCGGAAGGCGCGCAGGTCGATGGTGTCGACGCCCTGGCCGGCGAGGTGGGCGGCGACGAGCCCGTCCAGGGTGTGGGCCCGGTCGAGCCCGCTGAGCTGGATGAGCACGGGGACGAGGTGGGGCAGTTCGGCGGGGACGCGGCGGGCGATCTCGCGCAGGGCGAAGGTCTTGCCGTGCCCGAAGTCGCCGAGGAGCAGCAGGAAGCGGCCGTGGTCGGCGTCGAGGAGGCGCAGGACGTCGTCGACGAGTCCGTCGCGCTCGGTGCCGCCGGGGCGTTCCAGTTCGCGGTAGCGCTGGGGGAGGTAGAGGGAGGGCTGGTACTGGGGGTCGGCGGCCAGCCGCTCGGTCTGGGCGGCGACGTAGCCGCGCAGGTCGAGCAGGCCCTGGAACTCGGTGAAGCTGCGGACGAGGACGCCCCGGCGGCGGGCGTGTTCGCGGAGTTCGCGCGGGGGCGGCGGGCCGTCGTGGACGAGTTCGGCGTCGGGTTCGGCGCCGGAGGCGTGGACGTGGTCGATGAAGCTGTCGACGTCCTCGGCGCGGGGGGTGCCGACGAGGACGCCGACGCGCTGCTGGCGGACGAAGCCGGACTCGGTCCAGGTGACGAGCAGGCCGGGCGGGTCGCCGGGGAGGCGGCGGAGCTGGACGTGCTGATGGCGGACGCGGCAGACCTCGGCGACGCGGGAGAGCAGGGCCTCCTGCGGGCCGGGGGCGGCGCGGGCCTCGTCGGGCCCGGTGGTCGGCGCGTCGGGGGCGGGAGTGCCGGGGTCGTCGGGGACGGGGGCGGGGGCGGCCGGCTGTTCGGGGGCGAAGACGTGGTGGGCGCTCCGCCAGCCGAGGGTGTAGCGGCGGGGGGCCTCGCCGGGGCTCTCGGGCCAGCGGGTGAGCCCGTCCCGGGTGATCTCCAGGAGGCGGTAGTGGCCGGGAGCGGCGGCGCCGAGGACGGGCAGGTCGCGGCCGGCCAGGGGCAGGACGGCGGCGGGGGCCCCGGCCGGGCCGGTGGTGCGGGCGGTGGTGGCGGGGCCGTGGAGCAGGAGGTGGAGCCGGGGTGCGGTGAGCCGGGTGAGGACGTCGGTGTCGCGCAGCGTCGCGGCGGCGGGGCGCCGGCCGGGCGTGGGGCCGCCGGGGCCGCCGGGGTCGTAGCCCAGGGCGCGGCCGGGCGCGGGGGCGGCGGGGGCCGGGGTGGGGGCGGGGGTGCCGTCGGGTGCGGGGGCGAGGGTGCCGCGGGTCTCCGGGGCGTGGCGCAGGGCGCCCAGGCGCAGCCAGCCGTCGCGTTCGTAGGGGCGCAGGGCCTGGGCGAACCATGCGGCCTGTTCGGGGCCGAGCAGTCCGTACTGGTCCTCGGGGCGGTGGCTGTGGGCCATGGAGGAGTTGAGTCCGGCGACGACGGTGCGCAGGGCCGGGACGGGGAAGAGGGTCCAGGGCTGGTCGCCGTCGAAGACGGCGTCGAGGCCCTGGTAGAGCTCGCGGAAGAGGCGGGCGTAGTGGCGCCACTTGGGCCAGTAGGGCGGCCGGGGGCGCATCTCGTCGGCCTCGCAGGTGGCGAAGTAGGCGCGGCAGGCGGCCTGGCTGACGTCCTGCCCGCCGGGGACGATCACGAGCCGGTCGGCGGCGAGGCCGAGGCGGGCGCGCAGGCCGGTGAGGAAGCTCAGGGCCTGGTCGCATTCGCGGGGGCTGCCGGAGGCGGTGAGGTCGCCGGTGACGACGAGGAGGTCGGGAGCGGGGGCCCCGGCGTCGGTGAGCTCCACGAGGTCGCCCCAGACGGCGGCCTGGAGTTCGGCGGGGTCGGCGCCGCGGCCGAAGCCGGGGCCGGCGAGGTGGAGTACGGAGACGGTGTCCCGGGCGCGGTGGCCGGTGGCGGCCTGGGGGTAGCCGGGGGCGGTCGCGGGGCGGCGGCGGCCGGCCCAGCCGGGGCTGCCGGGGCCGGGCCCGGCGGGCGGAACGCTCACCACGGGGGTGGGGGCGGGGCCGTGGGGGTGGCCGGGGAAGCCGGGGTGGTGGTCGGGGCGGGCGCGGCCGTCGAGGGCGTGGCCGACGCGGGTGAGGAGGAGCTCCCGGGCGGCGGCGGTGTCGTGGACGCCGACGAGGTCGACGTAGGTGATGGTGGCGAGGAGGCCCTCGACGGGGATGTCCTCCACCCGCACGGTGATCAGTCTGCGTTCGGGGGCGTCGGGGTCGGCGCGCAGCGCGGCCTGCCACTCCATGCGCCCGTAGCGGGAGCGTTCGTAGTTGCGGGAGAGGACGGCGATGACGGCGGCGGACTCGCTGACGCCTCGGTCCATGAAGTCGACGAAGTTGGTGCCCGGTACGAAGTCCCATGCCTGGAGGACGATGCGGTATCCGGCCTCCTCCAGGGTCCAGGCGATCCAGGCCGCCCAGCGTTCGTCCGCCGGGGAGTAGCTGATGAAGAAGTCCAACGGCCTCTGCCGTCCGTCGGTTTCCTGGCGTGCCACCATGGCCCCATCCTAGGAACGGAGTTGCCCTGGGTCACTGTGTTCGTCATGAACGCTGTGTCATGCTCGGGGCGTGCGTGTCTTACGAGGGCTGTCCTCGCGGCTTCATCCCCTGGACTGGCTCGCGGGCGGGATCCTGGTCTGTGGTCTGCTGTTCCTGGCGACGGGGCTGCTCCCGGCGGGGTCGGCCGGGGACGCGATGCGGCGGATCGCGCCGTTGCTGGCGTTCCTGGGCACGGTGATCGTGCTGGCCGAACTCACCAGCCGGGCCGAGGTGTTCGACGTGGTGGCCTCGGGGGTGGCGCGGGCCGGGCGGGGCGGTTACGCGCGGCTGTTCGCGCTGTGCGTGGTGTTCGCCTCGGTCACGACGATCACCCTGAACCTCGATACGACGGCCGTGCTGCTGACGCCGGTGATGCTGGCGCTGGCGGGCCGGGTGGGGATCGCGGCGGTGCCGCTGGCGATGACGACGGTGTGGCTGGCCAATACGGCGAGTCTGCTGCTGCCGGTGTCGAACCTGACGAACCTGCTGGCGGCGGACCGGGTGGCGCTCTCGCCCATGGGGCTGGCGGAGCGGATGTGGGCGCCCCAACTGGCGTCGATCGCGGTGACGATGGGCTGCCTGTGGCTGTTCTACTGGCGCCGTGACCGCCGGGGTGCGGAGCGCTACGTTCCGCCGGAGGTCCACCGGCCCGCCGACCGGGTGCTGTTCCGGGTGTGCGCGGTGGCCTGCGCGGGTTTCCTGCTGGCCATCTTGATCGACGCGGTGCCGCTGTGGACGGCGTCGGCGGTGGCGGCCGCGCTCGCCGTGGCGGCCTTCGCGGTACGGCGACGCGCGGCGCTGCGGCTGTCGTTGGTGCCGTGGCGGCTGTTGATCCTGGTGCCGGGGTTGTTCCTGGTGGTGGAGACGGTCAATGTCAACGGGCTCCACGAGCTGCTGGCCCGGGCGGTGGGCACGGACGGCGGTCTGCCGGGGATGCTGCGGGCGGCGGGCGTGGGCGGGGGGCTGGCCAACGTACTCAACAACCTGCCGGTCTACCTGGCGGGCGAGTCGGCCGTGCCCGTGGGCAACCACGACCAGTTGCTGGCCCTGCTGATCGGCACCAACGTCGGCCCGGTGATCACCCCCTGGGCCTCCCTGGCGACGCTGCTGTGGTTCGAGCGCTGCCACGCGCAGGGCGTGCGCGTGTCCCCGGGGCGGTTCATGGGGACGGGCGCGGTGCTGGCCGTCGGCGCCCTGCTGGCGTCCGTGGGCGCGCTGGCCCTGACGGGGTGAGCACCTCGCGAGGGTGACCGCCTCGCGCCCCTACGGAGTGGGCGCCGTCGTGGGGCGGCCCTCCGCGACCAGTTCCAGGAGGGAGGGGAGGACCTCCGGCCGCCCGGCGACGAAGCTGCGGTCGGTGTCGGGGCCGCCGACGCCCCCATGGAACGCGCCGCCGTCCAGGGCCCGGATGGCCAGGCCCGCCTCGGCGGCCAGCAGCGCCCCGGCGGGCAGGTCGATGGCCTCGGCGCGGTAGCCGACGAAGCCGTCGATGTCGCCGCGGGCCAGCATCGCCCAGGCCAGCAGGGGCGCCCACAGCTGGAGCACCCGCCGGGAACGCGCCTCCAGGGCGTCCTTGAGGGCCCGCGCCACCGGGTCCCGGCGGGCGACCGCGTGGCCCTGCGTCCAGGCCAGCAGGGGCCCGGCGGCGGACGGGCGGCCCGCCGGCCCGGTCAGCCGGCCGCGCGGCCCGTACGCGCCGAGACCCGCCGAGGCCGTCCACGTGCGGTCGGTCACCGGATCGTGGACGACGCCGAGCACCGGCGCCTCGCCGACGCACAGAGCGATGCCGACGGCGTAGGCGGGCAGGCCGATGACGACGTTGTTGCTGCCGTCGAGGGGGTCCACCAGCCAGGTGCGGCCGGTCCGCGCGCCGCCGGGCGCCGCCGGGACGGGGCCGGCCTCCTCGGAGAGGATCCGGTCGCCGGGGAAGCTCTCCCGGAGCCGACCGACCACCAGGCTCTCGGCCATCAGGTCGAGTTCGGTGACCACGTCGCCCCGGTCGTCCTTGGCCCGCACGCCGTAGTCGTCGTGGAAGCGCGAGCGCAGCAGCGCGCCCGCCTCCCGGGCGGCGCCGACGGCCACCCGGCGCTCCGCGGCCAGGGAACCGGCCGGCCCGCCCGGGTCCGGGGACCCGGCGCGGCCGTCGTCATCAGTGGTGTCCATCGATCCTCCTCAGGACGGTGCGGGCCGTCCGGGCGGTCTGCGCGGCGTCGCATGTCTGTCGTACCACCCGGTGCGCGGGGCCATGCACCGGTCCGAGGGTGAGGTCGCGGTGCCCGGGCAGGGAACGGCCGAGCAGCAGCGTGGCCGCGACGGTGCCCGGCGGGACGACGGTGGTGTGGAACTCCCCCGCCGGGAGCCGGTAGATCCCGCCGGCGACGCCGGTCTCCTCGGGGCCGGGCGCGCAGCTCACCAGGCGGGGAGTCGGCCGGATCTCGTCCACCGCCGGCGCGTCGCACGGGCCGCCGGCCGGGCCGGGGCCGGCGGCGGTGCTGCGCACCTCGAAGAGCCGGTGCGTGGGACGGTCGGGCTCGTCGCGCACCCGGACCCGCAGATTGCCGACCTCCCCGTACAGCACACAGCTGGCCAGGTCCCAGCTGTGCGCGTGCACGGGCGAGATGGCCGGCCGGGCGGGCGGGCCCGGCGGCGCGTCGCCGAAGACGTGGACGCACACCCCCCGGTCGCCCTCGCGCCGCACCGGCAGGCACAGGAACCCCAGCGGATGGCGGACGGCGCGCAGCGCGCGCCGCCCGGAGGCGACCTCCTCCAGGACCGTCACGGCCGCCGCGAACAGCTCGCCGACCGCCGCCCCGTCTCTCGTCCCCCTCGCCATGGCCGCTTCGACGCGGTGGCAGTCCACGGGGCTGCGCACTGGAAGCTCACCTCCGGTAGGGGTTCTCCGCGTGCAGGGCCTTGTCGATGATGTCGCCGACGTCGCGGTCGGTGTAGGAGGCCGGGAGCGGCAGGCCGAGCCCTTCGAAGAGCCGGACGACCTCGTCGACCGTGGGCTCGTCGCCGAGCGGGACGGTGCGGGTGAGGTCCAGGGTGTGGGCCTGTTCCCGGCTCTGGTGGAGCTCGGTGACGTAGTAGTCGTAGAGCGGACGGTCGCGCTCCACCAGCAGGTTGACGCGCTGGGGGTCGTCCTGAGTGATGATCAGGCAGGAGTTGGAGAGGTCGAAGCGGAGCGTGGGGACGACGGAGGAGAGGTGGACGTCGATCTCCAGGGTGTCCAGGCGCTGCCGGTACCAGCAGGCGGCGAGCACGGTGGCGAGGGACTCCCTGCGGGTCCGCTCGGCGGTCCAGGCCTCCGCGGGCACCGCGTGCAGCCGGTGGGCGAAGGTCTGGCGGAAACGCGCGTAGGCGGCGCACGCCTGGTCGTCGGCCGGGCTGACGATGTCTATCTTCATGGTGAGGGAGCGGCGTTGCCGCTGGGCCTCGCGGACGCAGACGGGGAGCGTCACGGCGCGCAGATAGGTGCCGGTGCCGCCCTTGAAGACCCAGCGGTCGGTGGTCAGCCGGGCCCGGTCCAGGGCCGCCTCCAGCTCGGCGCCGGACAGGGAGCGCACCATGGTGAGGTCCTCCAGGGCGTGCCGGGTGCCGCTCATGGCCGCGCGGATGTCGGCCGTCCGGCGCCGCCGCTCGGTGAGCGTCCCCAGCACCAGCGCGGCGAGGACCAGCAGGATCGCCCCGGAGGTGATGTTGTCCTTGACCGGCATGTCGAGGACGTCGAGGACGCCGATGGTCAGGGCCGCGCCCAGGGCGATGACGCCGTCGAGGTTCCTGATGGTCCAGGCGATGGCGTTCTCCACGCCCCGCCCCAGCCGTGCCGCCGTGCCCGCCATGGCTCCCAGCCTCTCCCCCGGTTACGGCAATCGTATGAGCCGGGTGCGGCGGGCGGCCAGGCATATACCCGGTGACAGGTACGTTCCGCGCCAGGGCGGCTCCGGCCCGCTCGCGGGGGCGAACCGGCCGGAGAGGGGGGCGTGTTGGGCTCAGCCGCCGGTCACCCGCAGGGTGGTGGGCCAGCCGTGGCGGTCGAGGATCCGGTAGAGCTCCTTGATGTCGGCGGGGCGGAGTTTGACGCAGCCGTGGGAGGTGTAGTCGGCGGGGCCGTTCCAGCGCTGGTACCCGCCCCGGCCCTGGCCCCCGGTGCGGGTCATCTGGCTGTGGATGAACAGCTCGGTGCGGTCGGTGCCGTCGTGGCAGCGCTTGGTGCCGAGCTCGACGGCGTAGCCCTTGATGAGGTTGCCGTCATATGCCCTGTGGTGCCGGCCGAGGGTGTACGTGCCGTCGGGCAGCCAACCCCGGCCGCGCAGGCACTCGTCGGGCACCCGGCCCGAGCCGGCGCGGTAGGTGACGACGGGCCGGCCGTGCCGGACGTAGGTGAGCCGGGAGTCGTCCGGGGTGTGCTTGGTGAATCTCAGGTAGGTGCCGCCCCCGCCGGCCGTCGCCCGGTCGGCCGGGGCGAGGAGGGCCGTGGTGGCGAGCGCGGCGGCCAGCGCTCCGCGCAGGAGGGCGTGCCGGGCCGGGGAGGACGGAGGACGGGGCATCGGGAGGTCTCCTTGGCGGTGGCCGGTGGTCGGGCGTGGAGGTCGGGGTGGGGGCCGGGGTGGAGGTCAGGGTGGGGCGAAGATCACAGGGCGGAGCGGGATCCGGCCGGTGGGCGCTGAGTACGGTGAGCGGGTGCCCATGCAGAACCTGTTCCCCACCCTGGCGCGCTGGCGGCGCCGGGCCGCTTCGGCGGCCGTCCACCGCGGCGCCCGCTGGGTGCGGGAGGCCGGGGCCGTGACCGCCGAGTGCCCGGGCCCGTACCGTTTCCGCCGGCTCGGCCGGCACTCCCGGCTCGCGTTTCCGCAGGGCACCATCTTCGGGGAGCCGTGGATCGAGATCGGGGAGCACTGCGTCATAGCCCAGGACGTGACGCTCACCGCCGGGATGCTGCCCGGGCTCGACCTGGGGCGGGAGACGATCGTGCGGCTGGGTGACGGCGTGGTGCTGGGGCGCGGCAGCCATGTGATCGCCGACGCGCCGCTGACCATCGGGGACGACTGCTTCTTCGGCCCGGGCGTGTACATCACGACGACCAACCACAGCTACGACGACCCCGAGGTGCCCGTCGGCAAGCAGTGGCCGCGCAGCGAGGCCGTGGAGATCGGCGCCGGCAGCTGGCTGGGCACCGGGGTGGTGGTCCTGCCCGGCGCGCGGCTCGGCCGGAACGTGGTCGCCGCGGCGGGCGCGGTCGTCCGGGGCGAGGTGCCCGACCACGCGGTGGTCGCGGGGGCGCCCGCCCGGATCGTGCGCACCTGGGACCGGGAGACGGGCTGGCAGCCGCCGCTGCGGACGCCGGCGCCGGTGCCCGTCCCCGACGGTGTCACGGCCGAGCAGCTGAAGCGGCTGGAGCCGGGCCCGGCGGACGGCGGCTGAGGGCTCGCGCCTGCGCTCACCAGGCCACGGGCAGGGTCTCGGGGCCCCTGTTGATGGAGCCCCGCCGCCAGCGCATGTCCTTGGGCTCGACGGCCAGGCGCAGCCGGGGGAAGCGGTCCAGCAGGGTGGAGAGCATGACCTCGGCCTCCATCCGGGTCAGCAGCGCGCCCACGCAGTAGTGGGCGCCGTGGCCGAAGGACAGGTTGGGCGCCTCGTCCCGGCCGAGGTCGAGCCGGTCGGGGTCGGTGAAGACCGAGGAGTCCCGGTTGGCGGCCAGGTAGGAGACGTAGACGACGTCGCCGTCGCGGATGGTGGTGTCCGCCACGGTCAGGTCGGCGGTGGCGATGCGGGGCAGGCCGACGCCGTTGCGGTGGGGGATGTAGCGCAGCAGTTCCTCCACGGCCCCCGGCAGCAGCTCCGGTTCGGCGCGCAGCCGCTCCAGTTGCGCGGGGTGGGTGAGCAGCGCGTAGACCATGTTGGAGACCTGGTTGCGCACGGCGTCCATGCCGTTGAGGACGAGCATGACGGCGAGCGAGACGAGCTCGGGGCGGCTGAGCTCCCCCTGCGCGTGGGCGGCGACCAGGGCGCTGAAGAGGTCGTCGCCGGGGTCGGTGAGGCGGCGGTCGGCCAGGGTGCGGAAGTAGCCGGCGATCTCGCGTTTGACCGCCTCGCTCTCCGTCTGGGTGTGGTCGCTGGAGAGGATGACGGCGCGCCAGCTCTGGAGGAGGTCGATGTCGCGGGTGGGCACGCCGAGCAGATCGCCGATCAGCTGGGCGGGCAGCGGGCCGGTCAGGCATTCCGTCAGATCGGCGGGCGGGCCCTGGCGGGCCATCCGCTCGGTCATCCGGTCCGCGAGCTCCTGGGCGCGGGGGCGCAGGGCGGCCACCCGTTTGCGCCCGAAGGTCTGGGCGACCAGGCGGCGCAGCCGGGTGTGGTCGGGCGCGTCCGTGCGGCCGATGCCGCCGGCGGGGGCCACCACGTGCGGGGTCATGCTGGTGACCGGCCGGTCGACGGTCAGGGCGCGGCTGAGGGTGGGGTCGGAGGCGACGGTCTTGACGTCCTCGTAGCGGGTCACCAGCCAGGCGTCCCCCTCGCCGAAGCGCATCCGGACGCGGGCGACGGGCTCCTCCCGCAGCAACCGGTGGAGCAGGGGGTCGAATTCGAGGGCGGGCAGCGGTTCGACGGGCCAGTCGTGCACCGTGCCGCCCGGTCGGCGGTCGGGAGCGGCCCCCTCGGCCGGGGACGACTCCGGGAAGGAAGCGGTCATGCGCGTTCACGTCCTCATCTCATGCCGGAGGCCCCGGGCCGCCCGACGGAACAGTCCCGGACATACTGGCTATTCCCACGCCGGAAAGGTGCATTCGCCGGGCCGGGGAATGCACCCACAGGAGTGAAGGGCGGGCCCTCGCGGGGCCTCGGTCCCGGGACCTCACGGCCTGGCACGAGGCCATTCGGCCCATTGCGCGGCACTGCCGGATTTGCCCCCGCGCCGATTCGGGGGTAATTCCCATCAACGGCTCATCCGACGGTCATCGGGCATTCATCGGCCGCTCCCGCGATGACCGTCGCGTTACCGTCCCCGCCCGGTTTCGATGCAGGCCGCAGGTACAGTCGCCGCTGGACTGACAGGGACGCCCGTCGGGGCGGCCCCTTGCACCAATTATCAATGCCAGGAGGCAGGATGAGCGCGTCAGAAATCGGTGCCGCCGAGGTGCTGGCAGCGGTCCGGGACATAGTTCCGACGCTCCGGGACAACGGCCGGAAGACCGAGGACCAGCGCTGGATATTGGCTGACAACATCGAATTGCTGGAAAAGGCGGGCGTCTTCCGCGTCGCCGTGCCCAAGAAATTCGGTGGCCTGGACCTCCCGGTGGCCGACCAGGCCGAGATCATTTCCGAGATCTCCCGCGGCTGCGGCTCGACCGGCTGGGTCTCCATGGTGTGGATCTCCACCGCCTGGATCGCCAGCCTCTACCCCGACAAGGCCCAGGAGGAGATCTTCGCCGAGGGCTCGGTGCGCATCTCCGGCGGCTTCACGCCGGGCGGCACCCTCAAGCCGGTGGACGGCGGCTACATCCTGAACGGCACCTGGCGTTTCAACACCGGTGTCCCCGGTGCCCAGTGGAACGTCCACGCCGCGCTGGTGGAGAACGAGAGCGGTGAGCACGAGGAGCTCTTCGCGATCGTGCCGACCTCGGACATCGAGATCGCCGACGACTGGGACGTCTTCGGCGCCTCCGGCACCGGCAGCGCCACCTCCACGGCCAAGGACGTCTTCGTCCCGGCGCACCGGATCGTCGGTGTCGACGTCTACGACGCCTCGACCCGCGACCGCTGGAACGCCGACCTCAAGGGCCGCAACTACAACCTCACCAGCTACATCCTGGCCACCTGCGCCCCGGTGTACCTCGGTCTGGCCAAGGGCGCGCTGGAGCTGTTCCTGGAGCGCACCCCGGGCAAGGCCATCACCTACACCAACTGGACCGACCAGGCCGAGCACCCCTACACCCAGGTGCAGGTGGCCCACGCCGCCAACAAGATCGCGGCGTGCGAGGCGCTCCAGAACGTGTGGCTGGAGACCATCCAGCGTCCCGCCGACGCCGGCGAGAAGATGACGACGGAGGAGAAGGTCGCCGTCCGCGGTCAGGTCGGCTATGTCGTCCAGGCCACGAAGGAGGCCGTCGAGACGCTGTTCAACATCAGCTCGGCGTCGGCCATCCTGCGCGGCGCGCCGTTCCAGCGGAGCTTCCGTGACATCGCGGCGCTGTCGCTGCACGGCCTGCTGACGCCCGTCAGCTCCCTGGAGGCGCACGGCCGTGTCCTCCTCGGCCTGGAGCCGGGCACCGACTACATCTGATCCGCCGCCGCGGCGAGCCGTGGCGTGAACGGGCGAGGACCGGCGGGGTTTTCCGCCGGTCCTCGTGCATGACCCCGCGCGACCCGGCCCCGCCGGGCCCTCGCTCCCCCACCCGCTTCCCTTCCTCAGCCGTGCCGTCGGCGCCCCGACGGCACGGCCATCCGACATCCCATCGAAGGATTGCCATGAACGCTCACGACTCCGGCTCCGTGAAGGTCACCGACCGCCGGCTGGGCCGCCGGTCGCTGCTGAAGGCCGTCGGCGCCACCTCGCTGGCGGCTTCCTTGAGCCCGGTCCTGACCGGCACCGCGCGGGCCACCGAGGAGACCCGGCTCGACGCGATCGTCATCGGCGCGGGCTACGCCGGCGGCACCGTGGCCCGCGAGCTGGGGGCCAAGGGCCTGCGGACCATGGTCCTCGAGGCCCGCGACCGCATCGGCGGCCGGATATGGACCGGCAGCTTCGCCGGCCAGACCGTCGACTTCGGCGGCGGCTGGCTCGGCCCGCAGCAGGAGCTGGCGCAGAAGGAGGTGGCGCGCTACGGGATCAAGACGTTCTACGAGACCCCCGGTGACCGCGCCATGATGCCGGGCGACACCGGCCTGGTCGGGACGGACCTCTCCGCGGTGTCCAGCCGGCTGTCCGGGCTGTTCAAGGAGCTGTTCAAGAACTCCGAGTCCTACTTCGAGCACCCCGCCGACCCGCTGTTCCGCAAGGACCTGCTGGCGGCGGTGGACCCGCTCTCGCTCGAGGACCGGCTGCGGCAGCTGTCGGTCTCCCCCGTCGACCTGAAGTGGCTCAACGGCGGCTCCGCCGTCTACGCCGGCGGTTCGAGCTCCTGGGCCGCGCTGACCAGCATGGCCCAGTGGTACCAGCTCGCGGGCGGCACCTACGAGGGCTTCGAGTCCACGATGGGCATCAAGCCCGTCGGCGGCATGACCGAGCTGCTGAAGGCGATGCTCGCCGACTCCAAGGCCATGGTGAAGCTCAACTCCCCGGTCAGCTCCGTGACCGAGGCCAACGGCAAGGTCACCGTCCAGGTGCAGGGCGGCGGCGCGTACACCGCTCCCGTGGCGGTCGTCGCGACCCCGGCCAACGTCTGGAAGTCCATCACCTTCAACCCCGGCCTGCCCAAGGCGCACACCCAGGCGACCACCCAGGGCATGGGCGTGCCCCACGCGACGAAGATCTGGGTGCTGGTCAAGGGCACGGTGGACGCGGTCTACGGGCAGGCCCCCGAGGGCTCGCCGATCCTGATGCTGGTGCCGCAGCAGCAGCTTCCCGAGGGTCGCCTCTTCGTCGCCTTCGGCGGTCCGTCGCTGGACACCAACGACAAGGCGAAGGTGCAGACGGCGGTCCAGGCGTTCCTGCCCGGGGCCGTGGTGTCCGACTACCGGGCCACGGCCTGGCACGCCGACAAGTACGCGATGGGCGGCTGGGGCATGCGCCGTCCCAACCAGCTGCTCCAGCTGTTCCCGCAGATCGAGCAGCCGCACGGCCGGATCGTCTTCGCCGGCGCGGACATCGCCAAGGGCTGGCACGGCGCGTTCATCGAGGGCGCGATCGAGTCGGGCCTGCGCGCCGCGCAGCAGGCGGCGACCCTCGCGAGCTGATCCTCCGCGCCGCTGACAGCGGAACGCCCCCCGCCGAAGGCTTCGGCGGGGGGCGTTCCACTGTGTCACCCGGGTCAGGCGGGTCAGGCGGAGGGCTTCTTCAGGACCTCGATGAGGCTGGAGAAGCTGTTGCCCTCGAAGCCCTTGCCCATGCCGCGCTGGAAGATGTCCTGGACGGCCTTGAGCAGGGTGGTGTCGACGCCCGCGTCCTCGCTGGTGTGGAGGATGTGGTCGACGCTGGCCGCGCCCATCGCCAGGCGGTCCACGTCGCCGGGGTACTCGGCGTTGTCGACGTGCTGGGTGTAGAGCTCCAGGAAGTGCGGCATCATCGTCATCATGTTGGAGGCGTAGGGGAGCAGCTCCTTGGCGGAGACCCCGTTCGCCTTGCCCAGCGCCAGCGCCTGGTAGAAGCTGAGCATGCTGGTCCAGAAGATGATCATCTGGGCCTGGTAGTACATGGCCGCGAGGCCCGGGTCCTCACCGCGGTAGTCGGCGGCGGTGAGGACCTCGAGGGTCTCCTTGTACGTGTCGAAGACGTCGCGCGGGCCGCTGTAGTAGGTGGAGGAGCCCTCCTTGCCGATCAGCGGCGGGGGCACCTGGACGCCACCGGTGACGTGCTTGGCGCCGTGGCCGGCGGCCCACTTGAAGGCCGCGCGGGCCTTCTCCGGGGTGTCGGAGCTGAGGTTGATCAGCACCCGGCCGTCGAGGGCGGCCGTGGCCGGCTCGAGGATGGCGTACATGGCGTCGTAGTCCGTGAGGCTCAGCACCACGAGCTCGTTGGCCTTGAGGGCGTCCTCGATCGAGGGGGCCAGGACGGCGCCCTTGGCGACGAGCTCGTCGGCCTTGCTCGCCGTCCGGTTCCACACGGTGACAGGGTGGCCGTTCTCCAGGAACGCGGTCACCATCGCCTGGCCCATCGGGCCGAGCCCGATGACGGTCACTGCCTGCTTGCTCACTGGTTCTCCTTGGTTGTTACCGCGATTGATACCGCTGTGCCGCTGATACCGCTGGGTGTCCGCTCCGCCGTCCTGACGGGGGTGCGGCAGGACGGAGGGCGGTGGTCCGCCGGTTCTAGAACGAACGCTCTACCCAGAAGAAACATAGCACAGCGCTAGAGCGAACGCTCTATCCGTTAAACTCATGGAATGCAGACGACCAAGCCGCGACACGACGCCACCGAGGGAACGGACGCCGCCGTCGGCACCCGGGACCGGATCGTCCGGGCGGCGGCCCGGCTGCTCCAGCGCCAGGGATACGAAGGGACGGGCATCAAGCAGATCGCCCGCGACGCCGAAGCCACCCTCGGCTCCGTCTACCACTTCTTCCCCGGTGGCAAGCAGGAGCTCGCCGTGGCCGCGATCCAGCACGGCGAGCGCGAGTTCGCCGACATCCTGCGCGCCGGACTGGCCGCCGACGACGACCCCGCCGAAGCGATCACCGCCTGCACCCGGCTGCTCGCCGACTCCCTGCGGGAGTCCGACTGGATGGACGGCTGCCCCGTGGCGGCCACCGCCCTGGAGACCGTCGGGCGCGCCCCCGCCATCCAGCAGGCGTGCGCCGAGGCCATCGGCCACTGGACGGAGCTGGTCGCCGAGAAGCTGCGCGGCGGCCTCGACGAGGACACCGCCCGCGATCTGGCCTGCGCGGCGATCAGCACCCTGGAGGGCGCCGAGCTGACCGCGCAGGTACTGCGGAGCGAGGAGCCCCTGCTGACGGCGGGCCGGCATCTGGCCCGGCTGATCCGCACCTACGAGTAGGGGCGGCGAAGCGCCGTCCGGCCCGGCGTGCGGTCCACCGGCGCGGGAGGCGAAGCGGCCCCCTTCTCCGGCGGGCCGCGGCAAGGCGATGGTGCTCATGCTCTCTTTCGGGACGGGTTCTCGCTGTCGCACTTGACCGTGCGTCAATCCCGCGCCGACCGTAACGCGCAGTCACCCAACCCGTGCCCACCGTGCGGTAATCGCCCGGTCATCGCCGCAGGACAGCCCACGATGACCGGACGGTGACCGGTGTTTGGCGAGCGCCCCGCCGGAGGGCTCCCTGGACCTCGCGGGCACCCTCCGCCACACTCTGGCCCATGCGATGGACGGACATCGAAGAGATCGCGGCGGCCCTCGCCGAACAGCACCCCACCACCCGGCCGGTGACGGCCGATCTGGTCCGGATCCGGGACTGGACCGCCGGGCTGACCGGCTTCAGCGACGACCCGACCCGCTGCAACGCCCGGCTCCTGGAGTCGATCCAGCTCGCGTGGAGCGACAGGACCACCGTCCGGGAGGACAGAGCCGGCTGACCCCCGGGTCCGCGACGCACCCCGGGCCCGCGACGCCCCGGCGCCCCCGGGACGCTCAGCTCGCCAGGACGCTCCGGGCCGCGCGGCGGCCGGAGAGCAACGCGCCGTGGACCGTGCTGCTGTGGTCGGCGCTCGTCGCCTCGCCCGCGAAGAACAGGCGCTCCCCGACGGGTTCGGCCAGGACGTCGTGGTCGCCGGGCTCGAAGGCGGCGGCCGGGAAGGAGTACGAGCCCCGGGCGAAGGGGTCGGCCGCCCAGCGGGTGAGCCGGTACGCCGAGGGGTCCGTCACCCTGTCGCCGTAGACGCCGCGCAGGGCGGCCAGGGCGTCGCCCACCACGGTGGCGTCGTCCAGTTCTTCGAGGCGGCGGGCGACGGGCCCGCCGTGGAGGACGGCCAGCACCGGGGCCCCGGTGACGCGCCGGAGGTCGAACCAGTTGGCGAAGGCGCCGTGCGGGGTGTCCTCCAGGCGGATCACGTCGCTGTCGTCCCAGAACGCCTCCGCGAAGCGCAGGTAGAGCTTGTCGTAGACGCCCATGCCCATGCGCTCGATGACGTCCGTCTTGGCCTCGGGGAGCTCCGGGGCGAAGGTGACGGCGCCGGCCTTCAGCACCCCGAGCGGCAGCGTGATCACGACCCGGTCGGCGGTGAGGACGCCGTGGCCGTCGGTGTGCACCTCCACCCGGCCGCCCCCGTGTTCGACGCGGGTGACGCGGTGGCCCAGCCGTACGTCCAGCCCCTCGGCCAGGTGGTCCGTCAACTGCGCGTAGCCGCCGGGGAAGACGGCCTCGACGCCCTCGTAGTCCTTGCCCCAGATCACGGCGGCCAGGGCCAGTTCCCCGATGCCCGCGCCCCAGTCGTCCTCCGCCATGCGGCCGCACGCCTCGAGGACCCGCCTGGCCCGCGCCGGCTCCAGCCCCGCGGCGCCCAGCACGGCACGCAGCCCCTCCGCGAGGGACAGCCCCGGCTCGGCCCGCGCGGCGAGGGCCTCCAGCGCGCCGCCGACGGCCTTCAGGTCCTTCCCCAGGGTCTCCGCCTCGGCGCGGGTGAGGCGCCGGCCGTCGGGGGCGTAGGAGACCGTGCCGTCCTGGCTGCCGTAGTCGAGGGTGCCGACGTCGTACACGGCCGTGGCGGCCCCGGCCTCCGCGGCGAGCTCCGCGACGGGGTTGTCCTCGACGCCGTGGATCCACGAGGCGCCCAGGTCGATGCGGAGTCCTTCCCACTCCTCGGTCCACAGCCGCCCGCCGGTGCGCTCCCGGGCCTCCAGGACCGTCACGTCGTGGCCGGCGCGGCGCAGTTCCCGGGCCGCGTACAGCCCGGCCATCCCCGCGCCGACGACCAGGGTCCTGCGGCCGTCCGTGGGAGGGGCCGGGGTGCCGGTGCGGTAGATCGTCATACCGGAACCGTAAGCGATGGGGCGGGATCACGCGGCGGAAAACGGCCGGGGCCGACGGGGCATCATTGACGCGCCCCTGTCAATCCCCCGCCGTGCGTGGCACGCTCTTCTGACGCACCGTCGAATCCGCACCACTCGTCTGCCCGGACCCCGGCAGCCGGTCCGGCCCCCCACACGGCCCCGCGCCCCACGCGCCCGGCCTCGGCAGAAGGAGTACGCGTGAGACGTCCCCACCGCAGCACCTCCGGCATCCTGCTGGCCGCCGGCACCCTGGTCGCCCTGGGCACTCCGGCCACCGCGTCCGGCGCCGCGCCGGCCGGGGCCGAACGGGCCCCGGCGACCGCGCACACGAGCGCCGCCCAGCGGGACGCCGTCGCCTTCTGGACCCCCGAACGGATGCGCTCGGCCACCCCGCTCGACGTGCCCGGCGCCGCCCCGGACGGTCTCGCGGCCCCGGCGGTCCGTCCCGCCGCGGAGTCACGCGGCGCGGTGTCCACCGTCGCGCCCACCGCCCCGGCCGCCCCGTCCGCCGAGGTGAAGTCCCTGCCGCAGGCCGGCGGGCCGTGGACCGGGGGCGGCGCCGTCGTCCACACGATCGGGCGGGTGTTCTTCACGTTCCAGAACCGCACCGCCTCCTGCTCGGGCGACGCCGTGACCAGCAAGAACGGCAGTGTCGTGCTCACCGCCGGGCACTGTGTGAAGTACCAGGGAAGCTGGCACACCAACTGGGTCTTCGTCCCCGGCTACCACGACGGGCAGTCGCCGTACGGCACCTGGGCGGCGGCGAAGACGCTCTCCACCCCGCAGTGGACGGCCAGCGAGGACATGAACAACGACATCGGGGCCGCCGTCGTCGGCCCGGTGGACGGCAAGCGGCTCACCGACGTCGTCGGCGGCCAGGGCCTCGAGTTCAACGGCGGCTACAACAAGGACATGTACGCCTTCGGGTTCCCGGCGGCGTCCCCGTACGACGGCAGCAAGCTGATCTACTGCAGCGGGACGTCCTCGAAGGACTTCCTCCTCACCCAGGACCACGGCCTGGGCTGCAATATGACCGGCGGGTCCAGCGGCGGCCCGTGGTTCACGTCCTTCGACGAGTCCACCGGCGCCGGGCTCCAGGCGTCGGTCAACAGCTTCGGCTACACGTTCCTGCCGAACACGATGTTCGGCCCCTACTTCGGCGACGAGGCCAAGAACCTCTACGACACGGCGCAGAACACCTGACGCCGGCGCGCGACGTCCCGCCCCCGCGTGGCGGGGCGGGACGTCCGCGTACGGGCGGGTCAGCGCTTGACGGCCCGCAGGATCACGAACTTCGGGTCGCTCGCGACGACCTCGCAGTCGCCGAAGAGCCTGCGCAGCCGGACGTGGTAGCCCAGGTGCCGGTTGCCGACGACCCACAGCTCCCCGCCGGGGCGCAGCGCCGCGCGGGCGCCGGCGAACATCCGCCGGGCCGTGGTGTCGGTGGTGGCCTGGTGGCTGTGGAAGGGCGGGTTGTTCAGGACGAGGTCCACCGACGCGGCGGGGACGCCCTCCAGGCCGTCGCCGACGCGGAACGTGGCGACGGCGTCCGGTCCGGTGTTCTCCCGGAAGGTGGCCTCGGCGGAGGCCACGGCCTGGTGGGACTCGTCGGTGAACAGCAGCTCCGCCTCGGGGTTGGCCAGCGCCGCGGCGGTGCCGACGACGCCGTTGCCGCAGCCCAGGTCGACGACGCGCTCGGGGCCCCGGCGCTCGGGCAGGTGCGCGAGGAAGAAGCGGGTGCCGATGTCGAGGCGGTCGGGGCAGAAGATGCCCGCGTGGTTGGTGACGGTCGTCCCGGAGGCCGGGCCGATGCCGGTGGGCAGGGCGTAGCGGTGCGGCCAGGGGTTGGCGGGGCGGTCGAGGGCGGGGTCCGGCGTACAGAAGATGAGCCGGGACTTCTTCACGGCCAGGGACGTCCGGGTGGGGCCGAGGATCGTCTCGAACAACCGGAGCGTCGAGGTGTGGATCTCGGTGACCCGGCCGGTGCCGATGACGACGGTGTTCTCGTGGACGGCGGGCGCGAGGCGGTGGAGCTGGTCCTCCAGGAGGGCGAGGCTCTTGGGCACGCGGACGAGCAGGACGTCGATCCGCTCGGGCGGGGTGTCGCGGGTGGACAGCAGCCGGACGTCACCGGCGGGGACGCCGTTGCGCGCCAGGTTGGCCCGGGTCGCCTCCTGGCCGAGGTGGGAGTCGGAGATCTGGGTGGGCCGGTGCCCGGCGAGGGCGGTGACCAGCGCTCCCCACCGGTCGCCCACCACGACCACGGTGCCCGAGAGGTCCGTGCCGGCCTCCGCGAGGTGCTCGAGCAGGTACTCGTCGGCGGAGTCCCAGGCGCGCAGGGTGTCGCGGGGGTCCTCGGGGAAGCGGGTGAGTTCGTACTCACCCCGTGACGTCGTGAAACGGTTCATTGTGTCTTCAGGCTAGCCGAGGGGCCGCCGGGCCCCGCCCTCGGCGGGTCCGGCGGCCGGCCGCTCCCCCGGCGGGTCCGGGCGGGTCAGCAGTCGGGTACGTCCGGCAGCTTGTCGCCGGGCGAGGAGACGTAGATGTTGGTGATCCAGCCGCCGTACTTGGGCAGGTAGGCCCACCAGTCGTTGGTGTACGGGGGGACGGTGACCACCTGTCCGCGCTTCTGGCAGCCCGCCAGCACGTCGACCCCGGCGGGCAGCGTGGTGAGCACGGCGGAGTCGGTGCCGGCCCGGGCCCGTACGCGCACGCCGGAACCCCAGGTGCCGAACCAGCTTCCGGGGGTGCGGGTGGCGCCGGGGACGTTCAGCTGCCGCACCACCGCGCCGAGGTCGGAGTATGCCTTGCCGTAGGGGGTGCCTTCGGCGTGGAGGGTGAACACGGCGACGATGGTGCGGTCGGCGGCGCCCACGGTGCCGGTGGTGTGGAGGGCGGGGCGGCGCAGGTCCACGCCGTCGGCCGGGGCCGGTGCCCGCGTGGGTGCCCGGCCCGGCGTCCGGGCCGGGGCGCGGGTGGCGGCCGGATCGGTGGTACAGCCGTTGGAGTCGAAGCCGGACCACCCCTGTTTGACGGCCCAGGGCCGGTCGAAGACGGCCGCGAGGCCGAAGCTCTGGTCGTAGCTGTCCGTACCGCAGCGGGTCGAGGCGCGCAGATTGCCCATGACGTAGTCGCGGACGGGCGTGGGCGCCTCGTCGAGGAGGTACCGGTAGATCCGGACGGTGTCCGCCGCCGAGAGGGCGGTGTAACCCCAGTACCCGGGCCGGTCGGCCGGTGGCGGCGCGGTGTCGGCCAGTTTCAGCCGTGCCACCATCCGCTCGACGATGGCGCCGCCGCCGTTCCGGTCCCAGAACGTGCTGGCCGCGCCGTCGTCGCTGCTGCGCAGCATGACGTCCAGCAGCGCCCGGTCGGCGTCGGGTATCGGGTACGTGGGACCGCGGTCCCACAGGTGGTCGAGGGCGATCAGCAGCTTGACCACCGAGGCGGAACGGAACCGGGCCCGGGCGTTGAACTGCTCGGTGAACGTGCCGGTCTGCCGGTCGAACACCGCGATGCCCGCGCTCACTCCGGCCGGCAGGCCGATGGCCGCCGGGCGCGCGGAGGACGCCGCGCCGACGGCGGGTGTGGTGCACAGGGCGGCCAGGGCCAGGACGGTGAGGACCACCGCCGGCCTCAGGACACCGATGAAGCGGATCTGCAACGCGCTCTCCTCCCGGACGGCGATCCCCGCGATGCGACCGGCTCCGCGGTGTGCCGCGGTGGTGGGGGATCCTCTCCGGATGGTGGGGTGCGGCGGGCGCCAGGTCACCGGTATTCGGTCAGCGTCGAAGACGGGCCGTCAAACCCGCCTGGGCGGTGGGCTGTCGGCCGTCGGCGAACGGGTGTGTCATGGCACCATGGAAGGCCGACGCGCCGAGGAAAGGGGAGGTCCTGTGGGCGGTCTGGACAAGAGTTCCGCGAGCGGTCCCAACAAGGGGAGCGGTCTCAACAAGGGGTTGGAACGGATAGTGGTGGCCCTCCGGTGGGATCCGAGCCCTCCGGGCGCGGCTCCCCACGATCTGGACCTGATCGCGGCGACGTACGGCGCCGGCGACCCCCACGGCCGGCCCGCCTATCTCGTGCACTTCGACAGTCGTTCCCCCGACGGCACGATCACCCTCAACCGGGACAGCAAGGACGGCAAGGGCTTCGGCGACGACGAGGTCCTGACGCTGGAGCTCGACCGGCTGAGCCCCGACTACGTCCGGGTGGTCGTGGGCGTCGCCATTCAGCAGGGCGACGGGCGGCTGACGTTCGACGGCGTCGCCGGGACGAGCGTGCACGTCCGGGAGGGCCGTGAGCAGCTGGCGGAGGACGACTTCTCCGGGGTCGGCGGGGCGACGGCGGCGAGGGTCGCGGAGTTCGTCCGCGACGGTTCGGGGGCCTGGACCTTCCGGCGCGGCGTCCACGGCTTCGACGCGGATCCGGCGACCTTCGTGAGGGTCATGGGGCGGTGAGCCCACCGCCTGTGCCCGGTGCCTCCGGTCCTCGGCGGCACCGGGCACAGGTGTGCCGGGGCTCGGAAACCGGACCTCCGGTTGGAATTGATCGACGGGGTGGGGCGTTCATATAATTGCCCTAGGAAACCATATGAGCGGCGGCCCGGAACCGCCTGCCGCCGCCGGGAGGAAAACCCTGATGACCGCCACCCCCATCACCTTCCGCAATTACGTGGAGGACATCCTCGATGCCCTGAACACCGCCCCGGACCAGCACGCCTTAAGCCATGAGGGCCGGTACGTGACGGCCGGCGAGCTCCGCTCCCTCGTCTTCCGCATGGCGCGCGCCCTGCGCCTGCGCGGCGTGGGCCGCGGCCAGACCGTCACCCTGCTCAGCGGCAACCTCCCCGAGGTCATCGCCGCCCGGTACGCCGCCAATCTCCTCGGCTGCACCGTCAACCACCTCTACAACAAGCTGTCGGCGGAGTCGCAGGCCGCCATCGTCGAGGACGTCGAGACCCGGGCCCTGATCGTCGACCCGCGCTGGGCCGGCCGGGCCACCGAGGTGACCGCGCAGGCGCCGGTGAAGGACGTCTTCACCCTGGGGCCCGCGTCGCTCGGCGAGGACCTCCTGGAGCTGGCCGCCGCCGAGTCCGCCGAGCCCCTGGCCGGCGAGGCGCGGCCGGAGGACATCTGCACCATCCGCCACACCGGCGGGACCACCGGTCACCCCAAGGGGATCTGCACCACCTTCGGACAGCTCGCCACCCGCCTCTTCGACGGCCCGGACTACCCGCGTCGGCAGCTGCTGTGCACCACGGTCGCGCACGCCGGGGGCATGTTCGCCGACACCACGCTCCGCCTGGGCGGCTTCGTGGTGCTCCAGGACGACTTCGACCCCGCCGAGGTGCTCGCGGCCGTCGAGCGCGAGCGGATCACCGACCTCTTCCTCCTGCCGCCGCTGCTGTACCGGCTGATGGACCATCCGGACGCGGCCACCACCGACACCTCCAGCCTCCGCGCCCTGGTCTACGGCGGCTGCCAGGCCTCCCCCGCGCGGCTGGCCGACGCGATACGCCGCTTCGGGCCCGTGCTCGTCCAGTTCTACGGCCAGAGCGAAGCCGGCGGCATCAGCATGCTGATGCCCGATCAGCACGACCTGGACCGCCCGGAGTTGCTGCGCACCGCGGGCAAGGTCCTGCCCGACGTCGAGGTGGAGATACGCGACGAGTCCGGGCGGGCACTGCCGAACGGCGAGCTCGGCGAGATCTGCATCCGCTCCCCGCACCTCATGACCGGCTACTGGAAGCAGCCCGAGCTGACCGCCCAGGTGCTGCGCGACGGCTGGCTGCACACCGGCGACCTGGGCCGGCTGGACGACGAGGGCTTCCTGGCGGTCGTGGACCGGCTCAAGGACATGATCATCGTGGTGGGCGGCCACGTCTACACCTCCGAGCTGGAGGACGTCCTCAACTCGCACCCCGAGGTGACGCAGAGCGCCGTCTTCGGCATCCGTGACGCCGACAGCATGGAGCAGGTGCACGCCGTCGTCGTCCGCCGCCCGGGCGCCGACGTCGGCGAGGAGGAACTGCGCGCGCTGGTGCGCGAGAGCCGCGGCGCCATGTACGAGCCCGCCCGCCTCACCTTCGCCGAGACCCTGCCGCTGACCGACGCGGGCAAGCCGGACAAGAACCGCCTCCGCGCGGAGGCGGAGCGGGCCGTGGCGTGACGGGCGCGCCAGGGGGGCGAATCGTTTACTCCTTGGCGTCCGCGTAGCACCGCACCGCCGCCGTGGTGAGCGGGAACCGCACGGGCGTGTCGCCGAAGGCGATGCGCCCGGCGCGGTCGCCCGCCTCGCGGATGGCCGCCACGACGGCGGGGGCCTCCTGCTCGGGGCAGTGCACGATCACCTCGTCGTGCTGGAAGAACACCAGCTCCGCCGCCATGTCCGCGAGGGACCGGCGGACCAGGGCGAGGACCATCACCGCCCAGTCGGCCGCGCTGCCCTGGACGACGAAGTTGCGGGTGAAGCGGCCCCGGGCGCGGGCGCCCGCCGTGCTGCCGGGCGCGGTGGGCTCCTCGTCCTGCGGGATGCCCGCCTCGTCGTACGCCCCGGCCGTGGCGGAGGGCGGGCAGGTGCGGCCGAGCCAGGTGCGCACCAGGCGGCCCTCCTCGCCCGCGCGGGCCGCGTCGTCCACGAAGGCGACGGCCGCCGGGAAGCGGCGGCGCAGGTCGGCCATGTGCTTGAGGCCGTCGCCGGAGGTCTGGCCGTAGATGGCGCCCAGCATGGCGAGCTTGGCCCGCTCCCGGTCGCCCGAGAAGGCGCGCTCGGCCAGATCGGCGTAGAGGTCGCGGCCGCTGCCCGCGACGTCCATCAGGCCGGGGTCGCGGGAGACGGCGGCCAGCACCCGGGGCTCGATCTGGTCGGCGTCGGCGACGACCAGGCACCAGCCCGGGTCGGCGACGACCGCCCGCCGCACCACCTTGGGGATCTGCAGCGCCCCGCCCCCGTTGGTGGTCCACCGGCCCGTGACCGTGCCGGCGGGCAGGTACTCGGGCCGGAAGCGGCCGTCGCGCACCCAGGACTGGAGCCAGGACCAGCCGTGGGCCGTGTGCAGCCGGTAGAGCTTCTTGTACTCCAGCAGGGCGGGGATCGCCGGGTGGTCGATCTCCTGGAGCTCCCAGGCCCGGGTGGAGGACAGGGTGATCCCCTCGCGGGCGAAGGCCCGCACGATGTCGGCCGGCAGGTCGGGCCGTACGCGCACGCCGTCCCCGAAGGCGCGGGACACCTCGTCGGCCAGCTCGGCGAGCCGCCGGGTCTCCTGGCCGCCCGGATAGCGCTCGCCCAGCAGCGCCAGCAGCAGCTCGTGGTGGACGTCGGCCCGCCAGGGCACCCCGGCGCGGCCCATCTCGGCGGCCACCAGGGTGCCGGCGGACTCGGCGGCGGTCAGCAGACGCATCCGCCCGGGGTGCGCGGTGCGCTCCGTCCGGGCCAGTTGCTCCGCGTACACCTCCAGCAGGGCCGTCAGCTCGTCCGTGCCCGGTGGCAGGGGCACGGGGCCGGGGGCGAACAGGGACGGCTGGGTCTCCGCCGCCCGCGCGGGCGGGTCGGCGGGCACGGGCAGCCCGCGCAGCCGCGCCCAGGCGGCGGGCAGGGAGCGGGGCTGGCCGGACTGGCCCTCCTCGTGCCCGATCAGCAGCGCCTCGGCGGCCTCGACGTCATAGCAGCGCTCGACGCGGACGCCGGCCGCGAGCAGCCGTCCGTATGCCTCGGCCGTGGACCGCCATACCCAGCGGTCCACGCCGGGCCGCGACCGGACCGCCTCGGCCAGGCTCTTCTCCGTCTCGACGGGCCCGGCGGCCCGCCCCTCCCCGTCCACCGGGCACAGGCGCGCGCTCCCGTCCTCCGTCTCGGCCACCGCCCATCTCATGACGGAGAGTGTCGCACCGGGGTCCGACAATCACGGTCCGCAGGGGTCTGCGGCCGCCCATCACGCGGTCTTCGGGGGCCCGTGAACGCGGCGTCGCCGGACACCGGACGCGGTGTCCGGCGACGCCGGTTCAGCGGGTGGCGGGGGTCTTCGGCGCGTCGGCCGGGTCCGCCTCGCCGGGCTTCTCCCGTGGGGGCGAGGCGGCCACCACGCGGCTGCGCCCGGACGGGCGGCGGACGGCGGCGATGCCGACGCCGGCGAGGACGATCAGGCCGCCCAGGGCCGCCACGGGGGTCGGCAGGACGCCCATGAGGACCGCGTCCAGCGCCAGCGCGGCGACCGGCACCGCGTAGAGCACGAGGGAGCTCGTCGAGGCCGTGGCCGCCTCCAGCACGCGCGACCAGGTGCAGAAGGCCAGCGCCGTACAGCCGAGGCCCAGCCACACCACCGCGGCGCTCTGGTGCCAGCCGGCCGCCGCCGCCTGGCCCACCGCCTGCGGGGCGAAGAACAGCAGGGGCACCAGGCCGAAGAGGCTGCCGTAGAAGATGCAGTCCATGCCGGAGTAGCGGCACAGCAGGGGCTTCTGGAGGATGAAGGAGGTCGCCTGGGCGGCCGCCGCGAGGACGACCATGATCATGCCGGAGTGCGAACCGCCTCCGCCGCCGCCGGACATGGCGACCACCAGGGCGCCGGTCAGGGCGACGAGGAGTCCGCCGACGCCCCAGGCGCCGGGCCGTTCACGCAGCACGAGCATGCCCAGGACGGTGGCGAACACCGGGGAGGTGGCGACGAGCATGGCGGCCGTGCCGCCCTCGACGTGCCGTTCGCCGGCGTAGAGCAGCAGCTGATAGGCGGTCATGCCGGTGAGCCCGAAGCCCGCCATGCGCGGGATGTCGCCGCGGCGCAGCCTGCTGACGCGGCCCGTGAACAGGAACGGCAGCAGGAGGACGACGGCGACGGCCAGCCGCAGGACGGCCATGGCGGTCGGCGCGTAGCCGTCGAGCGCGACACGGATCGCCGGGAAGGCCGAGCCCCACAGGATCGCGGTCGCGGCCATGAACTTCCAAGGGGTCGCCACTCGGCGCTCGCCCACCAACGGAAACACCGCCTCTGACGGGTCGGGAAAAGCCAACGTCTGCGACGCTACCGAGGTTCTTCCCATAAGTCGAATAATGAATTCCGTTATTGGATCAAAGGAATCCTTTGGGCTTTGAGTGGCGGGCCGGGTCGGCTTCTCCTACCGTCGTACCCGACGAAGTCTGAGCGGACGGCGGAGGAGCACCGGGTGATGAGCGGCCTCGAGACTGCGGACCATGTCAGCGTTCACCTCACCGGCTGCGCCAAGGAGGACGCGAGTACCGTGTTCGGCGCGCTGGAGGCCGCGTTCCCCGAGGTCGGCGAGCCGGGGACGAAGGAGCCCGCCGAGGCGGCCAAGGGGGGCGCCACGGTGTGGTGCATGGTCGTCGACGCGCGGACCCGCGCCACCCCGCGCGCCGTCGCGCCGGCCCGGCTGGCCTCGCCCGTCACCGTCGACCTCTTCGGCGCCGCCGACCCCGTGCGCCAGGTCAAGGAGGAGCTCGGCGTCGTCTTCGGGGTGGAGGACCACGGCACGGTGCCGGGCGAGCACGAGCTGGAGGTACGGCTCCAGCTGGGCTCGCACCCCGACGCCTGAACCACGGCCGACGCCGCTCCGCGCGCTGTCGCGCCCCCGGAGGTATAACGGGTGGTGTCGCACCTCCGCCGAGGAGGGTCGGTCATGAAACACGACATCGGGCCGCGCCAGACCGTCGCGCCGCCCATCGAGGACCACGGCGTCATCGGCGATCTCCACACCGTCGCGCTGGTGGGCGTCGACGGCACCATCGACTGGTGCTGTCTGCCACGCTTCGACGCGCCCTCGGTCTTCGGCGCCCTCCTCGACACCGGGCGCGGGGGCTCGTTCTCCGTCCGGGTGCGCGACGTGGAGCGCACCAAGCAGATGTACCTGCCGGACTCCAATGTGCTGCTGACCCGCTTCCTCGCCGAGGCCGCGGTCGCGGAGCTGTACGACTTCATGGTGCCCGACCATCCGTCCTGCCCGGCGAGCGATGTCCGGCAGATCGTCCGCCAGGTGCGGATGGTGCGCGGGAGCGCCACGGTCGAGGTGGAGTGCCGGCCGGCGTTCGACTACGCCCGCGCCGCGCACACGGTCGAGGTGGTCGAGGGCGTCGGCGCCGTCTTCACGAGCCCGGCCGGCACGCTGGTGCTGCGCTCGACCGTGCCGCTGCGCGCCGAGGGGGACGCCGCCGTGGCGACCGTCGTGCTGGAGCCGGGCCGGACGCTGGAGCTCGCGGCCCAGTGGGGCGGCGAGATCCGCCCGTTCGGCCGCGGCGAGGCGTCCCGGCTGCTGGACGACACCCTGCGCTACTGGGACGGCTGGCTGCGCCGCTCCACCTACCAGGGCCGCTACCGGGAGGCGGTCGAGCGCTCCGCGCTCGTCCTCAAGCTCCTCGTCCACCAGCCCACCGGCGCCCTCGTCGCCGCGCCCACCACCTCACTGCCCGAGTCGCCGGGCGGGGGCCGCAACTGGGACTACCGCTACACCTGGATCCGGGACGCCGCGTTCACGCTGTACGCGCTGATGCGGCTGGGGTTCACGGAGGAGGCCGCGGCGTTCATCGACTGGCTCCACCGCCGCTGTGTGGAGGCGCCACCGGGCACCGGCCTCCAGGTGCTCTACGGCATCGACGGCCGCTCCGAGCTGCCGGAGACCGTGCTCGACCACCTCGCCGGATACCGCGGCTCCCGTCCGGTGCGCATCGGCAACGCCGCCGCGAACCAGCTCCAACTCGACATCCACGGCGAGCTGATGGACTCCGTCTACCTCTACAACAAGCACGGCGAGCCCATCTCCTACGAGCTGTGGGAGGCGCTGAGCCGCCAGCTCGAATGGCTGGAGAAGCACTGGGAGGAGCCGGACGACGGGATCTGGGAGACGCGCGGCGGCCGCCGGCGCTTCACCTACTCCGCGCTGATGACCTGGGTCGCCTTCGAGCGCGCCATGCGCATCGCCCGCCACCGCGGCATGCCCGCCCCGGTGGAGCGCTGGCGCGACGCCGCCGCCGCGGCGTACCGCTACGTCCAGGAGGAGTGCTGGTCGCCGGAGCTCGGCGCGTACGTCCAGTACGCCGAGGGCCGCACGCTGGACGCGTCCCTGCTGGTCATGCCGCTGGTGAAGTTCGCCGGCCCGTCCGACCCGCGGTTCCTCTCCACGGTCCGGCGGCTGGAGGAGGAGCTGGTCAGCGACAGCCTCGTCCACCGCTACCGGACCGACGGCACCGACGGGTTCCTCGACCGGGAGGGCACGTTCAACCTCTGCTCCTTCTGGTACGTCGAGGCGCTGGCCCGGGCCGGGCGGGTCGGCGAGGCGCGGTACATCTTCGAGAAGATGACCACCCACGCCAACCACCTGGGCCTGTACGCGGAGGAGGTCGGCGCGGCGGGCGAGGCCCTGGGCAACTTCCCCCAGGCCTTCACCCACCTCGCGCTCATCAGCGCCGCGACCAACCTCGACCGCGCCGTCACCGCCCACCGCACGCCGACGGCCCGGCCCTGCCGGCCGTGACCCCGCCGGCCGTGAGGTCGTGACCCGCCGGCCGTCAGCCGACGGTCACCCGGCCGCCGAGGTCCACCGTTCCATCGCCGTGACAGCGCGTCAGGATCACGGATCCCATGCCCTGCCGGACGACGAGGTCCCGGCCGAGCTCGGCGGCGAGGGTCAGGGCGGCGGCGCCGGTGGCCTCGTCCTCGACGATCCCGTCGCCGCGCCGGGGAAAGCCCCGGGCCCGGACGCGCCCCGCGGCCTCGTCCTCCCAGGCCCAGGCGTACAGCCAGCCCTCCCCCGGCGGCGGCGCGGGCAGCGCGTCCACCTCGGCGACCGAGGCGAACCGCCGGGTGCGCCGCCCGGCCGCCCACCCGGCCCGCGCCCGGATCCAGGTCGTCTCCCCCTCCTGCCACGTGGGCACCTCCCCCGCCGGCGGGCGCAGCACGTCCACTCCCCGCCCCCGCCGCCGCAGCCACCACGCGAGGCCGACCAGCGGATGCCCCGCGAACGGCAGCACGGCACCGGGCGTCCGGATGTCGACGAGCCCGGTGCCGGGGTCGTCGACGAACACCGTCTCGCTGAAGCCCAGTTCCGCCGCGAGCGCCTGCCGGGCCTCCCCGGGGACCGTGCGGCCGTCCTCGACGATCCCGAGCGGATTGCCTCCCCCGCCGTCCGGTCCCGCGAACACCCGCACCACTATGTGATCAGCCATGCGGGTGATTGAACCAGTCGCGGACCCGGACGAGGGAAGAGGCACAACGTGCTGCCCGACTTGCCCGACCCCCTGACGACCCTGGTGCGGCGCCACCGGGAGCCCGCCGTCGTCCAAGCGGTCCGCTCCACGCTGGCGGCCGTGATCTCCTATGTGGTGGCCCTCCAGCTGAGCAGCGAGCAGGCGCCGCTCACCGCCCCGCTCACCGCGATCCTCGTGGTGCAGGTCACCCTGTACTCCACCCTCACCACCGGCATCCGCAGGGTGAACTCCGTGGTGGCGGGCGTGCTGATCGCCATCGGCTTCAGCGTCGTCGTGGGCCTGACCTGGTGGAGCCTGGGTCTGATCATCCTGGCCTCGCTGATCATCGGGCGGTTCGTCCGCGCGGGTGAATTCGTGCCCGAGGTGGCGATCAGCGCCATGCTGGTCCTGGGCGTCACCCGGGTGGGCTACACCGCGTGGGACCGGGTCCTGGAGACCCTCATCGGCGCCGTCGTCGGCCTGCTGTTCGACGTCCTGTTCGTCCCCCCGGTGTGGGTGCAGCCCGCCAGCGAGGCCATCGAGCACCTCTCGCGCCGGATGGGACGGCTGCTCCAGCGCGTCGGCGAGGAGCTCGTCGGCCACACCCCGGTCGCGGAGGCGGCGGCCCGGCTCCACGAGGCGCGCCGCCTGGACCAAGAGATCGTGCAGGTCGACGCCTCGCTGCGGCAGGCCGAGGACAGCCTGCGCCTCAACCCCCGGGTCAGGGAGGGGCTGCTCCACCGGGTCGTGCTGCGCACCGGCCTGGACGCCCTGGAGATCACCGCCGTCGTCCTGCGCGTCATCTGCCGCACGCTCACCGACCTCGCCAAGGAGCGCACCGGGGAGACCCTGTTCGCCCCCGATGTGGCGGAGGCCCTGCGGGAGGTGTTCATCCACCTCGCCCGCGCGGTGGAGAGCTTCGCCGTCCTGATCACCACCCAGGTGAGCGCCAACGCCGAGGAGGCCGAGTCCCGGCTCGTCGCCGAACTGGCCGCCGGCCGCACGAGCCGCGACCGCGCGGCCGAGCTGCTCCTCCAGGGTGTCCGGCGGCACCCGCGCCAGTGGCAGCTCCACGGGGCGCTGCTGGCGGAGGTGGACCGGATCCTGGACGAGCTCGACGTGGAGAAACGGACCGAGCGGCTGGCCGAGGAGCTGGACCGCGCCGCCCGCGAACAGCGCGACCGCCACCCGACGCTCCACCGCGTCCAGCGCCGGCTGCGCAGCACGGGTTACGGCTGGCGCAGCGCGACGGGCGGGGAGCGGGTCGAGTAGCGGACGCGGCCGTCGCCCGCTCCTCGCGGCTAGCGTGCCCCGTCCCCCTCGTGGCCGGTCGCGCGGCCGCGGCGGGCGGGGGCGCGGCCGGCCGGCTGCTCGGGGGCGGGGCCGGTGGGGATGGGCGGGATCTGGCGGGACTCCGGGGCGGCGCAGAGCAGGCTCAGGCGCTCGCCGCAGTGGCGGATGCCGAGGCTGTCGCCGTCGAGGAGGGTGTAGGTGGCGGTGGTCCCGGTGATCTCCACGCGCACCCGGCGCTGGCGGAACTGGACGGTGAAGGCGAGGCGGCCGAGTTGTTCCGGCAGCCGGGGGTTGAAGGCGATGAGCCCGTCGTCCTCGCGCATCCCGCCGAAGCCGATGACGAGGGCGAACCAGGTGCCGGCGAGGGAGGCGATGTGGATGCCGTCGCGGGTGTTGCCCTCCAGGTCGGAGAGGTCCATCATCGCGGCCTCGCCCAGGTAGTCGTAGGCGAGCCGCATGTGGCCGACCTCGGCGGCCATCACGGCCTGTCCGCAGGCGGACAGGGAGGAGTCGCGCACGGTCAGCTGCTCGTAGTAGGCGAAGTTGCGGGCCTTCTCCTCCGGGGTGAAGGCGTCCCCGCGCAGGCACATGGCGAGGACGAGGTCGGCCTGTTTGACGACCTGTTTGCGGTAGAGGTCGAAGTAGGGGAAGTTCAGCAGCAGCGGGTACTGGTCGGGGTGGGTGCGGGCGAAGTCCCAGAGCTGGTGGCGGGTGAAGCCCGCGGACTGCTCGTGCACCCGCAGCTCGTCGTCGTACGGGAGGGTCATCCGGGTGGCCGCGTCCCGCCAGGCGGCGGTCTCCTCGTCGTCCACGCCCAGGTTCGCGGCGAGGTCCGGGTGGCGTTCGGCGGCGGCCGCGGCCGCCCGCAGATTGTGCTGGGCCATCAGGTTCGTGTAGACGTTGTCGTCCGCGATGGCGCTGTACTCGTCCGGGCCGGTGACCCCGTCGATGTGGAAGTCGCCGTGATGGTCGTGGTGGCCCAGGGAGCGCCACAGCCGGGCGGTCTCCACCAGCAGGGGCAGCCCCACCTCGCGTTCGAAGGCGTCGTCGCAGGTGGCGCGGATGTAGCGGACGACGGCGTCGGCGATGTCGGCGTTGATGTGGAACGCGGCGGTGCCGGCCGGCCAGTAGCCGGAGCACTCGCTGCCGTTGATGGTCCGCCAGGGGAAGGCGGAGCCCGCCAGGCCGAGCTGCCGGGCCCGTTCCTGGGCCTCGGGCATGGTGTTGTACCGCCAGCGCAGGGCCTGTTCCACGGCCTGGGGCGCGGTGTAGGTGAGCGCGGGCAGGACGAAGGTCTCGGTGTCCCAGAAGCAGTGGCCGTCGTAGCCGGGGCCGGTCAGGCCCTTGGCGGGCAGGGCGCGGGCCTCGCCGCGGGCGCCGGCCTGGAGGACGTGGAAGAGGGCGAAGCGGACGGCCTGCTGGATCTCGGCGTCGCCGTCCACCTCGACGTCGGAGCCAGCCCAGAACTCCTCCAGGTAGGCGCGCTGTTCGGCGGCCAGCCCTTCGAAGCGGGCGCTGGTGGCGGCGGCGAGGGCGGCGTCGACCTGGTCGCGTACGGCGGGCGCCGAGCGCACCGCCGACCAGCCGTGCGCGACGATCTTCTCCACACGCAGTTTCTCGCCCGGCCGCAGCCGTGAGGTGACGGTGAAGCGGCCGAGGTCGTCGATGCTCTCCGACGCGGTCTCGGCCTTGGGACCGTCCACGAAGTGCGCGGCGGCCACGCCGACCCGCAGGTCGCTGCGGGCGGTGCGGTGCAGCAGCCGGATGCGGCTGTCGTGAGCGGCGTGCTCCTCGGAGACCAGCGGGGTCTCCAGGACGGCGGCGGCGCGCGGGTCCCCCTCGGCGCGGGGCAGTTGTTCGTTGGCGACGAGCTCCGACTGGACGACGATCCGCATCTCGTCGTCGAGCGGCTCGACCTCGTAGGCGATGGCCGCCACCGCGCGCTGGCTGAAGGACACCAGCCGGGTGGAGCGGACGCGGACGCTGCGGCCGCTGGGCGAGGTCCACTCGGCGGTGCGGTGGAGCAGCCCGGTCCGGAAGTCGAGCAGCCGCTCGTGCTTGTGGCACTTCCCGTAGCGCAGGTCGAAGGGCTCGTCGTCGACGAGGAGGCGGACGAGCTTGCCGTTGGTGACGTTGATGATGGTCTGGCCGGACTCCGGGTAGCCGTAGCCCGCCTCGGCGTAGGGCAGCGGCCGGAACTCGAAGACGCCGTTGAGGTAGGAGCCGGGCAGGCCGTGCGGCTCGCCCTCGTCGAGGTTGCCCCGCCAGCCGACGTGGCCGTTGGAGAGGGCGAAGACCGATTCGCTCTGGGAGAGCACGTCCATGCTGAGCTCGGTCTCGCGCAGGCACCAGGGTTCGACCATATAGGACGGATGGGTGATCACAGGGCCTCCCCCAGCAGTTCCGCGAGGTCGTCGACGACGACATCGGCGCCGTGCCGGCGCAGTTCCTCGGCCTGGTCGGCCCGGTTCACGCCGACGACGAAGCCGAAGGCGCCGGCGCGACCGGCCTCCATGCCCGCCAGGGCGTCCTCGAAGACGGCGGCGGCCCCGGGTGGTGTGCCGAGGTCGTGGGCGGCGGCGAGGAAGGTGTCGGGGTGGGGCTTGCCCGGCAGGTGCCGTTCGGCGGCGACGATTCCGTCGATCCGCACCTCGAAGAGGTCCTCGATGCCGGCGGCGGCCAGTACGGCCTGGCAGTTGGCGCTGGAGGAGACCACCGCACGGCGCAGTCCGGCGTCGCGGGCGGCCCGGGCGTAGCGGACGGAGCCGGGGAACGCCTCGACGCCCAGTTCCTGGATCTTCGTCAGGACGAGGGCGTTCTTGCGGTTGCCGAGCCCGTGCACGGTGTCGCGGTCGGGCGGGTCGTCGTCGGCGCCCTCGGGGAGGTGGATGCCGCGCGAGGCGAGGAAGGTGCGGACGCCGTCGGCGCGAGGCATGCCGTCGACGTAGCGGTCGTAGTCGGTGGCGTCGAAGGGGCGGAAGTCCGCTCCGTCGCGGCGGCGCAGGAAGGCGTCGAAGGTCTCTTTCCAGGCGGCGGCGTGGACGGTGGCGGTGCGGGTGAGGACGCCGTCCATGTCGAACAGACAGGCGTGGACGGTGTCGGGCAGGCCGAGACGGTTCATGGTGTGGCGCCTTCCCCGCTGTCGCCGATGTCATCCGGGAGGTACCAGCGGTGCGGGGCGATCAGGTCACGGGCGGCGTCGGGTCCCCAGGAGCCGGGCGGGTAGGGCAGCACCTCGCCGGGCGACTCCAGCAGCGGGGCGGAGACCTCCCAGAGCCGTTCGATGCCGTCGGAGCGGGTGAAGAGGGCCTGGTCGCCCAGCATGGCGTCGAGGATGAGCCGTTCGTAGCCCTCCAGGCCGCTGCGCCGCCGGACGGAGTCGGCGTAGCGGAACGTCATCCGGGCCGGGCCGAGCCGCATGCTCGGGCCGGGTTGTTTGACGAGGAAGCGGGCGGCGATCCAGCCGGGGTCGTCGAAGTCGACGACCAGGGTGTTGGCGCAGGAGTCGGCCGGGGGCGGCGTCCCGGGGAACATCCGCAGCGAGGGCTCCTTGAAGTGGAGGGTGACGACCTGTCGCCGGCGGGCGAGCGATTTGCCGGAGCGGAGGTAGAAGGGGACGCCGGACCAGCGCCAGTTGTCGATCTCGGCGCGCAGGGCGATGAAGGTCTCGGTGCCGGAGCGCGGGTCGACGCCGGGCTCGGCGCGGTAGCCGTCGTACTGGCCGCGCACGGCCCGGCGGGGGTCGAGCGGCCGCATCGCCTGGAAGACCTTGTTCTTCTCGTCCCGCAGGGCCTTCGCGCCGAGGTCGACGGGCGGCTCCATGGCGACGAAGCCGAGCACCTGGAAGAGGTGGGTGACGACCATGTCGCGGAAGGTGCCGGTCTGTTCGAAGAACGAGGCGCGGCCCTCGATGCCGATCGCCTCGGGGACGTCGATCTGGACATGGCTGATGTGGTCGCGGTTCCAGACGGGTTCGAAGAGGCCGTTGGCGAAGCGGAGGGCGAGGATGTTGTCGACGGACTCCTTGCCGAGGAAGTGGTCGATGCGGAAGACGCGTTCCTCGTCGAAGACGGTGTGGAGGGTGTCGTTGAGGGCGCGCGCGGAGGCGAGGTCGGTGCCGAAGGGCTTCTCGACGATGACGCGGGCGCCGTTGGCGAGTCCGGTGCGGCCGAGTTCCTCGACGACGGAGGCGAAGGCGACGGGCGGCACGGCCAGGTGGTGGAGGCGGCGGGGGCTGCCGCCGAGGTCGCGTTCGGCCGCGCGGACGGCGTCGAGCAGCGGCCGGGTGTCCCCGGGGTCGGCGGCGCCGAAGCTCAGGGCGCGTTCGAATGCCTCCCACTCCTCGCCGACGGGCTCGGCTGCGCAGAACTCGGCGACGGCGTCCCGGGCGCGCTCGCGGAACTCCTCGTCGGTGAGCGCGTCCGAGGCGGGGGCGGAGCCCACGATCCGGTAGGCGCGGGGCATCAGGCCGGCCAGGGCGAGCCGGAAGAGGCCGGGGAGGAGCTTGCGCCGGGCGAGGTCGCCGGTGGCGCCGAAGAGCACGATGACGTGGTCGTCGGGGGTGACGATCCCGGTCCCGGCGCCCGGCGCGGGCTCCGCTCGCGTGGGGGTGGGCTTCACACCCCTACCTTCCGGCAGCCCTCGCCCGCGCGCGATTCGCGTCACCCGTTCGGACCGCGCGGGGGCGGGCGGGGCGTGGCGGGCGGGGCGGGTGCGGTCAGCGGACGGGCAGGGCGAGTCCGGTCGCGGCGGAGTGGAGGGTGAGGGTGGCCCCGGGCGGGTTGCGCGCCACGTACAGCGGGTCGGTGCCGGTGACGAGGAGGGCGAGCCGGTGGCCGGCGGGCAGGTCGTAGACGGTGGCGAAGAGGTCGAAGCACGCCTCGAAGGGGGTTCCGGGGGCACGGCGGGCGAAGGAGTACGGGGCGTGGGTGACGAGCGTGGCGGTGCCGGTGGGGGCCAGGTCGTAGAGGCGCGCGACGAGGGTCCCCTCCGCCGCCGAGGGTGTCACCCGGGTGCGCAGGGCGGGGATGCCCCGCAGCCGCCGGGGGCGGGGGTCGGGGGACGTCCACCACAGGGCGGCGGAGCCGTGGCCGGGTGACGGGGCGTCGGCGTGCGGGCCGTGCGGGTCCGGGCCGGTGTGGATGACGGGGTCGGGGCCCGTCCTCGGCTCCAGCGGGGGGACGTGGTTGGCGGAGGCGGTCGCCCACAGGTCGTCGTAGTGCTCCCCGGGGTGGCCGGGGGGCCGGCCCCGGGCCTCCAGGAAGACGGGCGGCTCGGTGCCGGGGCCGCCGGGCCCGCCGCGCAGGTGGCGGTCGAACCAGCGCTGCGCGCTCGCCGACGGCGCTTGCGCGGCGTGGTCGTCCCGCCGGTACTCCAGGCGCTTGGCCGTGCGGAGGCGGCTGAAGTACCGCCCGTTCCGGTTGGGTGACTCGACGGTCGCGGACCAAGTGTGGGCCAGCAGGACGGCGGGGGCGTGGGCGTTGAGCCGGTCCAGGTGGGTGATCGGGGAACGGGCGCGGGCGAAGGAGCGGAAGGCGGGCGTGGGGTCGGGGTGCTCCGCGTACTCCCGCAGGGCGCGGCGGACCTCCGGGTCCGGCCGGACCGCCCCGGGGCGGGCGGCGGCCCGGAACAGGGGGTGGGCGCGCCGCCTGGTGCCGCCGCCGTAGAGCCCGTCGAGGAGGTCCACCCAGCCGCCGAGGGCGGCCACCGCCCGTACCCGCCGGTCCTCGGAGGCGGCGAGCAGCCCGATGCCGGCGCCGTACGCCGTGCCGTACAGGCCCACCCGCCGGGCGTCGGCCGGGGTGCGGGCGAGCGCCCAGGAGATCACGGCGGAGGCGTCGGCGACGTCCCGCGGCCCGGCCATGCCGAACGCGCCGCCCGAGCCGGGCAGGCCGCGCGGCCGGTAGCCGACGACGACGTACCCGGCGGCGGCCAGCCGCCGGGCCGCCGGGTCCTGGTGGGCGGCGGGGTACGGGAAGGGGGCGGGCATCACGACCAGCGGGTGCGGCCCGGGGCCGGCGGGCGCGTGGACCTCCGCCCGGAGCCGCACCCCGGGCGCGACCTCGATCGCGGTGACCTCCGGGCCGCCGCGCACGGCCCGGGCGGCGGGCGCGGCCACGGCCGGGGCCATGGCGGACACCGTGAGGAGGACGGCCGCCACCAGGGCTGCCAGGGCGGACCGGACCGCTCGCATGGGTCACCTGCCGACGGGCTCGATACGGGCGCGCATCACCGGAGCGCGTCGGTCCGGCGCCTGTGGGAGCCCGCGGCACGACGGCCGTACTTACCGACCGGAGCGTCTCGAACACGGAGGGTGACCGGCAAGGCATCCGGGCCCCGTCCATCCGTCCTGATGAACAACGCCCGCCCGGGGGTTGGGCGTTGGCCCAGATGGGCAGGGGACCTCAATGCCGTGCGGCGTGGGTGACGGGGAGTTCGCGCGGGCCGCGCACCAGGAGCCCCGGGCGGTACGGCAGTCGTTCCGGCTCGGCGGCCAGGGCCAGGCCGGGGAGCGCGTCGAAGAGCCGCGGCAGGGCGATCGCCGCCTCCATCCGGGCCAGCCGGGAGCCGAGGCAGAAGTGCGGCCCGTGACCGAAGGCGAGGTGCGGGGCGGCCCGTTCCGCGCGGTCGTCCGCCGTCGCGCCGTCGTCCGTCGCCGCGGCCGCGAGGTAGCGGGCGGGCCGGAAGGCGTCCGGGTCGGGGAAGCGCTCCGGGTCGCGGCCCGCCGCCGCGAGCACGACGAGCACGGACTCCTCCGCCGGTATCACCGCTCCCCCGCCGAGGTCGACGGGCTCCGTCGTGCGCCGCCAGGTCGTGCCCTCCAGGGGGCTGGCGTGCCGCAGGGTCTCCTCGACCACGGCGGCCCAGCGCGCCTCGCCGCCGTCCCGGGCGGCGGCGAGCTCGCCCGGGTGGGTGAGCAGCAGCAGCGACGCGGAGGCCAGCAGGTTCATGGTCGTCTCGTAGCCGGCGAAGAGCAGCAGGAACGCCATGGCGAGCAGTTCGCCGTCGTCGAGGCCGCCCTCGCTCGCGTCGTGCACCAGCGCGCTGAAGAGGTCGTCGCCCGGGGAGCGGCGCTTGTGCGCGATCAGCGTGGTGAAGTACGCGTGGAGCGCGGCCCACGCCTCGTCGGTCGCCCCCCGTTCCAGGGCGTCGGTGGGCGAGCCGACGCGGTAGGTCCACTCCCGCAAGGAAGCCCGGTCGGCCTCGGGGACGCCCAGCACCTCGCCGATCACGAGCACGGGCAGCGGGAAGGCGAAGGAGTCCACCAGGTCGGCGGTCCCCTCGCGGGCCAGCAGGGCGGCCACCTCCGCGACCAGGCCGTCGGTGATCCGCTCGATCCTCGGGCGCAGGGCGTCCACGCGGCGCGGGGTGAAGGCGGCCGTGGTCAGCCGGCGCAGCCGGAGGTGGTCGGGGGCGTCGGAGTTGAGCATGTGGCGGGCGAGGCAGGCCTGGGCCCGCCGGGCCGGGGAGTCCGGCTTGGGGCGGCCGGCGCGGGGTGGCGGCACGTTGGAGAAGCGGGGGTCGGCGAGGACCTCCCGTGCCCGGTCGTAGCCGGTGACGAGCCACGCGTGCGTGCCGTTGGCGAGGGCCACCCGCGCCACGGGGCCCCGGGCGCGCAGCCGCGCGTAGTACGGGTACGGGTCGTGTGCGAAGCCGGGGTCCGCGGGGTTCAGGGTTTCGGGCACCCGCTCATCCTCACCGATGACGGTGCGTTCCCGGCCCCGGGGCCTTGTCAGCGCTGTGGGGGCGGGCCTGTGCGGTTCCTACAAAGCTGGGGAGCCATGGGCCGGGGTGCGGCTGACCGTGCGGCCCAGCCGGGTGGCGGCCCGGGCGAAGGCGGCCGCGTCGTGGACGGCGGCGCCGCCGGGGTCGTTGTTGAAGTACGAGTAGACGTCGGCCCGGTCGGGCCAGGTGTCGGCGATCCGCCCGGCCCAGCTCGCCAGCGCCTGTCGGCCGTAGCGGGGCCACGGCTCGGCCGCGCCGCAGTGGAAGCGGACGTAGCCCCAGTCCGCCGTGCGCCACAGCGGGGTCACCGGCCGGGAGCCGTGGTCCGCCCAGCACAGCGCCGCGCCGCGGTCCGTGAGGACGGCGCGGATGTCGTCGGTCCACCAGCTGTCGTGCCGGGGCTCGACGGCCACGCGGACGCCCGGCGGGAAGCAGCCGAGCGCGGCGTCCAGGGCGGCGGCGTCGCACCGGAGCGTGGGCGGGAGCTGGAGCAGCACGGGCCCCAGCCGGTCGCCCAGCCCGGCGGCGTGCCGCATCAGCCGGTCGACGGGCTCCTCCGGGTCGCGCAGCCGCTTGATGTGGGTGAGGTAGCGGCTGGCCTTGACGGCCATGACGAAATCCCCGGGTACGCGGGCGCGCCAGTCCGCGAAGGTCTCGGGCGTGGGGAGCCGGTAGAAGGCGTTGTTGTTCTCGACGGTGGCGAAGTGCCCCGCGTACTCCTCCAGCCACAGCCGTTGCGGAACGTCGGCGGGGTAGAGGCCGCCGCGCCAGTCCTTGTACTGCCATCCCGAGGTGCCGACGAGGAGGGGCATGGGTGATCCCTGCCCGCAGGCGGCGCGCGTAGTTCACTGGTCTGCGTGGAGTGCCTCTTTTGCGCGATCGCGGCCGGCGAGGCCGGCGGACACCGGGTCCTCGACGACGGGACGGCGGTGGCGTTCCTCGACGCCCGTCCGCTGTTCCCCGGCCATGTGCTCGTCGTGCCCCGGCGGCACGCCGAGACGCTCACCGACCTGCTGCCGGAGGAGATCGGTCCGTTCTTCACCCGGGTGCGGCGGGTCGCGGGCGCGGTGGAGCGCGGCACGGGCGCCGCGGGGTCGTTCGTGGCCGCCAACAACCGGGTCAGCCAGTCCGTGCCGCACTTCCACGTGCATGTGGTGCCGCGCAACCGCAAGGACGGTCTGCGCGGCTTCTTCTGGCCGCGCGGGCGCTACGCGTCACGGAAGGAGGCGGCGGAGGTGGCGGCCCGGATCCGGGCGGCGCTGGAGGACTAGACCACGGAAGGTCCCGCGTGGACTATCACCCCCGATCCGGTCATATTGGGATTACGGATCCCCCAGGAACCGGACGCCGGGGGCCGGAGGTGTGCGCATGCGATTCGACGACCGAGTGGACGCGGGCCGGCGCCTCGCCGGCCGGCTGGAAGACCTCCGTGACGCCGATCCGCTCGTGCTGGGCCTGCCGCGCGGCGGGGTCCCGGTCGCCTTCGAGGTGGCGCACGCGCTCGGCGCCCCACTGGACGTCATCCTGGTCCGGAAGCTGGGCGTCCCGTACCACCGGGAGCTGGGGTTCGGGGCGATCGGCGAGGGCGGGATACGCGTCATCTCCGAGGACATCATGCGGATGAGCCGGGTCGACGAGGACGACCTGGCCGAGGTCCAGCGCGCCGAGGAGGCGGAGCTGGCCCGGCAGGCGGAGCGCTTCCGGGGCGGACGGCCGCGGATCCCGCTGACGGGCCGGACCGTGATCGTGGTCGACGACGGCATCGCCACCGGCGCCTCCGCGTCGGCGGCCTGCCGGGTGGCCAGGGCCGAGGGGGCGGCCAGGGTCGTGCTCGCCGTGCCCGTCGCGCCCCCGGACGCGGCCGAGCGGATCGGCCCGGAGGTGGACGAACTGATCTGCCTGAGCACACCCCCTCTCTTCTCCGCCGTGGGCGAGTGGTACCGGGACTTCTCCCAGACCACCGACGAGGAGGTCGTCGCCCTGCTGCACAGGAACGCCGAGGAGACCGGCGGCGGGGACGACGGAGGCGGCGGGGGCTGCCGGGCCCGTACCGGCCCGGTCGAGCTGCCGGTGGAGGACGGGCGCGTCCGCCTGCCCGGTGATCTGAGCGTGCCCGCCGGGGCCGCCGGCATCGTCGTCTTCGCCCACGGCAGCGGCAGCAGCCGCTTCAGCCCGCGCAACCGCGCGGTGGCCGAGGCACTGGCCGGGGCGGGACTGGGCACGCTCCTGTTCGACCTCCTCACCCCGGAGGAGGAGGCCGACCGGGCGAACGTCTTCGCCGTCGGGCCGCTGGCCCGCCGGCTGACCGAGGTGACCCGCTGGCTGCGGCGCCACACGGCCCTGCCCGTCTGCTACTTCGGCGCGAGCACGGGCGCGGCGGCCGCCCTGCTGGCCGCCGCCGACGCGGCCGAGGAGCACGCGCGGGGGGAGGGCGAGGACATCACCGCCGTGGTGTCCCGGGGCGGCCGCCCCGACCTGGCCGGGGCCGACCGGCTGGCCGAGGTCACCGCGCCGACCCTGCTCGTCGTCGGCGGCCGGGACGAGACGGTCCTCGACCTCAACCGGCAGGCGGCGGCCGCGCTCCGCTGCGAGCACCGCCTGGCCGTCGTGCCGGGCGCCACCCATCTCTTCGAGGAGCCCGGGACCCTGGACGCCGTGGCGGACCTCGCCCGCGAGTGGTTCACCGGGCACCTGGCGGCACCGCCCGCCCCGGCGGGCTGAACCATCGTCATACGGCAGGTGAGCACCATGGAGAAGATCGTCGACTGCGCCATCGACATGCAGTTCCGGGAGATCGACGCCACCACCCAGGCGGATGTCCGGCTCCGGATGCACGACGGCTCCGGCATGAGCGCCCAGGGCATCGCCAACCGCAATCCGGACGACCGCCGCCAGCAGCGCGTCGGCGAGGAGGTCGCGGCCGCCCGGGCCCTCAACAACCTCGCCGAACAGTTGCTGGCCAAGGCCAGTGACGACATCAGGGAGGTCATGCACGAGGACGCGCAACTGTCGCACTGAGAGCGAGGAGCGACCATGCCGCACACAGCCGACTGGGAGGTCCGCCTCCACCTCTTCGAGGACGAAGGAAAGACGACGGCGCGAGCGGTCCTGGAGACGGGCACGTCCTCCCTGACCGGCACGGGCACCGCCCGGCGCGCGGCCGGCGACGAGGACGTGCCGGACATCGGCGACGAGTTCGCCGCGGCCCGCGCCCTGCGCGACCTGGGCGGCAAGCTCCTGCGGACGGCGGAGCACGACGTGGAGGCCAGGGGCGCCGCTCCCTCCCCCAGGGAGTCGACGCCGTACGGCTGGGACATGTGAGGGGGTGCGGTCAGCGCCGCGGCGGGGCCCCCGCCAGAGACCGGGCGTACGCGGCGACTTCGGCCGCCTCCTCAGGGCCGAGGGGGCCCGACCGCGCCGCGGCCGCGTTGGCGAGCAGGTGCTCCGGCCGGGAGGTCGCCGTGAGTACCGAGGTGACCTGCGGCCGGCTGAGCACCCAGCGCAGCAGGGCCTCGCTCCACGTGGCGCAGCCGAGCTCGCGCAGCCGGTCGGCGGGCGGCGGCGCGGCGAGCAGCCCGCCCTCGCCGAACGGGCGCATGACGAGCACGCCGATGCCGGCCTCGGCGGCCGCCGGCAGAATGTCCTCGGCCAGCGCGGGCTCCGCCGCGTTCAGGTTGACCTGAACGAAGTCGACCAGCCCTTCGGCGATTATCCGGGCGAGGTCGGCGCGGGTGCCGCCGACGCCGAAGGCGCCGTCGAACTGGTAGGTGGCTCCGGTGAAGCGGACGCGCCCCGCCTCCTTCTGCCGGTCGAGCCACTCAAGGTTGGCACGCCAGCCGTTGAGGTTGTGCATCTGCAGCAGGTCGATCGAGGAACGCCCGTAGGCGCGGAGCTGTTTGCCGAAGACGGCCTCGACCTTCTCGGGGTCGCTGTGCCAGATCTTGGTCGCGACGAAGAACTCCCGGAGGTCCCGGTCGGCGCGGAGCAGCGCCGCGAGGTTGGGTTCGGCGCGGGAGTAGACCGGCGCGGTGTCGACGAGGTCGACGCCGGCCTCGTGGGAGGCGCGCAGCAGCCCGGCGAGCGGGGCGGGGTCGGGGAGGTTGAAGGTGCGCCAGGTGCCGAGTCCGATCGTGGGGAGGTCGATTCCCGCCTTGCGGGCCTTACGCCGGGGCACTGCCAAGGTCATCGGTGTTCCCTCTCGGTGAAGAAGGGTGCTCGGTCCGTCCGGATTCGACGGGGCCGGTCCAGGAGGGTACAGGCCGGAACCGAACAGGGGGCCGGTGCCGTTGCCCGGTTTCCGCCTGTTTCCGGCGGCGAAGTATCGAAAGGGGGCCACTGAGGAGGGGGCGGACATGACGGTGATCGTCGGGCTCGCGTACAACGGGCGGGTGCATCTGGGCGGGGACTCGGCGGGCGTCGCCGGGCTGAGGATCACCGTCCGCCGGGACCCGAAGGTCTTCCGCAACGGCCCCTACGCCATGGGGTTCACCACCAGCTTCCGCATGGGTCAGCTGCTGCACCACGCGTTCAAGGCGCCCCGGCCCAAGGGGGATCTGGACCGGTTCATGACCACCGTCTTCGTCGACAAGCTGCGCGCCTGCCTCAAGGACGGCGGGTGGGCGCGCAAGGACTCCGAGCAGGAGCAGGCCGGGACGTTCCTCGTCGGCGTGCACGGCCGCCTGTTCACGGTCTACGACGACTACCAGATAGCCGAGCCGGCCGACGGCTACGCGGCCGTGGGCTGCGGCAGCGAGCTCGCGCTCGGCGCGCTGCACGCCACCGCGGGCTTCGGCCTCAAGCCGCGCGCCCGGCTGTCGCTGGCCCTCACGGCCGCCGGTCACCACAGCGCCGGGGTGTCCGCGCCGTTCAGCTATGTGACCGCGCGCAGGGGCCCTTCCTGAGCCGGTGGCCCCTCAGCCGGCGGGCCACAGGGCGAGCGCCGCCAGCAGCCCGATGCCGGCCGCCGCCCACGCCACGTAGTCGCCGACGTGCCCCGAGTGGAGCCGGCGCAGCGGGGCGCTCCAGCGCCCGCCGGGCCGGCCGGTGCGTACGGCCGCCGCGGCGATGCCGGTGGCCAGCGCGGCGGACAGCAGGCCGAGGCCCGCGCCGGGCCAGGTCCACCACGTGGTGGCGCCGGGGTAGGCCGTCGCCCGGCCGTCGAGGACGGCGGCGGCGTAGCCCGCGTGGTCGGTGAACGCGTGCGCCGCGCCGGCGACGCCCCGGGCGAGTGCGGGGACCGTGCCCACGGCGAGGGCGCCCACGAGGAGCAGGGCCGCGACCGTCGCCATCGGCGGGGGCGGTCTGCGCACCGGGCGTCCGGTCTCGGGTTCCTCGTCGCCGCCGGTCTCGGGTTCCTCGGTGCCGGTCTGTCGCCCGGCGCCCAGGAAGACGTGCGCGGCCACGCGCAGCACCGCGCCGCCCGTGATCGCGGAGACGAGGACGAACAGCGCGGCGAACCAGGGGGATTCCTCCTCGGCCAGGGCCTTGCCCAGGCCCGTGCCGAAGGGTGGCAGCCCGGCGAGCGCGAGGCCCCCGGCGGCGAAGAGCAGGCCGATGCCCGTCATGTCCCGTCCGCGCCCGTGGAGTTCGCACTCGTCGACGCTGCCGTACCGGTCGAGGAGCAGGCCGGAGCAGGCGAACAGCGCGGCCTTGGCCCCGGCGTGGCCCAGGACGTACAGACACGCGCCCGTCGTGCCCTCCGGCTCGGCGGCGGCCAGCGCGGCGAGGAACAGTCCGGTGTGGCCGACGGTGGAGTAGGCGAGCAGCCGCTTCACGTGCCGTTGCTGCCAGCACATCACCGCGCCCACCAGCGCGGTCGTCACCCCCAGGACGAGGAGGACCCGGTGGGCGTCGCCCGCCGGGACGCCGCCGGGACCGGCGAACACCGTGGTGCGGACGCGCGCGGCGCCGTAGACGCCCATCTCCACCATCACCCCGGACAGCAGCATGCACACCGGGGTGGGGGCGACGGCGTGGGCGTCCGGCAGCCAGAAGTGGAAGGGCACGGCGGCCGCCTTCACCAGCAGTCCCGTCAGGATCAGGACGAACGCGGTGACGACGAGGACGTCGGCGTGCGGCCGGCTGTCCAGCTGCCGGCCCGCCTGGGCCATGCCGAGCTCGCCGGTGCGGGCGTAGAGCAGGGCGATGCCGAGCAGCGAGGCGTAGCCGCCGAGGGAGTTGACGAATCCGAAGGCCAGGGCGCCCTGGACCGGGCGCTTCTCCTCGACGTGGTAGCCGGTCAGCGCGTATCCGACGACGCCCATCAGTTCGAAGAAGACGAACGCGTCGAAGAGGTCGCCGGTGAGCGCGAAGCCGCACATGCCCGCCTGGAAGAGCAGGACGAGCGCGGGGTAGGCGCCCGGGTGGCCGTGCGACGGTTCGTCGAAGTAGCGCCAGGAGTAGACGAGCACGGCGGTCACCAGCAGGGACGTCAGCCCGGCCAGGCCCAGGCCCACCCGGTCGCCGACGAGCACGATGCCCGCGCTGTGCCCGTGGACCGGCGTCCAGTCCCCGACCCAGGTCACGGCGGTGCCCCGGGTGAGGAGCACCGCCGAGAACCCGGCGCAGCCGGCGGCGCAGGCGAGGCCCACGGACTCCGCCACCGGGCGTGCCATCCGCCGGCCCGCGCCCACCAGGAGGGCGGCGCCGAGCAGGGGTACCGCCACGATCAGCGGCAGGAACCGGTCCATGGCGGCTCAGCCCCTCAGTGCGAAGAGTTCGTCGGGGTCGGTGGTGCCGAAGCGTTTGGCGGTCTGGACGACCAGGGCGAGCAGCAGCGCGGTCACCGTCGCCCCCACGACGACATCGGTCAGGGCCAGGGCCTGGACGACCGGGTCGACCACGGTGACGCCGGGCTTGACGTCGGAGAAGACCGGCGCGGTGCCGCCGTGGCGGTAGCCGACGGACAGCAGCAGCACATAGGTGGAGGACTGGGCGACGGCCAGACAGCCCACGGCGTGCACCAGGTCGCGGCTGGTGGCCAGGCCGTACACGCCGACCAGGAAGATCCATCCCGCGACGAGGTAGGGCAGCACCGTCATGCCCGGTCTCCTTCGATCTCCAGGGCCTGGCTCAGGAAGCGGGCGAGCAGGACGACGACGGCCGAGGCCACTTCGACGCCCACGGCCGCGTTGAGCAGCGGGACGGTGCCGCCGGAGGCGAGCGTGTTGAAGGTGCCGTAGGGCAGGACGTTGGCGAGGTACGCCGCGCCGGCCAGCAGCCCGCCCACGCCGGTCAGGACGTAGGCCGCCTCGCCCAGGGCGTCGCCGATCTCGTACAGGCCGACGGCCCGGACGCGTTGGAGCGCCGGGTAGTCGACGGCGACGTACAGCAGGTGGAAGGCGGTGGCGACGACGACGCCGCCCTGGAAGCCGCCGCCGGGGCTGAGCTGGCCGTGCGCGATGACGTACAGCCCGACGAGGAGGGTGACCGGCAGGGCGGCGATCCCGTAGCGGCGCATCGTGGCGGGCACGGGCACGGGGCGTGGTTCCGAGGTCCGCTCGTCCTCGGTGCGGCGGAGCAGGACGACGGTGCCGAGCACGGACGCGAAGAGGATGCTCTCCTCGCCGAGGGTGTCGAAGGCGCGCTGGTCGAAGTTGACGGCGGAGACGGTGTTCGCGGTGTTCCGGCGCAGGGCGGCCTCGACCGCGCGGTCGCCGTAGGGGTGCCAGGGGCCGCCGAAGGACGGCATCCGCAGGATGGCGGCCACCAGCAGTGCCGCCGTCGCCAGGAGGCCGGCGGCGAGGACGCACAGTCGCGCGCGCCGGCTCATCCGCGTCGCTTTCCGGCGTGCCGCTCTCCGTCCCGCCGCTCCCGCTGCCGCCGGACCTTGCGCACCGTCAGCAGGATCATCAGCGGGGTGAGGGCGGATCCGACGCCGAGCTGGGAGAGGCCGACGTCGGGCGCCTGGAGGACCGTGAAGAGCACGGCGAGCCCCAGGCCGAGCAGGGAGAGGACCACGGCCTGGCGGGCCGGGTCCCGGTTGAGGACGGCGGCGGTGGCCGCCGCCGCGACGAACAGCAGCGAGGCGACGACGAGGACGTCGTCGACGGCCGGGTCAGCCATGGCGCACCGCCCTGGTCGTGGCCACTCCCCCGGCCAGCAGCAGCGCGCCGATGACCAGCAGTTTGACGGTCGCGCGGCTCGGTCCGGTGACCACGCACAGCGGAAGGACCGTCACGGCCGTGCCGACGGCGACGACGGGGGTGAGCCGGCGCGTCCCGGGCGGCTCCCCTGCCTCTTCCTCCCCGGCGAGGAGGAGCCGGGCGAAGACCAGCGTCCCGGCGGGACCGAGCACCGAGATGACGAGCGCGAGGTCGACGTAGGCCGGTCGTCCGTAGCCCTGCGCCAGCAGCAGGAACACCAGGCACAGCAGCAGCGTCGCGTAGTTCTGGGCCACGACGCGCCGCCCGGGGGCGCCCCGCGCGGCGTTCCACAGGCTCGGGCCCACACCGGCGATCAGGAGCAGCGCGGCGGCGGCCAGCCACCCGTTCATTCGCGTGCCGCGCGCCGGGCAGCGCGGGCCGCCCAGGCCCCGGCCAGTGCCGCCGCCGCCCCGACGGCCAGCTCCAGGACGTCGACCGTGCCGATGAACACGATCCACAGCGCGGTGAGCCCGGCCCACCAGCCGGCGGCCTCCAGCGGGCCGCTTCTGATCCGCACCCGGTTTCACCTCCGTGCCCGGCGAGAACGCGCCCCAGTATCGGCCGCCGGGCGGTGGGGACAGGGGGAATGGTGATGGTGTGTCGCGGTTTCGCCGCCGACGTGCGGGGCGGCCGGAGTCGTGGAACGGTGTGGCGAGGTGCCGCGGGCCGCCGCGGAGAGCCGATCCGTCGCGAGGGGATGCGGGAGCATGTCGGTCACGTCGTTGACGAGCCTGGACGAGTTCGAGAGGGCCGTCGCCCTGGAGCGGCCCGTGGTCGTGTGCTTCTGCGCCACCTGGGCCAATCTCTGCCGGACGATCGTCCCGGTGTTCGAGAAGCTCTCGGAGCTGCCCGAGTTCGCTCGCACGGTGGGCTTCTACAGCGTCGACGTGGACGAGGCGTACGAGGTCGTCCAGAAGGCGGGCGTCGGTCCCGTGCCCGCCTTCATCGCCTTCCGGGGCGGCAGCAGGCTCGCGGAGGTGGTGGCACCGGCCCCGGAGGCGCTGCGGGAGTTCATCGCCGCCGCCGCGGATTCCTGAGCGACGCGCGGCACCTCGGGCGTCAGCCCGGCAGCCGCTCGGCCGGGTGCCCGAGCAGCAGCTCCGCCACCACGGTCTCCAGGAGCCGTACCGCCTCGCCGACCGACGCGCGGACGGGGTCGCTGAGCCCGTGGACGACGTCGGGCTCGTCGCCGCGCATGCGCGTGAGCGGCTCGCAGCCCACGAGCACCACGCGGGGGAAGGCCAGGCCCTCCCATCCGGCCAGTTCGCGCGCGGTGGCCAGGACCTTCACCGGGTCCATGCCGTGTGCCTCGGGGGCGCCCGGGGCGAGGTCCGCGTCGGGGTCGTCGACGTCCAGGACGTACAGGGTGCCCGGGGGGCCGCCGCGCGGGGCGGCGTCGACGAGGACCGCGGCGTCGTAGCCGTCCAGCAGCCGGTAGACGAGGTCCATGCCCCGGATGCCGAAGTCGGCGGCGTCCACGCCGTCCGGCAGGGGGGCCTCGCGCAGGGCGGCGATCACCTCGGGGCCGAAGGCGTCGTCGGCGAGGAAGATGTTGCCGATGCCCGCGACGAGGACGCGCGGGCGGGCCGGGGCGGTCACCGCCGCCGCTCCGGGGAACGGCGGACGGGGCGCGGCCGGGAGAGCCGGTCCAGGTGTTCCCCGGCGCCCGGCGCCGGCCGTTTGCGGACGAACGCCGAGCGCAGGGCGTGATAGGGGGCGTCGGGGGTGAAGAAGGCCGCGCGCATGCGGCGCAGTTCGTCGGCGCGGTAGGCGGCGAGCGGCCGGATCCGCTCGTCCTTCTCGCGGGCCGCCTTCTTCGCGGCGATCCGGGCCGCCGTGTCGGTGTGGCGGGTGAGGGCGTCGGCCGTGCGGGCGACGGCGGCCGCGAACTCCCCGGGGGAGGCGGGCAGCACGCGGTCGACGAGCCCGAGGACGAGGGCGCGGGCGGCGCTGACCGGCGCGGCCTGTTCCGTCAGCGCCGCCGCCTGCTCGGCGCCGACGCGCCGGGGCAGGGTGTAGGTCCAGTACTCGGAGCCGTACAGGCCCATCAGCCGGTAGTGGGGGTTGAGGACGGCGCCGTCCCGGCACCACACCTCGTCGGCGGCGAGCGCCAGCATGGCCCCGCCCGCGCCGGCGCCGCCGCCGACGGCCGCGACGACGAGCCGGTCGGTGGTGGTCAGCACGGCCTCGACCAGGTCGTCCATGGCGTTGATGTTCGCCCACGACTCGGCGGCGGGGTCGGCCGCGGCCTCGATGACGTTGAGGTGGATGCCGTGGGAGAAGATGTCGCGTTCGCCGCCGAGCACCAGCAGCGCGGTGGGGCGCCGGCACGCCTGGCGGTAGGCGTTGAGCAGCCGCCGGCAGTGGGACGTGCTCATCGCGCCGCCGGGGAAGCGGAAGCGCAGGAAGCCCACCGGCCCGGTCTCCGTGTAGCGGATGTCGCTCCAGGTGTCCCGGCCGGGCGGCGGCTGGAGGGGGGCCGGGATCTCGGGGACGGGCGGCAGGCGGTCGCCGAGGGCGAGGGCGGCGGGCAGCTTGAGGCCGGGCGGGTCGGTGTCCGTGCGGCAGCGCCGCAGTTCGGGGATCCACACCGCTCCGTCGGCGGTCGCGCGGCAGACGGCGCCCGCCCGGGTGGCCAGCACCCGCCCGGGCCGGCCGCGCAGCCGGTCCTCGGCGTGGCCGCCGTGCAGGAACCATTCGGCGCCCAGGAGTTCGTCCCGTACCCCCGGCTGCGAGTCGGCGGCCCGCAGGGCGCGCAGCACGGATTCGGTCGGCTGCTCCCGCCAGTCGATCCGGCGCTCCTCCTGCCGCAGGTACGGGCGGGCCCGCGCGGGCGGGCCGTCCTGGGGGCGGGGTGTCCAGCGGCCCGACGCGTGGCGCTCGACCGCGAGGAGGACGGCCCGGACGGCGGCGTCCGCGACCTCCCCCCGGTACAGGTCGCTCTTGGCCACCCCGTCGGGCACGGCGAAGCCTTCGGCCGCCCAGACGGCCCCGGCGTCCATCTCCTCCTCGGCCTGGAGCACCGTCACCCCCCAGTGGCGGGCGCCGTCGCGCAGGGCGTGGTCGAGGGAGGACGGGCCCCGGTCCCCCGGCGGGCCCGGGTGGACCACCAGGCAGGTGTGCCGGGACCAGACGTCCCGGGGGATCGCCGTGCGCAGCATCGGCGCGACGACCAGGTCGGCCGGGTGGCGGGCGACCGCCGCGCGCACGGCGTCCTCGTCGTCCACCACGGCGACGGCCGGGCTGTGGCCGCGGTCGCCGAGTTCGGCGAAGACCCGCTGGGTGAGGCTGTTGAACGCGCTGGCGACGAGCAGGATGCGCACGGCGACCGTCCTCCCGCGTGGGATGCGTCGGATGGGGCTGGGGGACGGGCGTGGCCCGCCGTTCCCGAGGCGATCGTCACCGAGCGGCGGCGGGGCGCGGCGGCGCGCGGCCGTGCGGGTGTGCGGGATTGCGCCGCGCGGGCGAATACGTGCGGCCGCATGGACCGCTCCGGCCCCGCCGCACGGCCGGGGGCGCCGTAAGCCGGTCACTGTGGGGGCGTACGTGCTCCCGTGGGGCACTTGGCGGCCACGGGCGACGGGAGCGGCGAGGCGGATGCACGAGCTGTCCATCGCCGAGGCGATCGTCGAACGGGCGGCGGAGACCGCCCGGCTCCACGGCGGCGGACGCGTCACGGCGGTACGGGTGACGGTGGGCGAACTGGCGGGCGTCGTTCCCGACGCGCTGCGCTTCTCCTTCGAGATGGCCCGGGCGGGCACCGCGCTGGAAACGGCGCGGCTGGTGGTGCGGGACGTCCCGGCCCGGGCCCGCTGCGCGCCGTGCGGCGGCGAGTTCGCCGTCGGCTCGCCCCCGTCGATGTGGTGTCCGCGCTGCGACGAGCTGTCGCGGGAACTGCTGGGGGGCCGGGAACTGGAGGTCACCGCCATCGAACTCGAGGAGGCGAGCGGGTGATGTGCCGCGTGGTGGATGTGCGACGGGCCGTCCTGGCGAAGAACGACACCCTGGCCGGTGCGCTGCGCGAGGAACTCGCCGGCCGGGGCACGATCGTGGTGAACCTGCTGTCCAGTCCGGGCAGCGGCAAGACCGCCCTGCTGGAGCGGGTCCTGGCGCACACGAGCGCGCGGGGCGTGCCCACGGCGGCCCTGACGGCGGACCTGGCCACGGAGCACGACGCGCGCCGCCTGGCCCGCTCCGGCGTGCCCGTCCGGCAGGTGCTGACCGGCGGGCTCTGCCATCTGGAGGCCGCGCAGCTCCGTGCCCACCTGGAGGGCTGGCTGCCGGCCGGCACCCGGGTGCTGTACGTGGAGAACGTCGGCAATCTCGTCTGCCCGGCTTCCTACGACCTGGGCGAGACGCTGCGGATCACGCTGATGTCGGTGACGGAGGGCGAGGACAAGCCGCTGAAGTACCCGACGGCCTTCGGTCTCGCGCATCTGGTCGTGCTCACCAAGACCGATCTCGAGCGGGCCGTGGGCTTCGACCGGGCGGCGTTCGTCCGGAACGTCACCGGCGTCAACCCCGGGGTGGAGATCGCGGAGACGTCGGCGCGGTCCGGGGAGGGCGTGGAGTCGCTGGTGGACCGAGTGCTGGCGGTGGTGCGGGGAGCGGCCGTCCACCGGCCGGCGATGGCGGCGGCCGCCCTCGCCGTCGCCCACGCGAACACCTACGGCCCGGACGGTGACCACGCCCTCCCTCTCGGGGACCCGGCGGGCCGCCTGCCGTGACGACGGCCGCGGGGGCGTCCCCCGTCCGGTGCCGTCTGGTCGTGCGCGGCACGGTGCAGGGCGTCGGCTTCCGTCCGTTCGTGCACGGTCTGGCCCGTGAACTCGGCCTCTCCGGCTATGTCGTCAACGACCCGGAGGGCGTCGTCACCGAGGTGGAGGGAGCGCCGGAGCCGGTGCGGGCGTTCTGCGAACGGCTCACCGCCGCGCCCCCTCCGCTGGCCGTGGTCGTCTCCGTCTCCCGGCGGGCCCTGCCCGCCCGGGGCGGCGGGGCGGGGTTCGCGATCCTCCCTTCCGGAACCGGCCCCGGACGCACTCGTGTACCACCCGACGCGGCCCTGTGCGCCGACTGCCTGGCGGAGCTCACCGATCCGGCCGACCGCCGCCACCGGCACCCCTTCATCACCTGCACCCACTGCGGGCCGCGGTTCACCCTCGTCACCGGCCTGCCCTACGACCGCCCGCGCACCACCATGGCCGCCTTCCCCCTGTGCGAGCGGTGCGCGGGCGAGTACGCCGACCCCGCCGACCGGCGCTTCCACGCACAGCCGGTGTGCTGCCCCGGGTGCGGACCCCGGCTGCGGCTGGAGGACGACTCCGGCGCGCGGTACGGCGCCGAGGCCATGGCGGCGGCCCGGGCGCTGCTGGCGCGCGGCGCGGTGCTGGCCGTAAAAGGAGTGGGCGGCTACCACCTGGCCTGCGACGCAGGCGACGAGGAGGCCGTCACCCGGCTGCGGGCGGCCAAGGAGCGCGACGGCAAGCCCTTCGCCGTCATGGCCGCCGACCTGCCCACCGCCCGGGCTCTCGCCCCGGTGGGCGGGGCCGAGGAGCGGCTGCTGACCGGGCCCCGGGCCCCCGTCGTCCTGCTGCGCCGGGCCGGCCCGCCCGCCGTGCCGCTCGCCCCCTCCGTCTGCCCCGGCGGCCCCGACATCGGGGTGATGCTGCCCTACAGCCCCGTGCACCGGCTGCTGTTCGGGCTGCCCGGCGACCCGCCCGGCCCGAGGGTGCTGGTGATGACCAGCGGCAACCGGTCCGGCGAGCCGATCGTGACCGACGACGCGGAGGCCGCCGAACGGCTGTCGGGCCTGGCCGACGCGCGCCTGGCCCACGACCGGCCGATCCACGCGCCGTGCGACGACTCGGTGGTCCGCGTGCGCGCCGACGGCAGCGTCCTGCCGCTGCGCCGCTCGCGCGGCTACGTCCCCGAACCGCTCGCCCTGCCCTTCGACGTCCCGCCCGTCCTGGCCGTGGGCGGCGATGTGAAGAACGCCTTCTGCCTGGGGCACGGCCGTTCGGCCTGGATGTCCCAGCACCTCGGCGACCTCGGCGAACTGTCCGCGGTCGCGGCCCTGGACCGGGCCGTCGAGCACCTCACCGGCCTCACCGGGGTGCGGCCCGAGGCGCTGGCGGCCGACCGCCACCCCCGCTACCGGTCGGCCGCCTGGGCCCGGCAACGCGCCCGGGGCCGCCCGCTGCGGCTGGTGCAGCACCACCACGCCCACATCGCCTCCGCCATGGCGGAGGCGGGCCTGGACGGCACCTCGCCCGTCATCGGCGTCGCCTTCGACGGCACCGGCTACGGGGACGACGGCGCGGTGTGGGGCGGCGAGGTCATGCTCGCCGACTACACCGGCCACCGGCGCGCGGCCCACCTCGCCTATGTGCCGCTGCCGGGCGGCGACGCGGCCGTCCGCAACCCCTGCCGCATGGCCCTGGCCCACCTGCGGAGCGCCCGGCTCCCCTGGGACCCGGCCCTGCCGGCGGTGGCCGCCTGCGCGGAGGACGAACTGCGGCTGCTGGCCCGGCAGCTGGAGCGGCGGGTGGCGTGCGTGCCGACGTCCAGCATGGGGCGGCTCTTCGACGCCGTCTCCTCGCTCGCCGGCGTCCGCCACCGGGCCGGGTACGAGGCGCAGGCGGCGGTGGAGCTGGAGGCGTACGCGGCCCGGGGCCTGGCCGACCACGGCCGCCCGTACGCGTTCGCGCCGCGCGGCGGCCGGGCGGCGGAGGACGGGCCGTTGCTGCTCGACCCGGCGCCGGTGCTGCGCGCGGTGGTGGCGGACGTCCGCGCCGGGACGCCGGCGGAGGTGGTCGCCGCCCGCTTCCACCTGGCCGTCGCCGACGCGGTGGCGGCCGTGTGCGCGGTCGTCCGCCGCCGGTCCGGCGTGGGCACGGTGGCGCTGACCGGCGGGGTGTTCGCCAACGCGGTGCTGGAGGAGGAGTGCGCCCGGCGGCTGGCCGGCGCCGGTTTCACGGTGGTGCGCCACCGGCGGGTGCCCTGCGGCGACGGAGGGCTGGCCCTGGGCCAGCTGCTCGTGGCCGCGCGGGCGGGCGAGCGGAAGGGAGAGGACCGTGTGTCTTGCGGTGCCCGGCAGAGTCGTCGGGGTTGAGGAGCGGGACGGCACCCGCATGGCCAAGGTGGATTTCGGCGGCGTCGTGAAGGACGTGTGCCTGGCCTATCTGCCGGAGATCGAGGTCGGCGACTACGCCATCGTGCACGTCGGCTTCGCCCTGCAACGGCTGGACGAGAAGGCGGCGTTGGCGACGCTGGAGCTGTTCGCCCGGATGGGCGCGCTGGAGGAGGAGTTCGGCGACGCGTGGGGGCTGGCGGCCGCCGAAGCCGGAGAGCCGGAGGTGCCGAGGTGAGGTATCTGGAGGAGTTCCGCGACCCCGCGCTGGCCCGGCGGCTGCTGGACGAGATCCACGCGACCGTCACCCGGCCCTGGGCGCTGATGGAGGTGTGCGGGGGCCAGACCCACTCGATCATCCGGCACGGCATCGACCAGTTGCTCCCCGCCGAGGTGGAGCTGATCCACGGCCCCGGCTGCCCGGTGTGCGTCACCCCGCTGGAGGTGATCGACAAGGCGCTGGCCATCGCCTCCCGCCCGGACGTCGTCTTCTGCTCGTTCGGGGACATGCTGCGCGTGCCCGGCACCGGCCGGGACCTGTTCCGGGTCAAGAGCGCCGGGGGCGACGTACGGGTGGTGTACTCGCCGCTGGACGCGCTGGAGATCGCGCGCCGCGCCCCGGGGAAGCAGGTGGTGTTCTTCGGCATCGGCTTCGAGACGACCGCCCCCGCCAACGCCATGGCCGTGCACCAGGCGCGCCGGCTGGGCGTCCGCAACTTCAGCCTGCTCGTCTCCCACGTCCGCGTGCCGCCGGCGATCGAGGCCGTCATGAGCTCGCCCCGCTGCCGGGTCCAGGGCTTCCTGGCCGCCGGGCACGTGTGCAGCGTGATGGGCGTGGGCGAGTACCCGGAGCTGGCCGAGCGGTTCGGGGTGCCGATCGTCGTGACCGGCTTCGAACCGCTGGACATCCTCGAAGGCGTCCGCCGCACGGTCCGCCAGCTGGAGCGCGGCGAGCACCGGGTGGAGAACGCCTATCCGCGCGCCGTCCGCGACGAGGGCAACGCCGCCGCGCTGCGCATACTCGCCGAGGTCTTCGAGGTGACCGACCGCGCCTGGCGCGGCATCGGCACCATTCCGGCCAGCGGCTGGCGCCTGGCGGAGGCGTACCGGGAGTTCGACGCCGAGCACCGCTTCGCCGTGACGGACGTCAGGACGCTCGAACCGGCGGCGTGCCGCAGCGGCGAGGTGCTCCAGGGCCTGCTCAAGCCCTACGAGTGCGAGGCCTTCGGCACGGCCTGCACCCCGCGCACGCCCCTGGGGGCGACCATGGTCTCCAGCGAGGGGGCGTGCGCGGCCTATTACCTCTACCGCCGTCTGGCCCACGGCCCGGCGGCCACGACCGGCAAGGAGGCGAGCTCCGTTGGCTGAGGGCACCGTGGAGACGGCCGGCGCGCCGCCGGACCCGGCGGAGTGGAGCTGCCCCGCGCCGCTGCCGGACCGGCCCGTGGTCGTCATGGGCCACGGCGGTGGCGGGGCGCTGTCGGCGGAGCTCATGAGCGAGGTGTTCGCCCCCGCCTACGGCAACGACATCCTGGCCGTCCTCGGCGACTCGGCCGTGCTGCCCCTGGGCGGGGCCCGGGTGGCCTTCTCGACCGACTCCTACGTGGTGCGGCCGCTGTTCTTCCCCGGCGGCTGCGTCGGCGACCTGGCCGTCAACGGCACCGTCAACGACCTGGCCATGAGCGGGGCGCGGGCCGCCTACCTCTCCTGCGCCCTCGTCCTGGAGGAGGGCACGGAGCTGGCGGTCGTCGAACGGGTCGCCCGGGCGATCGGCGCCGCCGCCGAGGTGGCCGGGGCCGTCGTCGCCACCGGGGACACCAAGGTCGTCGACGCCGGGCACGGCGACGGGATCTACGTCACCACCTCGGGGGTGGGGCTCGTCCCGGACGGGGTGGACATCCGCCCGCAACGGGCCCGGCCGGGCGACGTGGTCCTCGTCAGCGGGCCCGTCGGGCTGCACGGTGTGGCCGTGCTCAGCGTCCGCGAGGGCCTGGAGTTCGGTGTGGACGTCGTCAGCGACACCGCGCCGCTGGGCGGCCTGGTCGCCGCGATGCTCGCCGTCACCCGGGATCTGCACGTGCTGCGCGACCCGACGAGGGGCGGCGTGGCGGCGGCCCTCAACGAGATCGCCACCGCCTCCGGGACGGGCGTCGTGCTCACCGAGGAGGCCGTGCCGGTGCCGGAGGCGGTCGCGAACGCCTGCGGGTTCCTCGGCCTCGATCCCCTCTACGTGGCCAACGAGGGGCGGCTGGTGGCCTTCGTCCCCCGGGAGCACGCGGACGCGGTGCTCGCCGCGATGCGCGCCCACCCGCAGGGGGCCGGGGCGGCCGTCATCGGGGAGTGCGTGGCCGAGCACCCGGGCATGGTGGTGGCCCGCACCGGGCTGGGCGGCACGCGCGTGGTGGACCTGCCGACCGGGGAGCAGCTGCCCCGGATCTGCTGAGGGCGACCGGGCGGCTCCCTGTCACACCACTGCGCGCCGGAGCGCGCACATCCGGACAGATCATGTGAAAGTGGGGTGACTCCGTGCGCACAAGGGAGACCGCATTGGCACCGAACCCGGTGGGCACCGCAGCCGGTCCCGCTCCCCCCTCGGAGCCCGTCCCCCCGTCGGAGCCCGCCTTCGACCGGGTGCGCGCCGTCGCGGACGCCGTCCTCTACGAGGGCTATCTGCTCTACCCCTACCGCCGTTCGTCGGGCAAGAACAGGGTGCGCTGGCAGTTCGGCGTGCTCGCGCCGCGCGACTGGGCCGAGGCCCAGGGGCCGGAGACGCCCGGCGTCGCCGGTTCCGCCGACTCGTGGCGGCAGCGCACCGAGTGCCTCGTCCGGGCGACGGGCCCCGACCCCGTGGTGCGGGTACGGGTGCGGTTCCTCCAGGTACGGCGGAAGCGGGTGGAGCGGCGCACGCCCACCGGCGGTCACGCCCCGGTCGACACCCTGGAGGCGGCCGGGACCCTCCACGTCCCCTTCGACGAGGCCGTCCCGCACGAGTGCGACATCGCCGTCCCGCTCGCCGACCTCGTGGCGCACGAGCGGGAGTTCGCCGTGGGGGCGCCCGGCGGGACGGAGACCGAGGAGCTGGACGGGGGCGCCGGGCGGGTGGTGCGGCAGCGGCTGCCGCTGCGGGCCCGGACGCTGCTGCGCGCCGAACGCGTCGACGCCGGGAAGGGGCTGTTCCGGCTGCGGGTGCGCACGGAGAACACCGGGGCGGCCGGGCCGCGGAGCACGCGCGAGGAGGCGCTGCGCCACGCGCTGATCGCCACCCACACCGTCATCGGCGGCGACGGCCTGTGCTTCCTCTCCCTGCTCGACCCGCCGCCGTGGGCGCGCGCGCACGCCGCGGGCTGCCGGAACCTCCACACCTTCCCGGTGCTGGCGGGCGAGCCCGGCCGTTGCGACCTCGTCCTCTCCTCGCCCATCATCCTGCCCGACCGTCCCCGGGTGGCCCCGGAGAGCCCGGGCGACCTCCACGACGCCGCCGAGATCGACGAGATCCTCACCCTGCGCACGCTGCTCCTGACCGACGAGGAGAAGCGCGAGGCGCGGGCCACCGACCGGCGGGCCGCGGAGATCCTCGACCGGGTGGACACCATGCCGCCGGAGGTGTTCGGCCGGCTGCACGGCGCGATCCGTTCGATGGGCCCGCGCGCCACCGGGGCGCCGGTGCCGTGGTGGCGGGAGGGCGGGGACGACGGGGTGTGCCCGGCCACGGACAGCGTGCTCGTCGACGGGGTCGTGGTGGCTGCGGGCGGCCGGGTGGTGCTGGCACCGCGCGGCCGGGGCGCCGACGCGCAGGACATGTTCCTCGTCGGCCGTACCGCCCGGGTGGCGGGGGTCTTCCACGACGTGGACGGGAGCGTGCGGCTTGCGGTGACGATCGAGGACGACCCGGCGGCGGAACTCCACGACTGGTACGGCCGGTTCCACTACTTCCGGCCGGACGAGGTCCGGCCCCTGGCCGCGAGCACCCACGACCAGGTCCACGACCCGGAACGAGGGAGGACGAGGACATGAGCGGCGACAACGGTTCCGCCGGCAGCGGCGGGGCGAAGGGCTTCGACGAGATCGACATCCTGTGGATCTCCGAGGGGATGAGCTGCGACGGCGACACGGTCTCCCTGACCGCCGCCGACCGGCCCGCCCTGGAGGACGTGCTGCTGGGGCTCGTCCCCGGCCTGCCGAAGGTGAACCTCCACAACAAGGTCCTCTCCCCCACCCTGGGCGGCGAGGAGTTCCTGGCCCCCTTCCGGGCCGCCGTCCGGGGCGAACTGGAGCCCTTCGTCCTCGTCATCGAGGGGTCGGTGCCCAACCAGAACATCATCGAGGGCGACGGCTACTGGACGTCCTTCGGCAACGACCCGGAGACCGGCGAGCCGCTCACCCTCAACTGGTGGATCGACCGGCTGGCGCCGAAGGCATGGGCCGTCATGACCGCCGGGACGTGCGCCGCCTACGGCGGCATCCACGCCATGGCGGGCAACCCCACCGGCTGCATGGGCCTGGCCGACTACCTGGGCTGGGACTTCCGGTCCAGGGCCGGGCTGCCCGTGGTGAACGTACCGGGCTGCCCGATCCAGCCCGAGAACTTCATGGAGACCCTCGGCTGGATGCTCCAGCACGCCGCCGGCACGGCCCCCGCGCCACCGCTGGACCACATGCTGCGCCCGCAGTGGCTGTTCGGCCGGACCGTCCACGAGGGCTGCGACCGGGCGGCCTACTACGAGCAGGGCGACTTCGCCATGGACTACAACTCGCCCAAGTGCCAGGTGAAGATCGGCTGCTGGGGCCCGGTGGTCAACTGCGACGTGCCCAAGCGCGGCTGGATGGCGGGCGTCGGCGGCTGCCCGAACGTCGGCGGCATCTGCATCGGCTGCACCATGCCCGGCTTCCCCGACGCCTTCATGCCGTTCATGGACGAGCCCACCGGCGGCGCCCTCTCCGCCACGCTCATCAAACCGTACGGCGCGCTCGTCCGGCGGCTGCGCGGCATCACCAACATCGCCGTCAACCGCGAGCCCAAGTGGCACCACAACGGCCCCGACCTGACCACCGGCTACGACCCCACCTGGCGCTCGCGCGGCACCCACGCACCGCGGAAGACCCGGGCGACGACACGAACGAAGAGGCGAGAACTCACATGACGGCAACGGCCGACCGGTCGACGGGGAAGCGCAAACCCGCGAAGATCGTGGAGATGTCCTGGGACCCGATCACCCGGATCATCGGCAACCTCGGCATCTACACGAAGATCGACTTCGCCAACCGCGAAGTGACCGAATGCCACAGCACCTCGTCGCTGTTCCGCGGCTACTCCGTCTTCCTCAAGGGCAAGGACCCCCGGGACGCCGGCTTCATCACCTCGCGCATCTGCGGGATCTGCGGCGACAACCACACCACGTGCTCCGACTACGCCCAGCAGATGGCCTACGGCGTCAAGCCGCCGCCGCTCGCCGAGAGCATCGTCAACCTCGGCGAGGCGGCGGAGTACATGTTCGACCACACCATCTTCCAGGACAACCTGGTGTTCGTGGACTTCTGCGAGGCGATGGTCAAGAGCACCAACCCCGGAGTCCTGGCCCGCGCGGAACGCACCCAGGCGCCCCGCGGCGAGATCCACGGCTACCGCACCGTCGCGGACATCATGCGCGCCTTCAACCCCTTCGAGGGCGAGGTGTACAAGCAGGCGCTCAAGATCAGCCGGATCACCCGCGAGATGTTCTGCCAGATGGAGGGCCGGCACGTCCACCCCTCCACCCTCTACCCCGGCGGCGTCGGCACCCAGCCCACCCCCACCACCTTCACCGAGTACCTCTCCCGCCTGATGCGCGTCCTCGACTTCGTCAAACAGTCGGTCGCGATGAACGACGACGTCTTCGACTTCTTCTACGACGCCCTCCCCGGCTACGAGGAGGTGGGGCGCCGCCGGATCCTCCTCGGCTGCTGGGGCGCCTGGCAGAACCCCGACGTCTGCGACTACCGCTACGAGACGATGAACGACTGGGGCAAGGCCATGTACGTCACCCCCGGCGTCATCGTGGACGGCAAGCTCGTCACCAACAATCTCGTCGACATCAACCTCGGCCTGCGCGTCCTGCTGGGCAGTTCCTTCTACGGGGACTGGACGGCCGAGGAGCCGTTCGTCACCCACGACCCGCTCGGCAACCCCGTGGACATCCGTCACCCGTGGAACCAGACCACCCTGCCCGAGCCGCAGAAGCGCGACTTCGACGGCAACTACAGCTGGGTGATGAGCCCCCGCTGGTACGACCAGGGCACCGGCAGCCACCTGGCCCTCGACACCGGCGGCGGCCCCCTGGCCCGGCTGTGGTCCACCGCCCTCAACGGGCTCGTCGACACCCCCTACGTCAAGGCCACCGGCCACAGCGTGCGGATCACCCTGCCCAAGAGCGAGAAGCTGCCCGAGACCACGCTGGAGTGGAAGATCCCCCGGTGGAGCAACACCCTCGAACGCGACCGGGCGCGCCCCTACTTCGTGGCCTACGCCGCCGCCATGGCCTTCACCTTCCTGGAGCGCGCCATGGACATGGTCCGCTCCGGCGAGACCCGCACCTTCACCGACTTCGAGGTGCCGGACGAGGCCATCGGCTGCGGCTTCCACGAAGCGGTGCGCGGCGTCCTCTCCCACCACCTGGTGATCAAGGACAAGAAGATCGCCAACTACCACCCCTACCCGCCCACCCCCTGGAACGCCAGCCCGCGCGACAGCTACGGCACCCCCGGCCCGTACGAGGACGCCGTGCAGGGGCAGCCCGTCTTCGAGGAGAACGGGCCGGACGACTTCAAGGGCGTCGACATCATGCGCACCGTCCGCAGCTTCGACCCCTGCCTGCCCTGCGGCGTGCACATGTACCTCGGCCGCGGCCAGGTGCGGAAGACCGTGCACTCCCCGACCTTCGGCGCCGGCCATGGCTGACCCCCTGCCCCTGCTGACCCGCGCCGACGACCTGCTGGGGCGGTTGGAGGCCGCCCCCGGGCCCACCGCGCGGACCGCCCTGGAGGCCGTCCGGGTCCTCACCGAGCTCTACGGCGAGGCCCTGACCCGGGTGCTGGAGGCGGCCGGTCCCGCGATCGCGGAGCGCCTGGCCGACGACGAGCTCGTCGGCCATCTGCTGGCCCTCCACGGCATCCACCCCGAGCCGGTCGAACGGCGGGTGGCCCGGGCCGTCGAGGCCGTCCGGCCCGCCGTACGGGACCGGGGCGGCGAGCTGCGCCTGGCCGGGGTCGCCGACGGTGTCGCCACCGTCCGGCTCAGGACGTCCGGTTGTCCCTCCTCCGCCGCCGGTCTGGCGGACGCCGTCCGGGAGGCCGTGCTCGCGCTCGCCCCCGAGCTGTCGGACGTCCGCCGGGCGCCGGAGGACGAGGAACGTCCCGGCGCGTTCGTCCCCCTCGACACCGTGCGCACCCGCCCCGTGACCGCCGGGGGGCCCGCGTGACCGGCGGAGCCCTGGCCCGGGTCATCGCCCGGCCGGCCGCCGGGCCCTCGGGCGAGACGGACCGCTGCGACCTGTGCGGCACCCCCGCCGAGGACGGCCACCGGCATCTGTACGGCACCGAACGGGCCGAGGTGCTGTGCGCCTGCCGGGCGTGCGCCCTGCTCTTCACCCGCGAGGCGGCCGGTGCGGACCACTACCTGCTGATCCCCACACGCCGGGTCCGCCTGCCGCCCGTGCCCACGGAGGGGCTCGGCGTGCCGGTGGGGCTCGCCTTCTTCGTCCCGCGCGCCGGCGGCGAGGTGACGGCCCACTATCCGAGCCCGGCCGGGGCGACGCGCTGGGAGGTCGTCCCGGAGAGCTGGCGCGAGGTCGTCGGCCGGTGCCCGCCGCTGCGCACGCTCGTGCCCGAGGTGGAGGCCCTGCTCGTCAACACCGCCCGGGGGCGGCAGGACCACTGGATCGTCCCCGTCGACGACTGCTACCGGCTCGTCGCCCTGGTACGGCGGGAGTGGCGCGGCCTGTCCGGCGGCGACCGGATCCGGCCGGCGATCGACCGCTTCTTCGCGGACCTCGCCGAACGCGGCGAGGACGCCCGGAGGTAAGGAGAGAGCGCATGGGCCGTATCCGGGTCGGCAAGGCCGACGTCAAACCCGACACCCCGACCCACGTCCGGGGCGTCCACGAGGGCAACAAGGGCCCGCACACCCGCCAGACCGGCCACCACGAGGACGGCACGTCCGACGCCCGGCGGTCGACGGGCATCCACGCGAAGGGGCACGACGCCGTCCTGGACGTCATGCCGAACATCCCGCCCGGCTGAGCCGGGCCCCCGTCGACCGAAGGAGTGCGCCTCATGGCCGGACTCATGGCCAGACGACTGCTGATCACGCAGGCCCTGGTGGCCGGAGCGGTGACGCTCGGCATCCTGGTGAAGGAGTTCCCCGGGCTCGTCCGGGAGATCCGCATCTGGCGGATGGTGGGCCTCCGCTCCAGGACGGCCCGTTCCTGACCCCCCGTCCGGCCCGCCGCGGCGGTGAGCCCCTGCGGGCCGGCGGACGGTTCACCCGGAGGCCCGCCGGCCCCGGCCGGTGAGGAAGTCCCGGACCCGGTCGAGCAGCCCCGTGCCGGGCACCAGCGGTCTGACGACCGGCTCGGCGCGCGGGGCGGGCGGCCGGGGCCGGGTCGGGGCCGTGGCCCTCCCGGCGCGGACCTTCCCGCCCAGCTCCCGCAGCACCTCGGCCGGGCAGACGGCCTGCATCCGGGGGAAGAGCCGCTGCTCCTCCTCCAGCACGTGCGCGGTCACCCGCTCCACCAGCGCCAGGAGCAGGAGGTCGAACTCCTCCTCGGCGGGCTCACGTCGCTCCAGCTCCGCGAGGACGCGCTCGATGCCGGCGTGTTCGGCGAGTCCCCGCTCCTCCCACTCCGCTCCCCCGGGCAGGTGCTCGCGGACGGCGGGGTACAGGTGCTGCTTCTCCACGGCGCCGTGGCGCACCAGCTCGATGGTGGCCCGCTCGGCCAGCTCCTTGCGCTCCGCGCCGCCCGGGGCGGCGGCGCGGACGCGCTCGAAGAGACGCTGCACCTTCAGGTGGTCGGCGGTGAGTTCGCCGATGAGGTCCGCTTCGGCGGGGTCCCTGGGCACCGTGCTCCTTCCGGCGGGCGGTGGCTGCCTCGTGTGCCTCACCCCTTCCCCTCGCCGGGCGGAACCGCGCGGCGGTTGGGCCGATCGGCAGCACCCGTTGGAAGGAACGCCCGGCCCGTCGGGCCGGGGCTCTCCGGCACACGGCCGGGGCCGTGCCGTGATCTATCTGTCGACATCTGCCCACCGGCGGTGGGACCGGTCCGGAGGGAGCGTGGTGAACGCATGCTGCTGCTGCGGAAGCAGAGGGCGATGCTGGGGGCCCGGGCGCGGCAGGCCGCCTTCACCGGGTACGTCGGGCTCGACCGCCGCGCCCCGGTCTCCGAAGCGGCCAGGGCGCTGTTCCGGAAGGCGTTCCCGGACCACTGGTCGTTCCTGCTGGGCGAGATCGCGCTCTACAGCCTGATGGTGCTGATCATCACCGGCACCTATCTGACGCTGTTCTTCGACCCGGACCTGAACCAGGAGGTCTACCAGGGCTCGTACGCCCCGCTGCGCGGGTCCCTCGCCACCAGCGCCTTCACCTCGACGCTCTACATCAGCTTCGACGTGCGCGGCGGGCTGCTCATCCGGCAGACGCACCACTGGGCGGCCCTGGTCTTCGTGGCGGCCCTGGGGGTGCACATGCTGCGCGTCTTCTTCACCGGGGCGTTCCGCCGGCCGCGTGAGCTCAACTGGATGATCGGCGTGACGCTCTTCATGCTCTCGCTGCTGGAGGGTTTCTGCGGCTACTCGCTGCCGGACGACCTGCTGTCGGGCACGGGGCTGCGGACGGCCAATACGATCGTGATGTCGATCCCGGTGGCCGGCACATACCTGAGTTTCCTCGTGTGGGGCGGGCCGTTCCCGGGGCACATCGTGATGCGCCGGATGTACATCGCGCACGTGCTGTTCGTGCCGGGTCTGATCCTCGCGCTGCTCGGGGCGCACCTGCTGCTGGTCGTGTACCTCAAGCACACCCACTGGGCGGAGCGGGGGCGGACGAACCGCAACGCGGTCGGCATGCCGATGTTCCCGCAGTTCGCCACCAGGTCGGTGGGGCTGAACCTGGCGGTCTTCGGAGTGCTCGCGCTGCTCGGCGGCATCGCCCAGATCAACCCGGTCTGGGTGTACGGGCCGTACCGGGCGGACCAGGTGTCGACGGGCGCCCAGCCGGACTGGTACGTGGGGTTCCTGGAGGGCGCCCTGCGGCTCATGCCGCCGTGGGAGAACGTGGTGGGCGGCCACACGTTGATGTGGAACGTCCTGCTGCCCGCGGTGGTGCTGCCCGGGGTGCTCTTCCTGGTGCTCTATCTCTACCCGTTCTTCGAGAGGTGGGTCACCGGGGACCTCATGGAGCACCACCTGTGCGACCGCCCCCGGGACCGGCCCGTGCGCACCGCCCTGGGTGTGGCGGCCGTGGTGTTCTACGCGGTGCTGCTGGCGGCGGCGGCCAACGACGTCACGGCGATGGTCTTCCGGGTGTCCCTGGAGGCGCTGACCTGGATCTACCGGGTCGCGGTGGTCGCCGGGCCGCCGCTCGCCTTCCTCGTCACCAAGCGGGTCTGTCTGGCGCTGCAGGCCCACGACCGCAGGCTGCTGCGGGAGGGTGAGGAGACGGGGGCGGTCAGCCAGTCACCGGAGGGACGGATGCGCGAGGGGAGCAGGCCGCTCCCGGCCGCGTACCACTACCGGCTGCTGGTGCGCGACGTCCCGGCGCCCCTGTCCCGCCCGGCGGTGGGGTCGCCGCGCCGGTACCGGCTCCGGGCGGCGCTCAGCTCCTGGTACTACCGGGACCGGGTGGAGATGCCGGCCACCGCCGAGCAGCGGCTCCAGGTCTCGGGCCGGACGCTGGGGCCGCTCCCCGGGGCGGAGGAGGAGTAGGCGCCGGGGCGCCCGGGTCGGTCGTCCGCGTCAGTCGTCCGCGTTCAGGAACTGGAACACCATGCCGAGGATTCCGGCGACGGTGACGGCGGCTCCCATGATGAACAGCCACAGCCCGTAGACGATGCCGAGCACCAGCAGGGCCGCGCCCAGGGCGGTGAGGGGCGGGTAGCCGCTGTGCGGCGGGAAGAAGTCCAGCGCGCCGGCACGCTCGTGGATCCGCCCGTCGCGGCGGTCCTCCGGTCTGCCGCCCCTGCGGCGGTGGTTCACGGCGCAGAAGAAGGCGATGACGGACGCCATGAGGAAGCAGACGGTCAGCGCCGCGCTGCCGGCCGGTTCCTGGGAGAACCACATGTAGACCGCGTCGGTGAGGAGGAAGAAGACCGCGACACCGGCGAAGAGACATGCCTCGGTCTTCATTCGCCGTGTTCTCCCAGCGTGTCGGGGGTCGGCTCGGCCGTGCCGGAGCCGACCGGCAGGGCGCGGACCTCGGGGTGGTGGAGGTCGAAGGCGGGCGAGTCGGAGCGGATCCGTGGGATCGCCTCGAAGTTGTGGCGGGGCGGGGGGCAGCCGGTGGCCCACTCCAGCGAGCGCCCGTACCCCCAGGGGTCGTCGGCCTCGACCTTCTCGCCGTACCGCGCCGTCTTCCAGACGTTGTACAGGAACGGGAGGGTGGACAGGCCGAGCAGGAACGCGCCGATGGAGGAGACGGTGTTCAGGACGGTGAACCCGTCGGCCGCCAGATAGTCGGCGTAGCGGCGGGGCATGCCCATCTCGCCGAGCCAGTGCTGTACCAGGAATGTCGTCTGGAAGCCGGTGAACAGCGTCCAGAAGTGCACCTTGCCGATGCGCTCGTCCAGCATTTTCCCGGTGAGCTTGGGCCACCAGAAGTAGAAGCCGCCGAACATGGCGAAGACGATGGTGCCGAAGAGGACGTAATGGAGATGGGCGACGATGAAATAACTGTCGGTCAGCTGGAAGTCCAGGGGCGGGGAGGCGATGACGATTCCGCTGAGCCCGCCCAGCAGAAAGGTGACCATGAATCCGATCGCCCACAGCATGGGCGTCTCGAAGGAGACGCTGCCCCGCCACATGGTGCCGATCCAGTTGAAGAATTTCACCCCGGTCGGGACCGCGATGAGGAAGGACATGAGCGAGAAGAACGGCAGCAGTACGGCGCCGGTGGCGAACATGTGGTGGGCCCAGACCGTGGCCGAGAGCATGGTGATGGCGATGGTCGCGCCGACCATTCCGGTGTAGCCGAAGACGGGTTTGCGGCTGAAGACCGGAATGATCTCGGTCACCACCCCGAAGAACGGCAGGGCGACGATATAGACCTCGGGGTGGCCGAAGAACCAGAAGAGGTGCTGCCAGAGCAGGGCCCCGCCGTTCGCGGCGTCGAATACGTGCGCGCCGAATTTCCGGTCCGCCTCCAGTGCGAAGAGGGCCGCCGTCAGCACGGGGAAGGCGGGCAGCACCAGAACCGCCGTGAGCAGAACGTTCCAGGTGAACAGGGGCATCCGGAACATGGTCATCCCGGGGGCCCGGAGGCACAGGATGGTGGCGATGAAATTGACCGAGCCCAGCGTCGTGCTCACTCCCGTCAGCACCAGGCCCATGGCCCACAGGTCGCCGCCCGCGCCCGGCGAGTAGACGCCGCTGTTCAGCGGGGCGTAGGCGAACCAGCCGAAGGACGCCGCCCCGCCGGGCACGACGAGCCCGGAGACGACCATCAGCCCGCCGAAGAGGAACAGCCAGTACGTCAGGGCGTTCAGGCGGGGGAAGGCGACGTCGGGAGCGCCGATCTGGAGCGGCATGACGGCGTTGGCGAATCCCGTGAACGTGGGGGTCGCGAAGAGCAGCATCATGATCGTGCCGTGGATGGTGAACAGCTGGTTGTACTGGGTGGTGCTGAAGAGCTGGAGTCCCGGCCGGGCGAGCTCCGCCCGCATCAGCATCGCCAGCAGACCTCCGAGCAGGAAGAACCCGAAGGAGGTCACCAGGTACATGTTCCCGATCGTCTTGTGATCGGTGGTGGTGAGGTATTCCCTGATCCGGCCGACCAGGCCGCCGCCCGGGTCGAAGGTGCCTTCCGGGGGCTTCAGAATGCGATCGATCTCCAGCTGCGGCATCGCCTCTCCGTTCCCTGCGGCCGTGACCGGTAAACGGGGAGTTCAGCCGTCGGGCACGGGCGTGTCCCCCGTTCGCGCCACAGGGAAGCGAATCAGTCCTCGCACCGGACCCCGGTTGCGGGCGCGGAAGGCAAGGAGTGAGCTGGAGGCACAGGCAATTCCGTCCTTTGGAGTGGCGATCATGAGCAAGGCGAAGGGCAAGGCCAAGCAGGTCAAGGGCGCCCTGAAGGAAACCACCGGGCGCGTCACGGGCGACCCGAAGCAGGAGGCCCGGGGCCATATCGAGAAGCTGGAGGGAAAGGCTCAGGAGACGGCCGCCAAGATAAAGAAGTCCGGCAGGTAGCGAATGCTGGAGCGCCGCCCCCCGGTGGCGCTCCCGGACCTTCCCGGCGCACCGCCCCAGAGATATCATGAAACTTGAGGCACCTGTCGGCCTCGAGGCCGGCTCGGGCGAAAAGAATGGCTGCCCCGTGCAGCCGCCCTCCCAGCCTGGGGAACAGGCGAACAGAACTCAGGAGATCGTCGTGATCATCCTAGGTGTCATCCTTCTCATCGTCGGATTCGTACTGGGTCTCCATATCCTGTGGACGATCGGCATCATCCTGCTGGTCATAGGCCTGATTCTGTGGGTCCTGGGGGCGGCGGGTCACGCTGTCGGCGGCCGGCGCCACTATTGGTAGGAGGCCGCGGCCATACGCACGGGCCCGATGGTTGACTCTCCCGGCCGGGGGTACGCGCTCCTGAGCCGAACCGATGGAGGTAATCAACCATGGGCATGGGATGGTGCATCGGCCTCATCGCTGTGGGCGCGATCCTCAGCTTCGCCGTGGACTGGCACGTACAGGGCATGAACATCACTCTTGTCGGCCTGATCCTGATGGCGGTCGGCTTCCTCGGCACCGCCGCGTATGTGAGCGTGTTCAAACGCCGGCATACCCAGCCGCCACCCCCGGCCGCCCCGGTCATCGAGGAGGACCACCGCTTCACCCGCTGAGGTTCACCCGCCGTGCCGCTTCCGGAGTTCTTCGGTCAGCGCGGCGCCGAACGCCTTGAGGTCCTTGGGCTTACGGCTGGTGATCAGGGTGTTGGGGCCGTCACCGCAGACCACGACTTCTTCGTCGACCCAGTTCCCGCCCGCGTTGCGGATGTCGGTGCGCAGACTGGGCCAGGAAGTGAGGGTGCGACCGCCGACGACGCCGGCCTCGACCAGCGTCCACGGGGCGTGGCAGATCGCGGCGACGGGCCTCCCGGCGGTGAAGAACGCCTGGACGAACGCCACGGCGCGTTCGTCCAGGCGCAGCGCGTCGGGGTTGGCGACTCCGCCCGGCAGCACCAGGAGGGCGTAGTCGTCGGGCCGGGCCCGGTCCAGGTCGGTGTCGACGGCGAAGGTGTCCGCCTTGTCCAGGTGGTGGAACGCCTGGACGCGCCCCGGCTCGGTGGAGACCAGCTCGGGGGTGCCTCCGGCGTCCCGCACGGCCTGCCAGGGGTCGGTGAGTTCGATCTGCTCGACACCTTCCGGTGCCATGAGGAACGCGATGCGCATCTCGGGTGACGCTCCTTTCCTTCCGATGCAGCAGTCCGCCGGTCCGGCGGTCATTTCCTGCGTTCGTACCGGTGCAGCGCCCAGCCGGGGAGCCCGAACCAGCAGAGCACCAGCCAGGCGACCACGCCGCCGACCACCCAGGGCACCGCCGCGTTGTGGAGGGCGATCCGCAGGATCAGCAGCAGCGCCGAGGTGACGGTGGCCAGCAGCAGGACCACGCCGGCCATGGTGAGCCGCGCGGCCCAGGTCACGGTCTGGGCCTTGAGCCGGTGCCCGCTGACGATCCGGTGGAAGGCCACCGGCCCCACCAGGGCGCCGGTCGTGGCCGCGCCCAGCACCACGGTGACGACGTAGATGGCACGGTCGGTGTCGCCCAGGGTGGCGAAGCGGGGGGTGAAGGCGACGGTGAGCAGGAATCCGAAGAGGATCTGGACACCTGTCTGGGTGACGCGTACTTCCTGGAGGAGTTCGGTCCAGCGGCGGTCCGCCCGTTGGGCCGGGGACTCTTGACGGCCGTCCCGCCTGGGCCCCCCGGCTTCCGGCGGTTCCGTTCCGGCTGCTCCGTTCGCGGACATGCGGCCCCCCGTGCCCGGTCAGCTCCGGCCCAGGGCCCGCTTCAGCTCGTCCTTGTTCATGTTCGAGCGGCCCTCGATGTTCTTCTGCTTGGCCTCGTTGTAGAGCTGTTCCTTGGTCGGGCCCTGGGATCCGGAGTGCGAGCGTTTCCCGCCGCGTTCCGAGGGCGACATGTCCTGCAGCGAGGATCGGCTGGCCGTCTTCGACTCCCCCGAGCGGGCCCGCTCCTTGTTGACGGTGCGTGCCGCGATCTCCTCCGCCCGTTTCGTGCTCTCCCCCCGGTCCAGCGCGCTGTCCTTGATGTGCTCGTACTGCCGCTCACGCTTGGAGCTGGAACCCCTGGGCATCGCTGACTCCTCTCGCTCATTCACGCACATGCCCACCGTGGCACTCGCGACACCACGGCGCAGGGCGAGAGCCGCCGATCGGACGGCACGGGGGCGACACTGTGACCGACCCCAGGGAGGATCGACATGTCACGAGGACCCGAGGGCTACGACGCGGGGCCCTATGTGCCCGAGAGGGCCGGCCGTTCGTCGGCCCCGCCGGTGGTGTGCTGGACCGGGCCCTCGGGGAGGCGGGCATCGACCCCGAGGGGACGTATGTCACCAACGCCGTCAAGCACTTCACGTTCGAGCCGGCGCGGCGCGGCAAGCGCCGCATCCACAAGGCGCCGGATCTGAAGGAGATCAGGGCGTGCAAGCCGTGGCTGGCGGAGGAGCTGCGCCTGGTCGCTCCCGAGGTGGTCGTGGCGCTGGGCGCGACGGCGGGGAAGGCGCTGTTCGGCTCGTCGTTCAGGGTGGGGAAGCAGCGTGGCCTGGCGCTGCCGTTGCCGGCGCTCGACGGCTCCGGGGAGGGCGGGGGGACGCTGGTGGCCACCATCCACCCGTCCGCGGTGCTGCGGGCGGCCGACGAGGAGCGGGTCGCGATGTACGCGGGGCTGGTGGCGGATCTGAAGGTCGCGGCCCGGCTGCTGGGCTGACGCGGGGCGTCCGCGGCCCTCGGGGTTCGCGCGGGGTTCAGAGTTCGCGCAGGGCCGGGAGGAGTTCGGCGGCCGCCCAGCGGAGGTACTCCTCCTGGTGGCCGCCGCCGATCTGGACGAGGGCGATCTCGGTGAAGCCGGCCTCGGCGTAGGGGCGGACGGCCTCGACGAAGTCCCGCACGTCCGAGCCGCACGGGATGGCGTCCGCCACGTCGTCCTCGGTGACGAACCGCGACGCGGAGGCGAAGGCGATGTCGTGGGGGAGCTCGGCGTTCACCGGCCAGCCCAGCCCGAACCAGCGGAACTGGTCGTGGGCGCGGGCGACGGCCGCGTCGCGGTCCCGGTCGTAGCAGACGGGCAGCTGGCCGACGCGGGGTTTGCCGGCGCCGCCGTGGCTGTCGAAGGAGTCGAGGAGTTCCTTGCGCGGCTCGGTGGCGATGACCAGGTCGGCGAGGTGGCCGGCGATGCGGCAGGAGTCCTCGCCGGAGACGGCGATGCCGATGGGCGGGACGGGGTCGGGCAGGTCCCACAGCTTCGCGTGGGCGACGTCGTAGTGGGCGCCGTGGTGGGTGAGCGTCCGGCCCTCGAACAGGGCCCGGATGATCGTCACCGCCTCCGCCAGCTTCTCCTGCCGGACGTCGACCGAGGGCCAGCCCTCGCCGACCACGTGCTCGTTGAGGTTCTCCCCGGAGCCGAGCCCCAGGCGGAAGCGCCCCTGGGAGAGGGCCTGGACGGTGGCCGCCTGCTGGGCGACCACGACAGGGTGGTAGCGGGTGGTGGGGCAGGTCACGAAGGTCATCAGCGGAATGCGGGAGGTGGCCTGCGCGGCGGCCCCCAGGACGGCCCACGCGTTGGGGCTGTGTCCTTGGGAGGCGAGCCAGGGGAAGTAGTGGTCCGAGATCACCGAGAAGTCGAAACCCGCCTCCTCGGCGCCCACGAGATGGGCGACGAGATCCCTCGGCCCTGCCTGTTCCGTCATCATCGTGTAGCCGATTCGCACCATGGGTTCCGGTTTCCCGGCATCGGTGGGCGGAAACCGGAACCCACACGTACGGCTGTCGGTTCAGGCCCGCTCCATCCGGCCGAACGGGCTGTCGTCCAGGCCCGCCAGGAGCGCGGCGGGGTCGCGGTAGACGGCGATCGCCCCCGCCTCCTCCAGCTCGGCCCGGCCGATCCCCCCGGACAGCAGCGCCACACAGCCCACCCCGGCCCGGCGCGCCGCCTCGACGTCCCAGACGGTGTCCCCGACGAACAGCGCCCGCTCCGGGGGCGTCTCCGCGTCCTCCAGGGCCTGGCGCACCGGGTCCGGGGCGGGCTTGCTCGCGTCCACGTCATCGGCGCTGGTGGCGTCGCGGATCGCGTCGTCGGCGCCGATCGCGCGCCGCAGCGCCTCGAGTTCGGAGCACTGCGCGGACGTGGCCAGGACGATCCGCCAGTCCCGGTCGGCGAGGGCGCGCAGCAGGTCGGCCGCTCCGTCGAGCACGGGGAGGCGGTCGAAATAGGTGGCGTAGAGGGACTTGTGCGCCGCGCTGAGGGCGTCGTCGCCGTCGTGGTCGCGGTCCTCGCCGAGCAGCCGGTCCAGGAGCCGGCCCGAGCCCATGCCGACGGTGTGGTGGATGTCCGTCATGGCCACGCGGTGGCCCTGCTGGTGGAATGCCTCCCACCAGCAGACGGCGTGGAGGTAGTTGGTGTCCACGAGCGTGCCGTCCACGTCGAAGACCGCCGCGCGCGGGTGCGGGGACCGTGCGGCGGTGGTCATGTCGTCGTACGCGGTCATGGTTACCGCCTCGGAGGTCGCGGGTAGGCGATCGGGGGTGCGGGGACGGCCGGTGCCGTCCCCACAGGTCAGGCTGGCACCTGCCCCGGGCCGGTGCCCGCCATGCCTGCTCCGTTCGGACGGCCCGTCCCGGTTGCGGACGCCGGCCGGGCGGCGTGGGGTGGAGATTCCCGGCTGGAGTGGAGGGCCTTGCGGTGAGGGCGATCGTACGACGGCGGCTGCGGCGGTTCCTGGGGGCGGGGGTGCCCGGAGCGGAGCGTTTCGTGAACCGAGAGGCCCGGCGCCACGCCGGGGTCGACGACGCGACGCGGCGGATCCTGGTCGGCTTCGTGGTGCCGCTGTGGATCGGCGCGGGCCTGGCCGACTGGTGGCTGCACCGGCGTTCCGGCATCGAGCGCACCGCCGGTACCCGTGAGTCCGTCATCCACGCGGTCATGCTCACCGAGGCCGGGTTCCCGGTGCTGCTCGGGCTGTTCTGCCAGGTCGACGCGGGCGTGCTGGCGTGGGCCCTGCTCGGGCTGTGCGCCCATCAGGCCACGGCCTTCTGGGACGTGGCGTACGCGGAGGAGCGGCGCCGGGTCACGACGACCGAGCAGCACGTGCACAGCCTGCTGGAGACGGTGCCGCTCATGGCCGTCCTCTCCCTGACCGCCCTCCACTGGGACCAGGCCCTGGCGCTCTTCGGGCGGGGCCCCGCGCGTGCGGACTTCCGCCTGCGGCCCAAGGCCCGGCCGCTGTCCGGCCGCGCCCGGGCGGGCGTCCTCGCGTCCGTCGCCCTGTGCGTCGCCGTCCCGTACGCCGAGGAACTGTGGCGCTGCGCCAGGGTGGACCCGTCGCTCGCGAGCCGTCCCCGGCCGCCGCTGCCCGCCACGCCGACGCTCCGCATCGGGAACGCGTAGGAAACGCGCAGGGGAATCCGCCGCGCGGACGTCTGTCCGTCGCCGACCGGGGAAGGCGGTCCTTCATGGACCATACGTGCGCACCCGTGCTGGAAGCGCTCGCCGCGTACGGCGCTCAGGGACAGACCCCGTTCACGCCTCCGGGTCACAAGAGGAGCGTGCGGGTGGTCGCCGCCCCGGGGCCGGCGGGGGTCGGGGTCACCGCCCTTCGTGAGCGGGGCGGCCGAGCTGGCGGACCGTCCAGCCCGCCGCGCGCCAGGTGCGGGCGTCGAGGAGGTTGCGGAGGTCGACGAGGACCGGCCTGGCGACGAGGGTGGCGAGGTGGTCGGGGGCGGCGTGGCGGAAGTGCGGCCACTCGGTGGCCAGGACGACGAGTTCGGCGCCGGTGACGGACGCCTCCAGGTCCGTCTCGTAGGTGAGGTAGGGGTGGTGGGTCAGCGCGGTGGGCACCGCGAGGGGGTCGTGGACGGTGACGGCGGCGCCCTGGTGGTGCATGAGCGCGGCGATCGCGAGGGCGGGGGATTCGCGGATGTCGTCCGTGCCGGCCTTGAAGGCCGCGCCCCACACCGTGACCTTCGCGCCGGTGACGGCGCGGCCCAGGGTCTCCTCGACGAGGCGGAGGGCGGCGGCGGGCCGTGAGTCGTTGACCCTCTCGGTCGCGCTCAGGAGGGCGGCCGCCTCGGGGGCGTCGAGGGCTTCGGCGGCGGCGGTGAAGGCCCGGACGTCCTTGGGCAGGCAGCCGCCGCCGTAGCCGGGCCCGGCGGTCAGGCCGCCGCGGCCGATGCGCGGGTCGAGGCCGATGGCCTCGGCGAGCTGCTGGACGTCGGCTCCGGCCGCGGCGCACATGTCGGCCACCCCGTTGATGAAGGAGATCTTCATGCCGAGGTAGGCGTTGGCGGCGGTCTTGATCAGCTCGGCCGTGGCGTGGTCGGTGACGTACAGCGGGATCCCCCGCCGCAGCAGGGGGCCGTCGAGCTCGCGGACGACGTCCTCGGCGTGCCGGGAGGGCACTCCGGCGACGATGCGGTCGGGCGCGAGGGTGTCCTCCACGGCGTGTCCCTCACGGAGGAACTCGGGGTTCCAGACGACCTCGACGCCCTCCCCTGCCGGTGCCCGGCGGGCCAGCAGCCCGGCCAGCTCCCGGGTGGTGCCGACCGCCACGGTGGACTTGCCGATGACGACGCAGGGCCTGGTCAGATGTGGCGCCAGGGCTTCGGCGGCGCCGAGGACCTGGGTGGTGTCGTAGCCGCGTCCGGAGGCGTCGAGGGGGGTGCCGACGGCGAGGAAGTGGACGTCCGCGCAGGCGGCCGCCTCGGCGAAGTCGGTGCTGAAGCGCAGCCGCCCGGTCCCGGTGTGCCGGGCCGGCAGATCGGCCAACCCGCCCTCATGAACGGGGCATTGACCTCGCGTCAGGCGGTCGATCTTCGGCCGGTCGAGGTCGACGCCGATGACCTCGTGGCCTATCTCGGCCATCGCGACGGCGTGCGGGATGCCCAGATGGCCGCAGCCGATGACGGATACACGCATGGAGCCGCTCCCTTACTCGCCGCTCCTCCAGGCTCGCCCCGCTCCCCCCCCCGGACCGGCAATCGCGCCCACCGAGCGGCGGGAGACGCGGTCCGGTTCCGTCCCGAGTGGAGTAGCCCGGGGTGCTGTGCGAAGCTGTGATGAGTCGCTACTCGCTGCACAGACCGGGCATCCGTGATCGGGCCCGTGAGCAGCCCCCCGAAGAGCAACGGACCCCGGGCCGCCACCTTTCGCGCCAGGAGCGCGAGCGGCCGGAATCGATCCCGCGTTGCCGACGGTCCCCCTCATCTCCCCGGCCCGACGCCGGGCTTGTCGGCCGCGCACTGTGCGAAGGAGGGCCGTCATGGGCGGAGAGTGGAACCGCGCGGTGGTCACCGGCGGAGCCGGTTTCATCGGGTCCCACATCTGTGAACGGCTGCTGGCCGGCGGGACGGAAGTGCACTGCGTCGACAACCTGTCGACCGGATCCCGTGAGAACATCGGGCATCTGACGGGCAGCGCGGGCTTCCGCTTCGTCGAGGCGGACGTCACCGACCCGGCGGCCCTCGACTCCATACCCGGGCCGGTCGACCTGGTCCTCGACCTGGCCTGCCCGGCGTCCCCCCGCGACTACCTCCGGTTGCCCATCGAGACCCTGGAGGCCGGCAGCGTCGGCACCCACACGGCCCTGGAGCGGGCCCTGCGGGACCACGCCCGCTTCCTGCTCGCCTCCACCTCCGAGGTGTACGGCGACCCCCTGGAGCACCCCCAGCACGAGCGGTACTGGGGCAACGTCAACCCCATCGGCCCGCGCAGCGTCCACGACGAGTCCAAGCGCTACGCGGAGGCGCTGGTCAGCGCGTACCGGCGCTCGTACGACGCGGACACCGCCATCGTCCGCATCTTCAACACCTACGGCCCGAGGATGCGGGCCGACGACGGGCGCGCCGTGCCCACGTTCATCCGGCAGGCCCTCGCGGGGGAAGCGGTGACGGTCGCCGGGGACGGCAGCCAGACCCGTTGCCTCACCTACGTCGACGACACGGTCGACGGCATTCTCGCCCTCGCCGCCAGCGGCTACCCGGGTCCGGTCAACATCGGCGGGTCCGACGAGGAGCCGGTCCTCGAACTGGCCGAACGGATCATCGGCCTGACCGGTTCGGCGTCCACCGTCCGCTTCGTCGACCGCCCGGTGGACGACCCCGGGAAGCGCCGCCCCGACACCACGACGGCCGAGCGGCTGCTGAGCTGGCGGCCGCGCGTGAGCCGCGAGGAAGGGCTCAAGCGGACCGTCGAGTGGTTCGCCCGGCCCCTCGCTCCCTGACCGGGCCCGTCGCCCCCCCGAGAAGAGGAGGAGCGGTTCTCCCGGCGGAAGCACGGCAAGCGACCGGTGCCGTTCGCGGCCTGGGAGCAGCCGGTGAAGTCGGCGGCGTGGTGCTGGAGTGCGCCGGGCTGCGCCCGGCCGACCTCGACGCGGTCGCCTACTCCTAACCCCTCGCTGGCCCGCCCGGCGGACGCCATGGGGCTCGACGACCCCTGGGACGGGCTGCGGCAGACGTACGCCCGGGAGGCGCCCCGGTTCCTGGCGGACGCGCTGCCGGGCCTGGCGGCGGAGCAGGTCCGCTTCGTCCCCCACCACGTCGCCCACGCCGCCTCCGCCGCGCTCGCCGGACCGCACCGCGACAGCCCCGTCCTGCTGCTGCCGCGCCCGGCCGCCGCCTCGCCCGCCCCGGGCGCGGTCCCGGTGCACCCGGGCGCGGCTTCCGCCGCCCGGCGCTGGCCGGCCGGGCGCTACACCGACGTCGTACGCGGGCTGCTGCTGCGGGGGCACCGGGTGGTGGTCACTGGTGGTCCGGGCGAGGAGGAGCTGGTGGGCGCCGTCGCGGTGGCGGGTGCCGGGCCGCTTACGGGCGGCCTGCCCTTCGGGGTGCTGTCGGCGCTGGTCGCCGGAGCGTCCGCCGTGGTCAGCGGGGACACGGGCCTCGCCCACCTCGCGGTCGCCCACGGGACGCCCAGCGTCACCCTCTTCGGCCCCGTGGCCCCGGCCCTGTGGGGCCCGCCCCCTTCACCGAGGCACGCGGCGCTCTGGCACCCGGGGCCCCCGGGGGATCCGCACGGTGACGTACCGGACCCGCTGCTCCTGCGCGTCGGGGTCCCGGAGGTCCTGGCCGCCGTCCGCGAGGTCATCGGGGCGGCGGGGGTTCACACCGCTGGGCGTCCCGGCGCGCGTCCGGGACCGGAGCGTGTGAAGGTGGGCCGAACGGAACGCCCAGCGGATCCGAACCCGCACGGTCCCGCGCACCGAGGAAACGGGGCATCACCATGACGCACGATCCCGAACCCGAGCGCACCCCCGGTCTGGAGCCGGGCGGCGGGGTGCCGCCGGGTGAGACGCCGCCGGGCGAGGACAGCACCGGGGGCACCGGCCCGCGCGACGAGCAATCGCGGGGCTGGGCCAAGGGGCCGGTGTTCGTCATCGGCGCCCTGGTGTTCCTCTTCGCCGTCACCGTCCTCATCTGGGCCGCGATCGTGTGATCGCGGCCCCGGGGACGGCGAGCCGGCCACCGACGCACCCCGAACCCTCGCGGACGTCCGTCTCGCTCATGCCGGTGACCGCCGCCAGGTCGGCCGCCGTGGGAGCGGCGCGGAGTTCCTGCTCCAGGGCGGCGCGGGCCTCCCGGAGGACGGAGCAGGGTGGCGGGGACCGCGTAGGAGGGGAAGGCGTGGCCCAGCTCCGGGTCGTAGTTGTCGACCGCCTTCACCAGGGCCAGCGCGGCGACCTGCCGCAGGTCGGCGGCGGTCTCGCCGCGGTCGCGGAAGCGACGGCTGATCCGTTCGGACATCGGCGGCCAGGCTTCGATGATCTCCCGGCGGACGCGCTCGTGTTCCGGCCCGCCGGGTCCGAGCCTCTTCAGACGGACGAAGGCCGCCGCGGTGTCGGGGGCTTCGCGGGCACGGGGCCGTCGGGGCATCGTCGGCGCGTTCCTCACGGGTCATCGCGGCGGGGCGGGCATGGCACCACTGTCGAAGAGCCCGCGGCCGCCCGCCATTCGACGGCGGCCGTCCGGTGTTTGAAGCGGGGGCGTTCGGGTCACTCGTGGTGGATGCGACTCATCGTTCCGCCGGGCGTGTACCGGCCTCAGGAGGACACCCGTCTCCTGACGGCCGCGTTGCGCCGGGAGGCCCTGCCGCGCGCGGCCCGGGTGCTGGACGTGGGTACGGGCAGCGGCGTCCTGGCGATCGCCGCCGCCCGGCAGGGGGCGGCCGAGGTGACAGCGGTCGACGTCTGCGCCCGGGCCGTGCTCACGGCTCGTCTCAACGGGCTGCTGGCCCGCCGCCGGATCCGGGCGGTGCGCGGCGACCTGCTGTCCCCGGTCGCCGGCGAGCGGTTCGACGTCGTGCTCGCCAATCCGCCGTACCTGCCCACTCCCCCGGACCTGTGCCCGCCGCGTGGGGCCGCCCGGACCCGGGAGGGCGGCCGGGACGGCCGTGTGGTGCTGGACCGGCTGTGCGCGGACGTGGCCGCGGTGCTGCGGCCGTCGGGCGTGCTGCTGCTCGTCCACTCCGCGCTCTGCGGGGTGGGCCCCACCCTCGCGCTGCTGACCGCCGCCGGGTTGCGACCGCGCGTCATGGAGCGCCGCGTCGTGCCCCTGGGCCCGGTGACGCGCTCCCGTACCGAATGGCTCCGCCGGCGAGGGCTTCTCGCGCCCGGGCAGGAGACGGAGGAACTGGTGGTGATCCGTGCGCAGCGCCTCTGAACGACGGGCCACGCGGGTCCGGCAGGAACCCGGCGGCCCGGTGCTCGTCGAGGGCCCCGTCGAGGCCGTCGCCGAGGACGGCACGATCACGCGCTCGGACCGGCCCGTGGTCGCCGTGTGCACCTGCGGGCGCAGCCGGATCCTCCCCTGGTGCGACACCAGTCACCGCAACCGTCCGGCCTCCGGTCGCGACGGGACGTGAAGTGACTGATGCGCGTGATCAGTCGAGGGGTGCGCGCAGGGAGCTCCTGCCCGCCTTCCACGCGGCGAGGAGGTGCTCGGTGAGGCGGTCCTCTAGCCATATGGTGGCGGCGATCCCGAAGGCGACGTCCGGCGCCAGCCGGGGCTCCTTTTCCAGCAGGTCGCCGATGACCTCGTGGCGGACGAGCTGTTCGTGGACGGCGTCCGCCTCGACGTGCTCGGCGTAGAAGCCGATGGCCGCCGCCCCGGCGTCCAGCCGCCGCAGCGCCTCGACGAGCCGGCGGGAGCCGGGCGGGGAGGTGCACTCCAGGACGGCGAAGTGCCCGGCCAGGGCCCCCCGTTGAGCCCGGTGGAGACCCAGGAGCGACATGAGGTTGACCGTGGCCAGCGTGACGGCCGGGACGGCGGGCGCGTAGTGGCCGTAGGAGTCGTCGAGGTCCAGGTCGCGCAGCAGGCCGGCGAAGAGTTCCGCGTGCACCCGCTCGGCACGGCCGGCGCCGAACTCCTCGTACTCGACGGTGACCAGGGCGGTCTTGGCCCGGCCCGTCAGCCGGGGGATCATCCACGCGTGGGGATCGGCCTCCTTGAGCTGGTAGAGCGACCGGTGGGCCGCGTACTCGCGCAGGTGCCACCACTCGCCCTGGTCCCGCAGGAACCGGGTCACGTCCTGGCCGTCCCCCCGGTCCAGCACCAGTTCCCGCAGAGCCTCCTCCACGTCACCGGCTTGTGGGACGTCCGCGCGGAGGGCGAACAGGAAGCGCCGCTCCAGGACCTGACGCAGGCCCAGCAACGCCGGGTCCCACTCCCAGCGCTCGTCGACGCCCGCCCAGCCCCGGTAGTGGAGCTCGTAGCAGAGGTGCAGGGCGAGCTGGAGGTCTTCCCCGTACACGTCCGCCCGCTCGGCCAGTTCGTGGCCGGGCAGCCGTCGGCTGCCCGGGGCGTGGGCGAGGGTCTCGGCCAGCGCCGCGGAGAGCTCGCCCCGGGGAGGCGGGCAGGCCGCCGCGCCTCTCATTCCCCGGCGGTCCGCTGCATCCGCACGCGCGCGAAGTGCAGCAGGTCCGAGCAGGCGAGCGCGGTGAGCGTCGCCGCCGCCAGCCGTGTCGCGCGCGGCGCGAAGACCATTCCGGCGGCGATCCCCGTGGAGATCCACATGCCGGTGCAGAACGGGCAGGTCACCAGCTCCCCCACGGCCTTGCGCGCCCCGCTGCCCCGGACGTCCTCGGCCAGCTCCGCCGGGGCCTCGGTGCCCCGGTAGCGGGCGAAGGGCGCGCGCAGCGGGCTGGTCACCGGGTCCTTGGCCACCAGCCGGGAGAGCCGGTGCGTCGCCCCGGCGCACAGCAGCACGTCCCAGGGCGAGGGGTCCGGCAGCTCACGACGGGTGACCCGGGCGGCTGCCGCCGGCGCGCCGATCGAGGCCACGTAGACGCCCATCGCTCCGGCGTAGGCCCCCAACGGGTGGTCCTCACCGCCGGTGTAGGCATCGCCTTCCTCCTCCAGGTTCCGCCGCAGACGCCCGGGGGCGTCGTCAGGGCTCGGCATGGGCGCGTCCCTCCTCGGAAGTACGGGTCTCGGGCGCACGGGGCCCATCCAGCGTCGGGTTTCCGGACGCCGCCGCGGTAAACCCGTTGGGCGTATGGCCGTCGCGCCGGCCGTGTCCGAGCCCTGGGCCCAGGCGCCGGAGCCGGAGCGGCCGCTTCAGTTGAGCAGTCCGGGGCGGTACGGGAAGCGGTGCTGTTCCAGGGCCTGGACCAGCGCGTCGGCCAGCTCCCGGGGGGCCGTCGTGCCGTTGGCCGTGAGGATGCCGTACTCCGCCGCCCCCTCGCCCAGGACGACCTCCCCGGGCAGTTTGGCCGCGGTGAGCAGGCGGGTGGCCTCGCCGAGGACGGCCAGGGGCTTGCCGTGGCGGTAGGCCTCCTCCACGAAGCGCACGGCCGCCGGTTCGGCGGCGAGCGCGTTCACGGCCTCCGCGCCGTCCGGGACGAGTACGGCGTCGTAGAGGACGGAGGCCATGGTGGGCAGCGCCCGGTCGACCTTCACGGTCCCTCCGCCGGCGGCCGGGACCTCCCCGTCCCTGGCGGCCAGGACCTCCACCAGCACGCCGCTGTCCGTCAGCCGCTCGCGGACCGAGGCGACCTGGCCGGCGTCCGTGCCGGGGGCGACGAGGACGGCGAGTTTGCGCGTCCGGGCGGCGTTCTCCCCGCGCAGGTTCTCCTGGCTCAGGGCGGGCGACGACGCCGCGGTGATGCCGGTCTCGGCCTTCGGGGCGGGCAGCCCCAGCCCGTCGGCGACGGTCGCGGCCAGGTCGCCGTTGACGTGGGCCAGGTTGCCGACCATGCGCTCGCGTACCGGGCCGGACTCGACCTTGCCCAGTTCGAAGCGGAAGGCCTCCACGATGTGGCGCCGTTCCCACTCGGCCATGCTGTTCCAGAAGAGCGCGGCCTGGCTGTAGTGGTCCTGGAAGCTGGGGCTGCGTTCCTTGATCTTCTGCCCCTCGACGCGTTCCGCGTAGTGCCGGAACACGCCGGGGCCGCCGCCCGCGCCGGCGTGGGCGGGACAGCCGCCGCCCAGCGAGTTGGGGAAGTAGTTGGTGCCCGGGTGGATGATCTGCTGTCCGTAGCCGTCTCGGTGGTTGTGGTTGACGTCGGCGAGCGGACGGTTGACGGGGATCTGGCTGAAGTTCGGGCCGCCGAGCCGGATCAGCTGGGTGTCGAGGTACGAGAAGTTGCGCCCCTGCAGCAGCGGGTCGTTGGTGAAGTCGATGCCGGGCACGACGTTCGCCGTGTGGAAGGCGACCTGTTCGGTCTCGGCGAAGAAGTTCTGCGGGTTGCGGTCGAGGACCAGCCTGCCGACGGGGCGGACCGGCACCTGTTCCTCGGGGATGATCTTCGTGGCGTCGAGCAGGTCGAAGTCGAAGGAGAACTCGTCCTCCTCCGGGACCAGCTGGACGCCCAGCTCCCACTCGGGGTACGAGCCGGCTTCGATGGCCTCCCACAGGTCCCGCCGGTTGAAGTCGGGGTCGCGGCCGGCGGTGATCTGGGCCTCGTCCCAGACGAGCGAGTGAACGCCCAGCAGGGGTTTCCAGTGGAACTTCACAAAGGTGCCCCGCCCGTCGGCGGTCACGAACCGGAAGGTGTGCACCCCGAAGCCCTGCATCATCCGGAAGCTGCGCGGGATGGCCCGGTCCGACATCAGCCACATCAGCATGTGGGTGGTCTCGGGCTGGAGGGAGGCGAAGTCCCAGAAGGTGTCGTGGGCCGAGGCCCCCGTCGGCATCTCGTGCTGCGGCTCCATCTTCACCGCGTGGACGAAGTCGGGGAACTTGACGGCGTCCTGGATGAAGAACACCGGCATGTTGTTGCCGACCAGGTCGTAGTTGCCCTCGCGGGTGTAGAACTTGGTGGCGAAACCCCGTACGTCACGGACGGTGTCGGCCGAGCCGCGCGGCCCCTGGACGGTGGAGAAGCGCACGAACACCGGCGTGCGGCGGCCCGCCTCGGCGAGGAAGTCGGCGCAGGTGTACTCGCTCAGGGACGCGTACGGCTCGAAGTACCCGTAGGCCCCGGCGCCACGGGCGTGGACGACCCGCTCGGGGATCCGCTCGTGGTCGAAGTGCGTGATCTTCTCGCGGTTGTGGAAGTCCTCCAGCAGGGTGGGGCCCCGGGTGCCGGCGCGCAGCGCGTTGTCGGTGTCGTCGACACGTACGCCCTGGTCGGTGGTGAGGGCGTCGTGCTCCGGCGCCGCGCGGAAACACGCCAGCTGTTCGTCCTTCGGGTCCTGTGCCGTCCGGGCGTCCCGGTGCGACGACTCGTGATGGGCGGCCACGTGAGCCCTTCCTCTCGTCAGGTCGCGATGAACCGTTCCTTCCGGTCCCTTCGGGTGCCCTCGACGGCCGGACCGAAACCGCGTCACGCGGGTGGATCGGGGAAACCCCGCCGAAAACGGCCGGTGTGCGTTGGCGGGGCGGGGCGGACCGTGCGATGTTGGCCGGAGGATCGCCAGTCAGGACCCGGCGCACGGAAGGACTGATCCGCATGGGCGACACCCCGCACCACAAGCGCGAGAAACCAGAACCGGCACCGGAATCACGCGACGCCGCCCACCGGTCCCAGGAGATCACGGAGCTGGAGGAGGAGGCTATGCGTGAGGCGAAGCGGGGCACGGCGGAGTCCCTCGACCGCGCTCTCAAGGCCGCCGAGCGGGCGGCCAAGCTGAGGCGCGACAGCCAGACCTGAGCCGTCCGTCGCCGACCACGCGCCACCCCGGGACCGCGCGCGGGGATCCCGCACGTCGCAGCCGCCCCACCGCGCGACCGCGGCGCGCCCGGCACCGCACGGGCTCCGCCGCGCGCCCCCGTCAGCGGCTGAACGCCGGTTCACCGGACCCGGAGCGTGGGGAATCCTGGAACCGCCGTCACGCCGTTCCGGCCGCTTCGCCCCGCCCTGCCCTGCCCCGCCCTGCCCTCCCGCGAAGAGCCGGCCTCGACCACCGGGAGTCCTCGTGCGCCCTCGTCCGGCGATCCACGCCCTCCGTCCGGCCCCGCTCGCCACCGCCCTCGCCACCGTCGCCGTCTGCGGTCTCGTCCGGCCGCCCGCCGCCCAGGCGGCGCCGGCGGAATCCCTCCGGCAGCAGGTCGTCATCCTCGTCAACGCCCAGCGGCAGGCGGCGGGTTGCTCGCCCCTTCGGGTCAGCTCCCAGCTGACCGCCGCCGCCCAGAAGCACTCCGACGACATGGCCGAGGAGCATTTTTTCAGCCACACGAACCCGGACGGCGCGGGCCCCGGGAGCCGGATATCCGCGGCCGGCTACCACTGGGAGGCCTACGGGGAGAACATCGCCCGCGGCCAGGCGACCCCGGCCGCGGTGATGGACGCCTGGATGCGCAGCGCGGGCCACCGGGAGAACATCCTCGACTGCGCGTTCCGGGAGATGGGCGTCGGTGTCGCCACCGGTCCCGAAGGGCCCTTCTGGACCCAGGACTTCGGGAGCAGGGAGTAGCCGGGGAGTAGCCGGGGAGCAGCTGGTGGGTAGCCCTCACTCCGTCGCCGGCAGGGGCTGGTCGGTCCAGATGGTCTTGCCGGTGGGGGTGTAGCGGGTGCCCCACCGCTGGGTGAGCTGGGCGATGATGAACAGGCCCCGGCCGCCCTCGTCGTCGGCGGCGGCGTGGCGCAGGTTGGGCGCGGTGTGGCCGGTGTCGGAGACCTCGCAGACGAGGCTGCTGTCGCGGATGAGACGGACGTGGACGGGGCCGCCGGCGGCGTAGCGGACGGCGTTGGTGACCAGTTCGCTGACGATCAGTTCGGTGGTGAACGCCAGGTCTTCGAGCCCCCATTCGCGCAGCCGGCGGGTCGTGGCGGCCCGGGCGTCCGCGACGGCGGTCGGCTCGGCGTCCAGTTCCCAGACCGCCACCTGGTGTTCGCCGAGCCGCCGGGCGCGGGCCAGGAGCAGGGCGGCGTCGTCGTCCACCGGGCCGGGCAGCAGCGCGGCGACGGTGCGGTCGCAGAGCTCCTCCAGGGGGCTGTGGCAGTGGGTGAGGACGCGGGTGAGCAGGCGGAGCCCGGTCTCGGTGTCGTGGTCGGGGGTCTGGACGAGCCCGTCGGTGAACAGGGCGAGCAGGCTGCCGTCGGGCAGGTGGAGTTCCGTGCTCTGGAAGGGCGGGCCGCCCAGGCCCAGGGGCGGTCCCGGCGGGAGGTCCGGGTAGCTGACGGTGCCGCAGCCGGGGTCGACGACGGCGGGCGGTGAGTGTCCCGCGCGCGCCATGCTGCACCACCCGGACACCGGGTCGTACACGGCGTACAGGCAGGTGACGCCGAGGGCCTCGTCGCGGCCGGTGTCCGGCCCGGCGCGGGCGTGGCCGCGCGCCCGTTCCTCGGCGGCCTGTTCCTCGGCGTTCTGGCCGACCACGTCGTCGAGGCGGTCGAGGAGTTCGTCCGGTGGGAGGTCGAGCCGGGCCAGGACGCGGACGCTGGTGCGCAGCCGGCCCATGGTGGCGGCGGCGCTCAGCCCGTGGCCGATGACGTCCCCGACGACCAGGCCGACGCGGGCGCTGGAGAGCGGGATGACGTCGAACCAGTCGCCGCCCACGCCGGAGCGGCTGTCGGCGGGCAGGTAGCGGCTGGCCGTCTCGACGCCGGTGAGCGCGGGCAGGTGCCGGGGCAGCAGGTCGCGCTGGAGGTTGAGGGCGGCGGTGTGCTCGCGGGTGATGACGAGCATCAGGACGACGCCGATCAGCAGGGCGCCGAGACCCACGACGCTCACCCCGCCGGTCCGTCCGATGATCGGCAGGTCGAAGGAGGTCGCGCCGTAGGCGGGGTCCGCGTAGACGACGAAGGCGGCGTAGCAGAACAGGCAGAGCATCATGAGCCCGCCGAGGCCCGGCAGCACTCCCTTGTACAGCAGGTCGCGGGGGCTGCGGGTGAGCAGTGCGCGGTAGTACCAGACGCAGGCGAAGCCGGTGAGGCCGTAGTAGAAGGCGATCGCGAGGCCGACGGCCTTGATGGAGTCGGCGAGGACGTCGCCGCTGATGACGGTGAGCAGGGCGAAGAAGCCGATGGAGACGGCGCCCACGCCGACGGTCGACCAGGTGGGGGTGAGGAACCTGTGGTGGACCCGGGCGAAGCGGGAGGGGACGGCCTTGTGGGCGGCCATGGAGAAGACGGTGCGGGCCAGGGGCAGGATGGTGGTCTGGGTGGAGGCGACGGCCGAGGTCAGCACGGTGAAGATGAGCAGTTTGGTGAGGAACCAGCCGGAGCCCTGGGTGCCGAAGACGGCGCCGCCCAGGCCGGAGAGGACGTCGCCGGAGTTGGCCGCGTTGCCGAGGCCGGTGCCGTCGGTGCCGATGCCGGCGAACGCCTGTGCCGAGGTCGCCATCAGGGCGTAGACGACGAGCAGGAGCACGGTGGAGACGACCGCGGCGCGCCCGGGGGTGTTCCTGCTGTCGGTGGTCTCCTCGTTGACGGCGACGGCGGTGTCCCAGCCCCAGTAGATGAAGACGGCGGCGAGGATGCCCTCGGTGAGGGCCTTGGCGGAGGGGACGTGGAGGGGGTTGAACCAGGAGGCGGAGACGGGGAGCGACGCCGGCGGGGCGCCGGTGCCGTAGGCCCTGACCAGGGCGGTGACGGCGAAGAGGAGCAGCACGACGACCTCGACGCACACCATCCAGCACTGGAGGACGGCCGACACCTGGATGCCGACGTAGCAGACGGCGGTCGTCACGGCGATCCAGGCGATGCCGGCGACGGTGGTCCACAGCCGGCTTCCGGCGAGCGAGTCGTACCCGAGGAGCCGGAAGCCGTAGATGCCGGCGATCTCGGCGAGGTTCGCCATGGCGATGATGTCGGCGACGATGATGCCCCAGCCGCCCATCCAGCCGACGCGCGGTCCGAAGGCGCGGGAGGCCCAGGTGAAGGTGGTTCCGCAGTCGGCGTCGGTCGCGTTGAGCTCGCGGAAGGCGTAGGCGATCAGCAGCATGGGGACGAAGGCCAGCATGGTGATGATCGGTGCCTGGAGGCCGACGCCGGCCACGATCAGGCCGAGCGTCGCCGCCAGGCTGTACGCGGGGGCGGTGGAGGCCATGCCGATGGCCACCGAGGAGAACAGCCCCAGGGCACCGGCCTTGAGCCCCTTCGCGCCGGGCCCGGGGCCGGGCGCGAGCGGCGTGGCGGGCTCGGCCGGAGCGGTGGGGACCTTCACCCCCGCGTCCGGCTCCGCGGCGCGCGGGGTGAGCCGCCGGTGGGGGGCGGGGTCGCCGCCGAGGCCGTCTCGTGCATGGTGTCTGCCCTTTTCTCGCCTTTTCTCGCTCGTGTGCGGTGGGGTCAGCGGACGCGGTAGGGGCCGGCCCGGTCGTTCCGCAGCGTCAGCCCGTGCCCGGGGGTGCCGTCCCGGCCGGGGTGGATGACGCCTCCTTCGGGGTCGAGGGTCCCGTCGAAGAGCAGGTTCTCGATCCGGACGTGGTCGTGGAACCACTCCACGTGCCGGAGGTTGGGCACGGCGGCCGCCACGTGGGCGTGGGCGTGGGGGGCGCAGTGCGCCGACACGTGGAGTCCGCGGGCCTCGGCCAGGGCCGCGGCGCGCAGCCAGACCGTGGGGCCGCCGCAGCGGGTGGCGTCGGCCTGGAGGCAGTCCACGGCTCCGGCGGCCAGCATCGCGCCGAAGTACGGCAGCGTGTAGCCGTATTCGCCGGCCGTCACGTCCACGGCGGTCGCGGCGCGGACGAGGGCCAGGCCGGCCAGGTCGTCGGAGGAGACCGGTTCCTCGAACCAGGTGACGCCGTGGTCGTCGAGGTACCGGGCGACGCGGACGGCCTGTTTGCGGGTGTAGGCGCCGTTGGCGTCGACGTAGAGCTCCACGCCGTCCCCGACGCTCCCGCGTGCGCGGGCGACGCGGTGGCGGTCGCGGCCCTCCCCCCGGCCCCGGTCCTCCCCGATCTTGATCTTGACGCGTGGAATGCCCTGTTCCGAGGCCCAGTGCCGCAGTTGGCGGTCCTGTCGCTCGTCGTCGTACGTGGTGAAGCCGCCGCTGCCGTAGACGGGGACCTCCGCCCGGTGGGCGCCGAGGAGCCGGACGAGGGGGAGGTCCAGCAGCCGGGCCTTGAGGTCCCACAGGGCCATGTCCACGGCGGAGATCGCGCCCGCGACCAGTCCGGGCCGGCCCATGTTGCGCACCGCCCGGCTCATCGCCTCCTGCGCGGCGGGGACGTCCCAGGCGCTGTGGCCGACGAGGAGGGGGGCGAGCTCGGAGGCGATCACGTCGGCCGTGGCGGGCGCGCCGTAGGTGTAGCCGAGGCCGGTGGTGCCTTCGGAGCGGACGGTGGCCAGGACGAGGGTCGTCGAGTTCCAGGCCAGGGTTCCGTCGGCTTCCGGCCCGTCCGTGGGGACGGTGTAGACGGCGGTCTCGACGCCGCCCACCACCGGGGTCACCGCCGGCCCCCGGAGGGGGTGCGGAGTCCGGTGCGGGCCCCGGCGGCCAGCCGTCCGGCAGCGCGGTCCACGAGCGCCATGATGGTCAGCGCGGGATTGGCGCTGCCTTGGGTGGGGAGCACGCTGCCGTCGGTGAGGAGCAGGTTGGGCACCGCGAAGGTGCGCAGGTCCGCGTCCACGACGCCGTGCGCGGCGTCGCGCGCCATGCGGCAGCCCCCGACGAGGTGTGCGTACCGGTTGATCGTCATCACCTCGCTCGCCCCGGCGGCCCGCAGGATGTCCTCCATCACCGCCTCCGCGGCCCGGATCACCTGCCGGTCGTTCTCGCACTGGCTGTAGCTGAAGCGGGCCACCGGCAGGCCGTAACGGTCCTTCTCCTCGGCGAGGGTGACGCGGTTGCCGGGTTGCGGCAGCAGCTCGCACAGGGCGCCGAGGGTGGCCCAGTGGACGTAGTCGCGCATGTAGCGGCGCAGGTCCTCGCCCCAGTGGCCCTGGGCGGTGACGTGTTCGGCCCAGACGATGGGCAGGGGGGAGACGTTCTGGACGGAGAAACCGCGCCGGTAGGGCCGGTCGGAGCGGGTCTCGTAGAACTCCTCGGTGGTGACCTCCGGCGGTGGCGCCTTGTAGGAGCGCACCTCCTGGGTGAACCGGCCCGAGGTCTGGGGCGCGCCCTGCACCATCACATAGCGGCCGACGAGGTCGTGGTCGTTGCACAGGCCGTCGGGGAAGCGCCGGCTGGTGGAGTTCAGCAGCAGGCGCGGGGTCTCGATGGAGTATCCGGCGACGGCGACGGTACGGGCGCGCTGGAACCGTTCGCGGCCGTCGCGGACGTAGCGGACGCCGGTGGCCAGGCGCCCTCGTTCGTCCAGTTCGACGCCGGTGACCATGCACTGGGCGCGGATCTCGGCGCCGTGGGCGAGGGCGTCGGGCACATGGGTGATCAGGGTGGACGCCTTGGCGTTGACCTTGCAGCCCTGGAGGCAGAAGCCCCGGTAGACGCAGTGGGGGCGGTTGCCGAAGCGGCCGTTGGTGATGGCGACCGGCCCCACGCGGGCCTCCAGGCCCAGCGCCGCGGCGCCGCGCAGGAACACCTCCCCGTTGCCGCTCACGGGGTGCGGCGCGTGGGGATAGGGGTGGGGGTCGCCCCAGGGCCAGTACTGCCCGGCCACCGGGAGCTCCTGCTCGATCCGTTCGTACGAGGCCCGCAGGTCGGCGTAGTCCAGCGGCCAGTCGGCGCCCACGCCGTCCTCGGTGTACGTGCGGAAGTCCGAGGGGTGGAACCGGGGGACGTACCCGGCGAAGTGGACGGTGGAGCCGCCCACGCCCCGCCCGGAGTTGTTCGCGCCCAGGGGGACGGGGTCCTCGCCCGCGATCACCCGGGGGTCGTTCCAGTACAGGTGGTGGGAGGCGGCCTCGTCGCTGACCCAGTCGCTGTCGGGGTCCCAGAACGGGCCCGCCTCCAGGCAGACGACCGACCACCCGTACCGGCTCATGCGCTGGGCCAGGGTCGCGCCGCCCGCGCCGCAGCCGACGACGACGAGGTCCACCTCGTCGCGGTCGTCGAAGCGCCGCATGCCCTCGACGAGCCGGCGGTCGAAGCGGGCGTCGCCGCGCGGGAGCAGCCAGGCCGAGGCGTTGCGGTCGCGCACCCGGCCCAGGGGGGAGGTGGTCTGCCGGAGGGTCCCGATCGCGCTCGTGACGAGGCCGGCGATGCCCGTGCGCGGCGCGCCGGGCCGCGCGGGCAGGTCGTCGTCCTTCGTGCCCTCGCTCCCGTCGTCCTCGGGCGGTGCCTCCTCCGGTTCGGTGTCCGGCACCTCCCAGGGCTCGCGGAGGCCCAGGCCGAGGCGCATATAGCCGCGCGGGTAGGCGGGGCCGCCGTAGCCGATCTCGTTCCAGGCCCAGGGGTGGGAGTAGAAGGCGGTGGCCGTGTAGCGGGTCCACAGGCCCCAGACGTGACCGGCCGTCAGTCCGCGCCAGCGGTCGGAGCCCCGGGCGCGGACGGCTTCGATCAGGGTGGCCCGCCGCTCCGGCGACAGCTCGGCGAAGGGCGCGTCATACCATTCGCGCGCGTCGTCGTCGAGGCCGCGCAGCGAGAGCCGCCACGCCGTGTCGTCCTCGGGCATGTCCTCGAACCGCCAGCCGTCGGTCTGCCGTTCGGCGAGCCGTGCGTCGATCATCTCCAGGACCGGCACCTTGGGGTCGTCCCACTGGGCCAGCAGGTGGTCGAAGAGCTGGGTGGCGACGGCTTCCTCGGCGAGGGTGAAGAACCGCAGCTCGGGCTGGCGGGCCGTGCGGGCGAACACCACGGCGGAGGTCGTGGCGTCCCAGGTGCCGGCCTGTGCGAGGACGTCGTAGCCGGGGAACCGGGAGGGGCGCCGGCCCGGTGTCGTCCCCGGCGGCCCCCCGCTCCCTCCCTCGCGTGCCACGGGTCATCGCTCCCTGCGCAGCAGCGCGGCCAGCAGCCCCATGCCGCCGACCATGGTCACCAGCAGCGGGGCGAACAGCGGGGGGCCCGTCTCGATGTTGTAGCGGGCCAGCGCCCAGCCGCCGGGCTTCTCCGCGATACCGCGTACGTGGAGGTAGGTGCCCTGGAGGCCGTTGGCGGCGATGGCCGCCGAGGCGATGGGCAGCGCGGTGCGCGCCATCCGTTCGCTGAGGAACCCGGCGACGCCGGCGGCCGCGCCGACGGGGCCCAGTACCACCGGCCACCACATCACCCGGTTGCCGAAGCTCGCCCGGTCGTGCTCCAGGTAGATCTCGGCGGCGGTGATGACCGCGCCGGCCGCCGTCAGCAGGGACAGGGAGCGTTCGAAGCGGCCGTGGCGGACGTTGCGCGCCAGCCGGGCCGGCGCGAACGGGTTCCGGGAGCGCGGGATCACTTCCCCTCCTCCGTCCCGCTCCCCCGGTGCTTGCCGCCGGGCAGCATCTCCTGGATCTTCGCCTTGAACCCCTGCCGGACCATGGCGGCGCGGTCGCTGTCGCCCTTGATGACGGAGGCCGTCGCGGCCTCGATCTGGTCGAGGGTGGCGTGCGGCGGGATGGGCGGTACGGCCGGGTCGGTGCGGAAGTCGATGACGAAGGGCTTGGAGGCGGCGAGGGCCCGCTCCCACGCGGGGGTGACCTCCTCCGGTTTCTCGACGCGCACGCCGTCCAGCCCGAAGGAGCGGGCCACGTCCGCGTACGGCACGTCCGGGAGGGACTGCGAGGGCAGGAACTGGGGGGCGCCGGACATGGCCCGCATCTCCCAGGTGACCTGGTTGAGGTCGTGGTTGTTGAGGACGGCGACGATCAGCCGGGGGTCCTGCCACTCGCGGTGGTACTTGGCGGCCGTGATCATCTCGGCCAGGCCGTTCATCTGCATGGCGCCGTCGCCCACGAGCGCGATGACGGGCCGGTCGGGGTGGGCGAACTTGGCGCCGATCGCGTAGGGCACGCCCGGTCCCATCGTCGCCAGCGTGCCGGAGAGGGAACCGCGCATGTCCCCGCGCATCCGCAGGTGCCGGGCGTACCAGTTCGCCGCCGACCCGGAGTCCGCCGTGATGATCGCGTCCCGGGGCAGCAGCTCGTCCAGGGCGTGGACGACGTACTCGGGGTTGACGGGGTCCGCGTCGACCGCGGCGCGCCGTTCCATCACCTCCCACCAGCGGGCGGTGTTCTTCTCGATGCCGTGCCGCCAGCCGCCGTGCTTCTTCGGCTTCAGCTGCCGCAGCAGGCGGGTGAGCGTCTCGCGGGCGTCGCCGACGAGGTTGATCTCGAAGGGGTAGCGCAGTCCCACCATGAACGGGTCGATGTCGATCTGCACCGCCCGCGCCTGCCCGAACTCCGGCAGGAACTGGGTGTAGGGGAAGTTCGAGCCGACGACGACGAGCGTGTCGCAGTCGCGCATCATCTCGTACGAGGGCCGGGTGCCCAGCAGGCCGATCGCGCCGGTCACGTACGGCAGGTCGTCGGGGAGCACGTCCTTGCCGAGCAGCGCCTTGGCCACGCCGGCGCCGAGGAGGTCGGCGAGCCGCTCCACCTCCGCGCGCGCGGACCGGGCCCCCTGGCCGACGAGGATCGCCACCTTCTCGCCGTCGTTCATCAGCTCGGCGGCCCGGGTGATCTCCTCGTCCGCCGGGACCGGCGCGTACGCGGGGGCGCCCAGGCTGGAGGGCACCATCTTGAACGCGTGCGTCGGCGCGGAGTAGTCCAGCTCCTGGACGTCCGCCGGGATGATCAGGGCGGTCACGGTCCGTTTGGCGCGCGCGGTGCGCATCGCCCGGTCCAGGACGTTGGGCAGCTGTTCCGGGACTGTCACCACTTCGCAGAAGTCCGAGGCTACGTCCTTGAAGAGGGTGTGGAGGTCGACTTCCTGCTGGTAGGAACCGCCCATGGCGCTGCGGTTGGTCTGCCCGACGATGGCGACCACGGGCACGTGGTCGAGTTTGGCGTCGTAGAGCCCGTTGAGGAGGTGGATGGCCCCCGGCCCGGAGGTGGCCGCGCACACGCCCACCTCGCCGGAGAACTTCGCGTAGCCGACGGCCTCGAAGGCCGCCATCTCCTCGTGGCGCGCCTGGATGAAGCGGGGCTTGTCGTCGGCCCGGCCCCACGCGGCCAGCAGTCCGTTGATGCCGTCCCCCGGATAGGCGAACACCCGCTCGACTCCCCATTCGCGCAGGCGTTGCAGGAGATGGTCGGACACCTTGGCGGACATGGTTCTCCCTTCGAGCGTGCTCTTGCGGGCCTCACCGGGGTTCACGCGCTCGTGCCGCGACGGCGGGCGCGCGAGCGGACGGCCGCCCCGGGCATCGCTCCCACCTCCGTCTCCACGACTCACCGTGGCACCGGGCCTACGTCCGCGCAGGAAGAGCGCCGCCGATCGGGTCAGCCGCCGGGAACGGGCTCCTGCCCGGAAGGGCCGGATTCACACCCCCTCCACGACCCGCCGTCCGGAGCCGATGCCGACCGGGCCGGGCAGGCGCGGCGAGCCGGCCGCCGCGGCGAGCATGATCTCCCTGACCCGGTCCAGGTACTTCGGCACGCCCGCCGCGGCCTGCGCGGTGTCGGGCATGCTGACCACCAGTTCGGCCCGGTCGGAGAACCAGTTGAACCACAGCGACACGCCACGGGCGTTGTCGGGGCCGGCCAGGACCGTCGCGTCCGCGCTCAGGTAGTCACGGGAGCCCGGCACGGACCGCCCGTCCAGGTAGGACACCATCGGCGGAATGGTCGGGGCCTCCCGGCCGTCGAGCAGCAGTTCGAGCGCCCGGTGCAGCGGCACGTCATAACCCGCGCGGGCGCGCTGGAAACCCTGCTGCGCGGCGGAGACCGCGTCGGCGAGATGGGGCGAGGAGGGCAGCCGGAACATCAGGGGCACGAAGTTGACCAGCCAGCCGTGCGCGTGCAGCATCCGGGGGGTGCCCCTGGTCGACACGACCGTGAGCACACGGTAGACGTCGTTGCCGGTGAACTCCCGTTGCGCGAGGGCCAGCGCGGCGAAGGCGCCCGCGGCGAACCCGCCCCCGTGCCGGGCGCAGTGGGCACGGAAGGCGCGCGCCTCGTCGCTGGTGAGCACCGAGTACGCGTGTCGTACGCCGGGCAGCAGCGCGTCGGCGTCGTTGCCCAGCTCGACCGGGAAGCCGGGGAAACCGCCGTCCCCCACGGCCAGGAACTCCGACCATGTGGCGAGCTCCGGCGAGTCCGCGGTCAGCGACGCGGAGCGTGCCCGCTCGCGGCGGTTGTGGTCCAGGTAGCCGGGTGCGGGCGGCAGATGGAGCGAGGCGCCGGTACGGGCCGCGTGGTAGCGGGCGCGCAGCTCATGGAACAGCAGGGCCAGCGAGTGCCCGTCGGTGTAGGCGTGGTCGATCGCGAAGTACACGGTGGACACCGTGTCCCGGAGGATCACTCCGGCCAGCAGGCTCGGCCATCCCACCGCGGTCTGCTCGTCGATCCTCCGGTGCACATGGGCGCGCAGGCCGGCCACGTCCGTGAAGTCGCCCACGCGCACCGGGCGCACCGTGAGCGAATCGGGTGGCAGGCGGAACCCGGCCAGGTTCCCGTCCTCCGGCTCGTACCAGCTGTGGAATGCCTCGTGCCGGCGGACGAGCCCCTGCCACGCGCCGGTGAGCGCGTCGAGGTCGGCCCGGCCCTCCAGGTCGAACGTCATGGCCACCCAGGGCGACTGCCGTCGCCCGATGGCCCGGTGGGCGGCGGCCAGCTCGAAGTGCGACCGCTGGAAGAGCGAAGCGGGCACGCCGTGCGGCACGGGGGCCCGGTCGGTGGCCGGCTCGAACTCGACCACTTCGCCCGGCTCGGGCCGCCAGTCGAGGATCTGGGTCATACGCACTGCGGGGCTCCTTCTTCCGTGGGGTCCTGGGAGGGTCGGCTAGGCGGGGGTGGGCAGGGCTTCGGCCCGGTGGCCGTCGGCGGCGCGGGTGGCGGCGTGCGCGGCGGCCAGGACGAAGCGTTCGACGTTCGCGCGGGCGACGGGTGTGTCGGGGAAGCGTGTCGACAGGTGCACGCCGTGGTCGCTCCTGGTCAGCCACACGTACACCTCGGCCGGGCCGTGGACGCGGCTGCGCAGCATCGTGTCCCCCCGCTGGGGCGGGGTGCCCGCCACGCGGCGCACGTCGAAGTAGGAGACGACGAACCGGGGACGGATCTCCCGGCGCAGCATCCGGCTGATGTGCGGCGGCGAACTGCCCGGTCCGGGCCCGCGACGGCGCAGTTCGGCGGCGGCGAGGGCGACCGTGTCGGCGAAGGCCGCCCCGGCCGCCGGGATCCGCACCGGGTGGAGGCCGACGAACCAGCCCGGCGCCGTACGCCACGGGCCGGTGCGGGAGTTGGCCAGGCCGATCGCGGCCAGGGGCCGCTCCCCGGCGACGTCCGCCGTGGCGAGCGCCAGGCAGGCGAGCATGCCCGCGGCGGTGCTGCCCCCGCCCGCGCGTGACGCGGCGGCGAACCTGGCGGCGGCCGGTCCGTCGAGCAGCCGGCGGTAGGTACTGCGCTGTGCGAGCGGCGCCCCGGACGCGCCGAGCGGCAGGGGGAACGCGGGCGTCCCACCACGGGCGTCGTCGAGCAGGGCCCGCCAGTGGTCCGTGCGCTCGGGCCCGCTCGGCAGCCGGTCGATCAGGTTCCGTTCCTCGGCCCCGAAGTCCAGATAGGTGGGCCCGGTCCGGCCCTCGGCACGGCCGGACAGGGCGGCGCGGATCTGCCCGGGGACCATGGCGAGCGTGTAGGCGTCCACGACGCCGTGATCCGCCCCGGCGAACACCGTCGTCCCGTCCGCGCCCTCGACGGTCGCGAAGACCATCTGCGGCCAGCCCAGCGGGTCGGCCCTCCGGTCGAAGAAGGCCTCGATCTGCCGCCGGGCCGAGGCGCCGTCGGCGAAGACGCCGACGTCCTCCTGCCGCAGCGTGACGGCGCTCGCGGGGAGCGTACGGCGCACACAGCGCCCGGGGGTCGGCACCAGCCTGCTGCGCAGGTGCTCGTGCCCGCGCAGCCAGGCCGTGAGCGCGGCACCGAGCCGGTGCCGGCCGGCGCGGCCCACGGCGAACGACACCCCGATCCACGCGGGTTCCACGTACCCCGGCCCCCGGGCGGCGGCCGTGCGCACGTGGTGCTCGTGGACGAGCGCGGGCGCCCGGGGGTCGTCGGCCCAGGCGGAGGCCGGGGCGGCCGGCGTCCAGAAGACCAGCCGGCCGGCGGGAACGGCGCTGTCGCCCAATTCTATGAATTCCAAGGATTTCCCTCCTCGATAAACCCCCGGCGAGAAATCCCCGGTGCGGCCCGCGAAAGCTATCCGGGCAGGATGAAACAAAAATGAAGGGGCGATCTTTTCGCTGATCAAGGAGGCCGGGACGGCGGCACGGAAAAAACTTCCCTTGTTGCCCGTCAAACGCGCTGCTAGCGTCTGCCCCCGTCATTCGATCCGCACCGCGCCATTTCCCGGCCGGGCCGACGGAGGGTCAATTCATGAACGCACCGTTCCCGCAACCGTCCTCGGATTACGCCGCGCTGCGCCGCGACCCCGAATACGCCGAGCTGAACCGCGCGCTGCTCGGCCTGATCCCGGCCGGCCCGGCGCCGGCCGTCCTCGACGTGGGGTGCGGGGACGGGGCCGTCAGCGAGCTCCTGCTGCTGCGCGACCCGGCCACGTCCCTGGTCGGCGTCGACCCCGACCCGGCGCTGCTCGACGCGGCGCGGGTCCGGCTGGGCGACCGGGCGCGGTTCGCCGTGGGTGACGCGTCGTCCGTCTCCCGGCTGTTCCCGGCGGACGTCTTCGACGTCGTCGTGCTGGCCAACTGCGTCCATCTCGTACCGGACCTGGCCGAGGCGCTCGACGCGATCGGGCGGGTGCTGGCCGACGGCGGGCGCCTGGTGTTCAACTCGGCGTTCTACTCGGGCGCGGAGTCCCCGGCCGATCTCCCCCGGTACGCCGAGCTGGTCGGCGCGGCCCGCGCCACCGCCCGGAAGCGCGGACTCCCCCTGGCCCGGTCGGTCGCCGGCCGGCCCTCGGGGCTGCGCAGGACGGCCGAGGACTACCAGGCCGCCCTCGCGGCGGCCGGATTCACCGATGTCGTCACCGACGAGCGGGCGTTCACCCTCGGCCCGCGCTTTCTCACCGCGTTGTGCTCGACCCCGATGTTCGCCACGGCCGCGTTACCCGGGGTAGCGCCGCGCATCGCCGCGGAACTGCTCACCGAAACGCTGGAAGAACTGTACGAGAGCGCCCCGTTCACCATCACGCGGCGCTGCGTCTACTTCTCCGCCACCCGGCCGTGAAACACACCCGAAAGGAATTCGTCATGACCGAGGTATGGAACGTCGTCACCCGGGCCATCACCGGCATCCGGCCGGAACTAGGCGACTCCGGAACGGCCGTCACCCGCGATTCCGCGCTGTTCTACGCGGCCGACCCCGGCCAGCCGGTGCTCGGCCTCGACTCCATGGAGGCGCTGGAGCTGATCAGCGTCCTCGAGCAGGAGTTCGGGGTCGAGCTGGCGGACACCGGCATCCGGATCACCGACCTCCACACGGTCGGGGACGTGGCCGACGCGATGGCGGGCGCGCTGTGACACCCCGGGCGGCGCGCCACCGCGTGCTGGTGACCGGCATCGGCGTCGAGTCGTGCGCGGGCGGCACACCGGACGAGCTGTGGGACGCCCTGGCCGCGGGGCGGCCCGCGATCTCGCCGCTGGAGCTCGAAGGGCCCCTGCCCTGCCAGGTCGGGGGCGTGATCCGGGGGTTCGACCCCCGCGCGCACATGTCCGCCCAGCAGGTCCGCCGCACCTCGCGCTTCCAGCAACTGCTGTTCACCGCGGCGATGAAGGCCCGGGACGACGCGCGGCTGCGCACCGCGCCGGACGCCCTGTACGTCGGCACCGGTGGCGGCGGGCTCGACGAGACCGCGCGACTCGTCACCGTGCTCAACCGGAGCGGCTGGCCCCGGATGGACCGGCTCGGGCTGCTCCGGCTGCTGCCCAACCAGGCCGCCGGGCTCGTCGCCCAGGAACTGGGCGTCACGGGCCCGGTCCTCACCCTCTCGACCGCCTGCGCGGCCTCGACGGACGCCATCGGAGCGGGCCTGCGCGCGGTGCGCGACGGCACCGCCGACGTGGTCCTCGTCGGCGGTGTGGAGAGCTGGCTGGACATACCGGCGCTGGCCTCGTTCCGCCTGCTGGACGCGCTCTCCCAGCGGCCCGCGACGGAGGCGGCGCTCGCGTCCCGGCCGTTCGACCGTGACCGCGACGGCATGGTGCCGGCCGAGGGCGCCGCCGTCCTCGTCCTGGAGTCGGAACGCTCCGCGCTGCGCCGTGGCGCGACCGTCCACGGCGAGGTGCTCGGCGCCGCGTCCACCTGCGACGCCCACCACCCCGTGGCACCCCGGGCGGACGGCGCGGTGGCGGCCAGGGCGATCGAACTGGCCTGCGCCGACGCCGGCGTCGAGACGGCCGCCGTGGACCTGGTCAGCGCCCACGGCACCGCGACGCCGCAGGGCGACCGGGCCGAGACCGCCGCCATCAAACGGGCGTTCGGCGCGCACGCGCGGGACGTGGCGATCACCGCGCCCAAGTCGGTCATCGGCCACGCGTGCGGCGCGAGCGGGATCCTGGAGAGCGTCGGCGTGCTGCGCGCCATCCGGGAGAAGTACGTGCCGCCCACCGCGAACCTGCGGAACCCGGATCCCGACTGCGACCTGGACTACACCCCGCTCGTGGGCCGCCCCGCCCCGATCGGCGTCGCCGTCAAGCAGAACTTCGGGTTCGGCGGCCACAACTCGGCGGTGGTGTTCGGCGCCGCGTGACGGCGACGCCGAACGACCGTCATCGAGTGGGCGCGGCGGCGCGACGCGCCCGGTAGGTGCGGGCGAGGTGGTCCTGGAGGCGGGCGTGGCGGAACTGGTAGACCGCGCCCGCCTGACGCAGCACGCCCCGCTGGTAGGCGTCCTCCAGGAAGGCGACGACGGCCCAGGGCAGCCGGCCCGTCAGCGGCAGCCAGATCCGGGAGAACACCACCCACTGGCCCCAGGCGCTCAGGGCGAAGACGTAGCCGATGGCGACGCAGAGCCCGCTGATGAGGCCGAGCTTGGCCGAGGCCCCGGCGCCCCAGACGAGCGGGCCCAGGAGCACCGACAGGGGCCGGACCGCCAGCGCGGACCCGACGCCGGCCAGGAGCCCGAAGGCGGGTACCCAGACGAGGAACTGGGCGACGACCGTCCGCCGGTTCGTCCGCAGCAGGCCGACCGGGTTGACGGCGGACCTGATGTCGAGAGGGGTTTCGAGGAAGGCCAGGAGCCCCAGGGCGGCGCCGCCTCCCAGCGTGAACACGAACCCGAAGAACACGGCGTCGTAGAGCCCGAAGGACAGCATGCCCAGCGGGCCGGTGCCCCGGAGGAGGCCCTTGAGCACGCCGTGCTGGAAGCCGTAGCCGAGCCCGAAGACGAGCCCGCACAGCAGCCCCAGCACCATGCGGCCCCTCGCCCTCCGGCCGGACGCAGCGCCGGCCCTGCCGAAGACCTTCACGCGCATGCCGGACGGCGGCACCTCCGTGTTCCTGCCCGCGACGAGGAGCCAGTAGGCGAGCGCGCTGATGAGCCCGGAGAGGAACCCCGTCGTCAGCCCCTCCGCGATCTGGAAGCTCAGGGAGTCGAAGAGGAGGCCGACGACGCAGTCGACGACCCCGACGACCACGCACGTCAGCAGCGCCGTCACCAGGACGCGCGCCGGGCGGCGCACTCCTGAGCCGAGCCGCCACCACTCCAGGTCGGGGGTGTCGAGCCGGGTCAGGTGGTGGGCGAGGTAACCGAGCCAGTACTGCGCCCGTTCCGGGTCGAAGCCGCGGCGCGGGGCGCCGTCCGGGCGGTGCTCCGGCCGGAGGCGGTAGGCGGTGGCGGTGAACGTCTCCAGAAGGTGGTCCTCCACTTCTCCGGGGCCGCCGAACCGGTGGGTGTCGAGGAGCGAGGCCGGGTCCCGTCCCGGGGTGTCGCTGTAGACGGCGCGGGCGAGCGTGACCATCAGCGGGGTGGTCAGCACCGCGGCGAGCTGCTCGGCGCCCCGGCCGCGCGGCCGCTCGCGCAGCGCGCTCAGCACGGGGTGCCACGCGGTCGTCGCGGCGTTCCCGCCACGGGCCTTGCGCGTGGTGCGCGGCAGGTAGTCGGCCAGGTCGTCGAGTGTGAGGTCCGTGAGCTCCACGGCGGCGGCGGACGTCAGCACGTCCGTCTCGGCCACCGCCGTGGCGTACTCGGCCGGGCGGCTCGTCAGCAGCAGGGGGAGCGTGGTGGCGTTGAGCGCCTCCAGCGCGGGGCGGTGCAGCCCCCCGGCGATCTCGTCGAAGCCGTCGAGCACGGGGAGCACCCGGCCGGCCTCGACCAGCGCGGCGGCCAGACTCGGCCCCCCGGGCGCCGCGGTGCCGGCGAGGCCGGGGTGGTCGCGGATCAGTTGCGCGGTGAGCCAGTCCCGGAAGGTGATGGCGGTGGGGTCCCAGGCGCCGATGCTGAAGATGACGGGTACGGGGTCGACGCCGCTCCTCGACGCGATGAAATCGAGGACGAACCGCGTGGTGAGGATCGACTTCCCGGAACCCGGCCGTCCCAGCACGACCAGCCGCCCGGAGGGGATCCGCCGGTACACCTCCACGACCTCGTCCAGCCGCCCCCCGAGCTCCAACGGCCCGTGCGCGCCACCGCGTGCGGCTCCGGCGGGCAGACGCCGGATGTTCGCCCAGTGATCGGTCAACTCCTCGGCCACCGCTCCCCACCGCACCGGCAACGGATACGGATCGTGCACCTGCCGCTGCTCCTCCTCCCGCTGCCACCGCGCCGCCACGGCGTGAGCGAGCTGCTCGGCGACGCCGGCGATGGTGTCCCGCAGGACGGCCTGGCCTGCGGCCCGCCCGACGGGCGCCGGGCGCCCGGCGCGCGGCTCGGCCGAGACCGGCCGTCCGATGGCCGAGTCGACGGGAACCGGCCGCCCCGCGACGGGTCCGGCGGAAGCCGACGATCCCTCGGCGCGTTCGGCCGGACGCGATGGCCCCGTGGCCGGTTCGACGGATCCCGGATGTCCGGGGATCGGTTCGGCGGAGGCCGACGGCCCGGCACCCCCTTCGGCCGGAACCGGCCGCCCCGTGACCGGTCGGGCGCGGCCGGGCCAGCCGTCGGACTGGCTGCCGGGCCTGCCGTCAGGCCGACCCTCGGCCTGACCGTTAGGCCGCCCATCGGACCACCCGTCCGGCCGGTCGCCGGACCACTCGTCCGGCCTGTCACTGGACCAGCCGTCGGACTGGTCGCCGGACAGCCCATCCGGCCGCCCGTCAGACGGCCCGCTGGACCGCCCGCCCGGTCGCCCATCCGACCGCCCCTCCGGCCCTCCGTCAGACAGGCCGTCGGGGGGGCCGTCAGACGGGCCGTCGGGCAGGCCGGAGGCCCGTCCCTCCGCCCGGGCCTCCGGCCCGGTGCGGTGGACGGCGGCGGCGAGTAGTTCGTCGCTCTCCGCCGGGGCCAGGCCGAGCGCGTCGGCCAGCCGTCGCACCGTGGTGACTCTGGGGTCCGCGCGTTCGCCGGTCTCCAGACCGCGGATGGTGCGCACGCCCACCCCGGCGCGTTCCGCCAATGCCTCCTGAGTCATTCCCGCGTCGCGCCGCAGCCGCCGTAACAGCGTGCTGAACTCACTGGCCACAGATCACGGCCTCCCCCTCGACCCCTCGAACCTTCGACCCCTCGGACAGGTGTTTCGCCAGGTGACGGACTCTAGCGTGGCCACCGGCCGCATACGGCCGGTCGTTTGGCCTGTCCGTTCCCCCTCCCCCGGGGCCACCTTCGACGTGATCCGCCGCGGAAAGCGGAAAGCGGCGGTCCGACACGGGGAGCAGCCACGATGCCGATCACCAAGACCACCGGCCGGCAGGCCGTCACACTCGGCCGCCAGGAGCGCGACGTCCTCTACGCGGTCGGCTGCGGCCTGCGGGACGACGAGATCGCCACCGCCCTCGCCATCCCCGAGGAGGCCGTGGCCGGACACCTCGCACGGATCCTCGCCGCGCTCGGGCTGCGCGACCGGGCCGCCGCGATCGTCCACGCCTTCGACTGCGGCCTCGTCGCCCCCGGCCGGGGCCCCCGCAGGCAGACGACGAGCCCGCTGGGAACCAGCCCGCTGGGGACGAGCCCGCTGGCGGCCGGCCCCCCGCCACCGGCCGGCGCCGCCCGCCACACCCCCGGCCCGCGGTTGCGGATCTCGGTGCTCGGCCCCCTGCGGGCCTGGCGCGACGGGCAGCCCCTGGATCTGGGGCACCTGCGCCAGCAAGCCGTACTGGCGGCGCTGGCCCTGTGCCTGGGCCGGTCGGTCAGCCGGCAGGAACTGACCGACGGGGTGTGGGGGGAGGAACCGCCGAACACCAACGTCGTGCCGGTGTACATCTACCGGCTGCGCAAGGCCCTCCACGCGGGAGGCGGCCCGGACTCGGTGATCGAGCGCGACCGGAGCGGCTACCGGCTGCTCCCCGCCGCGGTCGGCGTGGACGTGGCGCGGGTCGAGGAGCTGGTCACCGCGGCCGGCGCGGCCGAACGGGCGGGCGATCTGGCCGAGGCGGTCCGCGCCTGCGCCCAGGCGCTGGGCCTGTTCCGCGGCGAGCCGCTGGCCGGCCAGCCGGGGCCGTTCGCGGAGCTGGAGCGGCTGCGGCTCACCGAGCGCAGGATCGTCATCGTGCAGCGCAAGCTCAACTGGCAGCTGCGGCTGGGCCAGCACGCCGAGGCGATCGCCGAGCTGTCGGCCCTGGCCGTGGCGCAGCCCCTGAACGAACCCGTCGCCGCGATGCTGATGCGCGCGCTGTACCTCAGCGGCCGGCAGGGCGACGCGCTGACCGTGTACGACCGCGTCCGCCGCCGTCTGGCCGACGATCTGGGCGTCTCCCCGGGCCGGTTGCTGCGGCACACGCACCGGACGATCCTGCGCGGGGACGACATCCGCCTCGGTCTCACGGGAACGACGCGGTGAGCGACCCGACGCGGCGTACGCGCGGCGAGGAGCTGCTGCTGGCGAGGATCTCGGCGGCGGCGGGCCGCGAGGGGCTCGGCAGGCGGCGCGCCACCTACGCGGCGGCCGCGCGCACGGCACGCACGGCGCACGCGGGCATCCGCGGCCTGCTGGCCCTCGTCCGGCACGGCGGGGCCGCCGGGACGGGGAACGGGCGCGACGCCGCGCGCCTGGACCTGTACGAGAACGGGATGACGGTCGCCGTCAAGGGCCGGATCCACGTCGTCCGCTACGACACGACCGTGTTCACGACCTCCGTGTTCACGACCTCCGTGTTCACGGCCTCCGTGTTCCGGACGGAAGCCGCGCGTCCGGGCGACGCGGGCCGCGCGGGCGCGGCCCGCGCGCTCACGGACGTCGACGGGGAGCGGGTCGTCCTGCGGCCGCGCGGCGGTCCGGGGCCGGGCGGGGCGCCGGAATGGTGGTCCGAGGTCGAGCGGGGCGTCGTCCGCGCCCAGTTGCCACAGGCGTTGGCCGCGCTGGCCAGGGGCGAGCGCCTGGCCTTCGGGGCCGTCTGGCTCACCGGGGCGGAGATCGGGTGGGAAGAGGTCCGCGCACGATGGTCGCGGATCCGCCGACTCCGGACCGGTCCGGGGCCCGGGGTCATCGCGCTCGACATCGACGGGACGTGGCACGAACCGGCCGTCGCCGAATCCGCGATCCCCAACGTCTCCGTCCTCCGCGCGCTCGTGGAGCGCCTCGGCCCGGGCGGCGACGAGCGCTGAACTCCCGACGCACCCCACGGCCGCCTGGCGAGCGGTTTCATCACGATGTCAACGGAAGCCCCTAACGTCCGAGCGTCCCAACCCGGTTGTGTTCAACCCGTCGACCACGAGGAGAAACAGAGCGATGACCCTGGCCCGCAGATGGAGGAAGGCGATCGTCGCCGGGGCGGCGGCGGTCATGGTGGCCATGACGGCCGCCGTGCCCACCGTCGCCCACGCGGATCCGGTGCGCCACTACTACCTGGAGCTGGGCGGCACCGGCTCGGCGGCGCCCGCGCCCGGCTGCACCGGCAGCTACGCGTTCGCCAACCAGCACCTCGACGGGGGCATTCCGGTGCCGGTGTGCTACCCGGCGAGCGCCGGTCCCTGGCTCAACGGCCGCAACCAGTTCCCGGACCCGACCGCGCCGAGCTTCGACACCAGCGTCCGCGAGGGCTACCGCAATCTGCTGGCCGCCGCCGAGGAGACCCACCGTCGCGACCCCGGCGCCCGCCTGACGATCGTCGGCTACTCGCAGGGCGCGCAGGCGGCCGACCAGGTCCTCCAGAAGATAGCGAGCGGTGAGACCGGAATCCCCCGCTCCCTGGTGAGCGGCAAGCTCTACTCCGACCCGATGCAGCCGGGCACGGGCATCTGGGCCAAGCTGCCCAAGGGCTGGAGCGCCTTCGGTTTCACCTCTCCCGGCCCGGGCCCGGAGAAGTTCGACGGCATTCCGGTGCGGCGTTTCTGTATCCGCACCGACGGCGTGTGCGACGCGACGGCGCTGACGTCCATCGGCGGCTTCCTGAAGCAGCACCCGAAGTACCAGCGGGACGGCAACGTCATGACGCAGACCATCGCCGACGAGGGTGGCGAGGGAGTCGTCTGGTACGAGCCCTGACCGGCCCCCACGGGGATCAGGGGCCACGGGGGTGTGCCCGGGGGCGGTGGATCACCGCCCCCGGGCGCGAGCCCGTCCGGGTTCAGTCCCGCCCGGGTTCAGTCCCGCCCGGTGTCGAGCAGGTCGGTGACGAATTTCCGTACGCGTCCCGCGCGTACGGGAGAGACACCGTGGATCACCTGGGCACCGTACGCGACGGCGACGCCCGCCCCGGCCTCGGTAGTCCACCGGGTGCGACGGGCGCCCCGCAGCCACGCGGGCTCCGCGTCGTGCTGGTGGGTGTCGGGCCCGGGAGCGTGCGGAAGCCGGTGCGTCAGGGCCGTCCCAGGCTGGAAGCCCTCCGCCTCGCCGGCCAGTTCGCCCGTCCAGACCGAACCGCTCGACGTGGTCTCGACGTAGAAGTCCCCTCCGTCGTCCGCCTCGTCGAGCACCACCCGGATACGGCCGATGCGGCGGGGCGCCACCGACGGCCGGGGGATGCCGTCCAGGTGGGTGGGCACCCGCTCGCCCGTGCCGAGCTCGGTGTAGCCCCAGGGCGCGGCGGCCCCGACGGAGGGCATGACCCGGCGGATGACGGGCAGCGCGCGCTCGGTGGCCTGCCGCAGGACCTCCTGCGCCGCCGCCGGGGCCGGAACGACCTCCGCCTGGTGGCGCGGCACCCAGCCCACGGCCTGCAGTTCCTCCGCCATCACCTTGCGGAGCTGGGAGAGTTCGTCGGCGACGAGGAAGTCCTCGACGGTCTGCAGCACCAGGGTCTCGCTGATGTGGATCACGCTGCCTCCAGGGCTGGCCGAATGCGGGAGCGTGCGTCGATCGGGCGTTGCCGCCGTCCACCGTGCCGGGAGCAGCGCGAACGGTCCAGTCTCCGCGTCGGGGGACGACGGCAGAACGGCCGCCGGCAGAACGGCCGCCGTGTCTCGTTCGCGGCCTTCCGCTCGGCGCGCCCGTCCTGTTGTCTTCCGGGATGGTGAAGGCCGTGACAGCCGATGTGGTGATCGTGGGGAACGGGGCGCTGGGCCTGTCGGTCGCCGTCGAGACGGCGCTGCGGGATCCGGCCCTGCGGATCGCCGTGGTCGGCCCGGAGTCGCGCCCGGGTTCCGCTTCCGTGGCGGCGGGGGCGATGCTCAACTGCTTCGCCGAGGTCACGGAGCGTACGGGTGACCATCCGGCGTCGCGGGCGAAGTTCGCGCTGGCGCGCGAAGCGGCCCGGCTGTGGCCGGGCTGGCCGGACCGGCTCGCGGAGGCGGCGCGTCACGCGGCCGTGCCGGTCAGGCGCACGCGGGGAACGCTGGTCGTGCTGGGGGCGCGCTCCGCCGGTGCCGGCGTGGGCGGTATGCGGGCGATCCGCGCGGCCGCCGAGGAGCACGGTGAGCCGTGCGAGGACGTGGATCCCTACGGCGTCGGCTCCTTGGAGGCGGCTGCGGGCGATCAGCCCGTGGACGCCCTGTACCTGGAGAACGAGGGGGCGGTCGACGCCCGGCGTGTGCTCGCCGCGCTGGACGCCGCCGCGTCCGGGCTCGGCGTCACGCGCGTCGCCGACGAGGTGACGTCCCTGGTGACGTCCTCGGCCGAGGACGCGGTCACCGGAGTGCGGCCGGCCTCGGGAACGACGCTCACGGCGGGGGCCGTCGTCCTCGCGGTCGGCGCGGCGACCGGGCGGCTGATCGAGCGGCTGCCCCCGGGCATGGTGCAGCCGATGCTGAACGGTACGGGCGTGGCGCTGGAGACCGAACGCGTGCGGGGCGAGGCCGTGCCGTGCGTCATGCGCACGCCCACCCTCGTCGGCGGCTGCGGACTGCACGCGGTGCCGCTCGGGGACGGGGCCGAGTATCTGGGGGCGACCAACCACGTGGTGCTCGACGCGCCCGCCGGGCCGCGCCTGGGCATCGTCCAGGCACTGCTGTCCGGCTGCGTCGCGCAGTTCGACCGGAACATCGCGTTCTCGGCCGTGCGGCGCTGGCACTACGGCCTGCGGCCCGTCACGCTGGACACCTTCCCGCTCCTGGGCCGCGCGCCGATGCGCGGCCTGTTCTTCGCGACGGGCACCTACCGGGACGGCTTCCACGGCGCCCCGGCGATCGCCCGCCATATGGCCGGGCTCCTCACGGAGGGCACCCCCGCGGAGAGCGATCCGTACGCGGTCTTCGCACCCGGCCGCGAGCCCATCCAGACGATGACGGTGGACGACGCGGCGGAACGCTTCGCGGAGATGGCGCTCCTCGTCGCCGCGGAACGCGGCATGAAGCTTCCGTACTTCCTGGACACGGAACCGATCGCCGCGGCGGGCCGGCGGCTGGCGCGGGAGTGCGTGGAACGACTGGGCGTCCCGGTCGCGCTGGCACCGGAGGTCCTCGGCGCCGTGTCCGAGGCCGGCGCGGACGGGGTCCGGCGGGTGGCCGGTTATCTGTCCGCGTCATCCTCGGGCGGGGCGGGTAGGAAGGGCGTGCTGCCGGCCGGGCGAGCCCACGGCGGGTAGGCCCAGGTTCATCTCCGGCCATGTCAGGGGAAAGAATGCGACGCACCGGTCCAGAACGTCCGGCGAGCCCGAGCCCCTCGCTGTTCCGCATGCTGGAGTGGCACGAACACATCGAGGCGGAGCGGCAGCAACCGGGCGCCCGTGTGTTCCTGTCCGACTACAACGGCGACCACCCCTACGTGGAGAAGTACCTCGGCGAACTCGCCGACACCGCTCCGCGCCACCTGGCGGACATCACCCGCTACGCCGGTCTCGACGAGGACGTGCGGCTCCGGTCCAAGATCGCGGCGATGCACGAGCAATACGACGGGGTGCCCTACAGCGAGCGGAACGTCGTCCCGTCCGGCGGTTCGAGCAGTCTGCTCGGGACGTTCGTCACCTGGCTGGCCATGAGCGGCCACCGACGGGTTCACTACGTGGCGCCCGTCTACTACAAACTCGCCTACCTCCTGCGCGCGTTCGGCATCGAGCCGGTCCCGGTGGCGTCAGGCCACGCGTACCAGCCGGAGTTCGGCCTGAACCTGCCCGCCGAGCGGACGGTCCTCGTGCTGACCGACCCCGTCTGGTACGCCGGTCGCCGCGTGCCGGAGGGCGTCCTGGACGCGATCGCGGCATGGCAGCGGGCCACCGGCTCGCTGGTCTTCGTGGACGGCACGTTCCAGTACATGCCCTGGGACGGAAGACGCGGCGAGGCCAGCGCCCGCCTGCCCGTCGAGCGCACGCTGCGCATGGTGTGCCCCACCAAGTACCTGTCCATCCACGGTTACCGCTGCGCCCACCTGCTGGTGCCCGCCGCGCTGCGCCAGGAGCTGGCCGACCTCCACATCAACCTCCACGGTGACGTCGCCGTCTCCGACCGCCTCTTCGCCCACCGCGCCGTGGACGTCATGACGCAGCACGGCAACGACGACCTGGTCGGGCACATCCGCGACAACCACGCGCGGCTCACGGCGAGCGGCGCGCTCGCCGCGCGGATGCCGGTCGAGACCGGCTTCTTCCTCTTCGCCCGGCCGCACGTGCCGCACCGTTGGTTCCTGGCGCTCGACGAGCGGCACTTCGAACTCGACGGCCACCCCGGCCACGTCCGCGTCAACCTCCTCAACCGGGCCGCCATCGAGGCGCTGGCCGCCACCGTCGCCGGCCCGGTGTCAGGTGGTGCGGTGACCGGCCAGGGCGTGCCGGTGGCGCCACACTCCGGCTGAGAGGCGGGCCAGCAGCCGGGCCGCCGGATCGTCGACCGCGCTGCCGTTCGCGAGCGGCCCGGTGTAGCAGACGGCGAGGACGTACGCAGCCGCGTCCGTGGGACGGACGACGGCGGCGCTGTGACGCAGCCCGGGGAACCAGCCGTTCTTCCCGGCCAGGCGCGTGCCCGGCGGCAGCCCGGCCGCGATGTCCACGCGGTGGACGTTGTGCTCCAACAGCGCCAGCACCTCGGGCTCCAGGGACTCCAGCAGCCGGACCAGATCCCGCGCGGAGACCCGGTTGTGCACGCCGGCGTCACGGCCCGCGTAGTCCTCGATCCCGCGCGGGCTCCCACCGGCCGTGGCACCGGCCCGCCGCCAGACCCGGTCCACGGCCTCCTGCCCCACCTGGGCCAGGCACAGGTTCGTCGCGAGGTTGGACGAGTGGGTGACCATGCGCCCGGCGAGCCAGCGCAACGAGGCCGGCTCGCCGAGCCGCCGCCACGGCAGCTCATCGCTGTCCCACGCGGGGTCGTTGCCGTAACTGCCGCCGCCCGTCACGGAACGGAACTCGTTGACGATCGGTATCCGTGTGTCCAGGTCCAGACCGCTGCGGTGCAGGGCCGCCAGCACGGCCACCTTCATGGTGCTCGCCGCGTCGTGAGGAACGTCCGCGTTGCGCGACACCACCGGTCCACTCCCCCGGGGCGCCACCACCATCGACAGCATCCCCGCATCGTAACGACCCCGACGAACACCGCGCCGTGGGGCCGGAGTCCTTCCCCCGGCCCGATGGTGTAGGGGCCACGCAGTATCGTCGGGAGTCCTGAGCGCGGCCACCCGGCCCGCGACCCATGGGCGGGGCGGCCTGCTTCACACCACGGTCTCCCGCCATCCGCAGCTCGGACAACCGGAGGTACCGCACATGCATGCCGACACCGACCGGCCGGCCTTCCTGCTGGTCCACGGGGCCTGGCACGGAGCCTGGTGCTGGGAACCCGTACGCGCCGCGCTCGACGCCGACGGCTGGCGGTCCCACGCCGTCGACCTGCCCAGCGCCAATCCCCCCGCCGGCCGGCACGACGACGCCCGCCCGGCGGGCATGCTGGACGACGCGGACGCCATCCGGGACAGCCTCCGGCGCATCGACGGCCCGGTAGTGCTGATCGCCCACTCCTACGGCGGCGTCCCCGCCACGGAGGCCCTCGCGGATGCCGCCAACGTGGTCGGGGCGGTATACCTCGCCGCTTTCCAACTGGACGTGGGTGAGAGCATGTTCACGTTCCTCGGAGCGCCCGTGCCGGACGACGGCACGGGCCACGTCCCGCCGTACGAGGACGCCCGGCGGACGCTCTTCGCCGACGTGCCCGAAGCCGACGCCGACCGTGCCGTGGCCCGGCTGCGCCCGCAGAGCGTCCGGTCCCTCACGGAGCGGGTGACCACGGCGGGATGGCGCACCGTGCCCTCCAGCTACATAGTCTGCGACCGCGACCGGGCACTCGACCCGTCCCGGCAACGCGAGCTCGCCCTGCGCGCCGATTCCGTCCACCGGCTGCCGAGCAGCCACTCACCGTTCCTCTCCATGCCCAGGCGACTGGCCACTCTCCTCGGCCGGATCGCCACCTCCTCCCTTCCCACTCCTCCCGCCCCGCGACGATGACTCGCCGGCACACCGGAGCCGGTCCTCTGGGCCACGCCGACGCCCCCGTCTCCACATCTGCTTCCATACCTGCCTCCGCCCCCGCCGACGGCTTCGCCGGCTGCCCGGCCGACTGCGCCTCCGCCGCCTATCTGGAGCTCCTCGCGAACAGTGCCCCCGCCGATGCCTACGAGCGGCCCGTCCTGCGCGCCCGCGCCGACGGGGCACCGCCCGGCGTGCTCGCCGCGGCCGAGCACGCCCGGCTCCTCGCGCTGCGCGTACGGGCCGAGTTGGAGGACCGCAGGCGGCGCGAAGCCGAACTGTCGGCGCTCTTCGCCACCGCCCACGACCTGGCGGGGCTACGGGACATCGACGAGGTGCTCCGGGCCATCGTCCGGCGCGCCCGTTCGCTGCTGGGCACCGACGCCGCGTACCTCACCCTCAACGACGCGGCCGTCGGGGACACCTCCATGCGCGTCACCGACGGGTCGGTGTCCGCCCGCTTCCAGGCGCTGCGGCTCGGCATGGGGGAAGGGCTCGGGGGGCTGGTCGCGCAGACGGCGCGCCCGTACGCCACCGACGACTACCTGCGGGACCCCCGCTTCCGGCACACCACGACCATCGACTCCGGCGTGCGGGACGAAGGACTCGTCGCCATCCTCGGAGTCCCGCTGAGGCTGGGCAGCCGCGTCATCGGCGTGCTCTTCGCCGCCGACCGCCGTTCCCGGGTCTTCGATCAGCAGCAGATCGCCCTGCTGTCGTCCTTCGCCGCCCACGCCGCTGTCGCCATCGACACGGCCGACCTCCTCGCGGAGACCCGCTCGGCGCTGGCGGAGCTGGAAGCCGCCAACGCCATCGTCCGCGAGCGCAGCGCCGCTGTCGAACGCGCCGCCGAGATCCACGACCGGCTCACCGAGCTGGTCCTGCGCGGCGGCGGAGTCCCCGGCGTCCTGGAGACCGTCACCGAGGTCCTCGGCGGTACGGCCGAGTTCCTCGAACCCGCCTCCGGGGACGGGCCTCCGGCCGCCGTCGAGCGCTCCCGCTCCGAGGGCCGGGCGGTCCGGCACGGTGACGACTGGGTCGCCGCGGTGTCCGCCGGCGACGAACCGCTGGGCGCGATCCGGTTGCGCGAACGTCCTGGCCTCGACCCCGCCGACCGGCGGACCCTCGAACGCGCCGCCATGGTCACCGCGCTGCTGCGCCTGGCCCGGCGCTCGGCCAGCGAGGCCGAACAGCGCGTACGCGGCGAGCTCCTGGACGACCTGCTCGACGCGCCCGGCCGGGCGCCCCGCCTCCTGCGCGAGCGTGCCGCCCGCCTGCGCGCCGACCTCGACGCCCCCCATGTCGTCCTCGCCGCCCGCATCGCCGACGAGTCCGCCGACGCCCCCGCCGCCCGGCAGCGGCTGTGGGCCGCGGCCGCCTACCTGGCCGCCACGGAGCAGGGCTTGGCGGTGGCCCGCGACGGCGGGGCCGTGCTGCTCCTGCCGCACGGCCCCGAGGGCGGAGCCGGCGTCACGGCGGGCGGCATCGCCCGCCGCCTGGGCGAGGCCGTCCACTCCCCCGTCACCGTGGGCGCCTCCACTCCCGTCCCCGCGCCCGCCGCCCGTCCCGAAGGCGTCGCCGCCGCCTACGCGGAGGCCCGCCGCTGCCTGGAGGTGCTCCACGCACTCGGCCGGGGCGGTGAGGGAGCGGCGGCGGACGAGTTCGGCTTCGTGGGCCTGCTGCTGACCGGTACCGACGGCGGCACACGGGCGGCCGGCCGGTTCGTCAGCCGGACGATCGGTCCGGTCGTCGACTACGACGCGCGGCGCGGCACCGACCTCGTCGCCACGCTCGACGCCTACTTCCGCTGCGGCATGAGCCCGGCCCGCACCAAGGACGCCCTGCACGTGCACGTCAACACGGTCGCGCAGCGGCTCGACCGGGTCGGCCGCCTCCTCGGCGCGGACTGGCAGTCGCCCGCCCGCGCTCTGGAGATCCAGCTCGCACTGCGCCTGCACCGGATCTCACCGGCGCTCAGGGGCGAGTGAGGGTGTGCCGTGCCCGTTCCGGTCGTCTCGGTCGTCCCGGTCGTTCCGGACCTCCTGGTCGTGGTCGTCCCGGCCGTCGCTGCCGTCGGAGAGGTCGCGGTGCCGTGTCTCCCGGGCACAGCAGACCGCCACCACGGTCAGGGCCGCGGCGGCCATCACGTACAGGGCGACCGGGGTTCCGCTACCGTGCTCGGCGAGCAGCGCCGTGGCGATCAGGGGGGCCGGGGCGCCGGCCGCCACGGATGAGAACTGCGCCCCGATCGAGGCCCCCGAGTACCGCACCCCGGTCGCGAACATCTCGGAGAAGAAGGCCGCTTGGGGCGCGTACATGGCCCCGTGGAACACGAGCCCGACCGTCACGGCGACGACCAGCGCCCAGGACGACCCCGTGCCGGCGAGGGCGAAGAACGGGAAGGCCCATGCCCCGACGCCCACCGCGCCGAGCAGGTACACGGGCCGCCGCCCGACGCGGTCCGACAGGGCACCCCAGGCGGGGATGACGGCGAAGTGCACGGCGGAGCCGATCAGTACGGCGTTGAGCGCGGTCTGCTTGGGCAGATGGGCGTGTTCGGTCGCGTAGACCAGGACGAAGGCGGTGATGACGTAGTAACCGATGTTCTCGGCCATGCGCGCGCCCATGGCCACCAGGACGTCCCGCCACTGGTCCCGCAGTACGGCGACGACGGGCATCCGTTCGCGCGCACCGACGTCCCGTCGCCGGGCCTCGGCCCGCGCCCGTGCCGCCTTGAACACGGGGGATTCGTCCACGGACAGCCGGATCCACAGCCCCACGATCACCAGGACGCCGGACAGCAGGAACGGGATCCGCCAGCCCCACGCCGTGAACTCCTCGTCCGGCAGCAGGGTCGTCAGCGCGGACAGCACGCCCGACGCCAGCAGCTGCCCGGCCGGCGCGCCGGTCTGCGGCCACGAGGCCCAGAATCCCCGCCGCCGCGGATCCCCGTGCTCCGCCACCAGCAGCACCGCCCCACCCCACTCACCCCCCAACGCGAACCCCTGCACGAGGCGTAGCGCGGTGAGCAGGACAGGGGCGAGCGATCCGGCGGCCGCGTGCGTCGGTAACGCCCCGATGGCACACGTAGCACCACCCATCATCAACAGGCTGATCACCAACAGCCGCTTCCGCCCCAGCCGGTCCCCGAAGTGCCCGAACACCAACGCCCCCAACGGCCGCGCGGCGAACCCGACAGCGTAGGTGAGGAACGACAGCAACGTACCGACGAGCGGATCGGAGCCGGGGAAGAAGAGCTTGTTGAACACGAGCGCGGCCGCGGACCCGTAGAGGAAGAAGTCGTACCACTCGATAGTGGTCCCGATGAGGCTCGCGACGACGATTCTGGGGAGCGAGTTGGGAGTCGGGGTGTGTGGGGAGGGGGTGGCCATGTGATCACTTCCGGGTGGGCGAGGGACGCGTCATTGCGTCGCCACACCGTAGGAAGGTGCAGGCCAGGGGCCTATGTGGTGGGGGACCACACTTCGGGGTCGGGGTATGGGGGCAGAGCCCATGAGGGGGCGCTGCGGTCCCCGCGGATCGCTCAACTCGATTGAGGAATTCAGTGCGAAGTAATGTCGCTATTGGGTTGATCTGGCACTCGGGTGCTGACTCCCGTGCCGACTTGGTGCTGACTACGCAGCGTCGAACTAGGGCATTCAGCATGCATCACCCTGCTGCTGAGCAGGCGAAGGTGTTCTTCCGTGGATGTGATTGCCCGAGGCGTGGAGACGACGAGCGCCGGGCCCTGCTTCCACGCGCGGCCGGGGTGCCGGTCGGCGGGGACGAGGACTTCAAGTTCCTCGCGGAGCGCGGGGACGAGGACGAAGCGGGGGGTGTGGTACTTCGCGGCGGTCTTCCCTCCGCGGGTGCGCCAGGCGGAGCCGGCGGGTGCGTCACAGTTCGGGCAGTCGTGACGTTCCACCGCCAATGCGGCCCGATCGGGTGTGAGATCCATCCGGGAAGCCTCTCAGAACTCTCACAGTTGAACATTTGTGAGGCACCGGCTGCATCCCGCGCGCTTCCCGATGCGTCAGCGCGCCAGCAGCGCGGCGTCGTTGGGGCGCTGCTGATTCAACGCGTCGTTTTCAGCGGCGGGGTAGTACGCCCAGGAGAGTTGCGGTCAGGGCCTGCTTCAAGTAGTCCCCCAGGTCCAGGTGGAAGCGGGCCAGGTCGGGCTCGGCCTGGTAGGCCGCCTGCAGACTGGGTGGGGGGGTGCTGTACGCCGACAGCGCCCCGGCCATGACCATGGTTTGCAGACTGAACAGGGTGGCGTTCTCACCGAGTTCCGGTAGGTAGGTCCGGAGCAGGTCGGTCATGGTCGTCAGGCGGTTCAGGGAGGCGCGCTTGTAGCGGGCTGCGACCTCGACGGAGACATTGTGTTCGAGAACGCTGCCCTGTGCACCGAAGAGCTCGCACAGCACCATCCGGCCGGACAGCGAGCGGCTGAGGACCTCGGCCACCGCTGCCGCTCGCTCGGGCATGGAGAGATCGTTGCCGAGAGCGGCGGCCAACTCCTCTGCCAGTTCCGCCAGCCACTCCCGCAAGAAGCGGTCGAGCAGTTCCAAGAGCACCGCTTCCCGGGACTCGAAATAGCGCAGCACATTCGGCTTCGCCAGCCCTACCCGGCGGCTGAGCTCGTTGAGGGTGACCGCGGCCACCGGCATCTCGTCGAGCATGGCCGACGCCACGTCGAGGATCGCCTGCCGGCGGATCTCCCGCTGTTCCTCTGTTCGCGCGCGCTGGAAAGTCACGTTCCCCAGTCTAGATTACGTACCGTCGGTACGTTGACATCGTACCAACGGTACCTTAACGTCCGAGACGCAAGATACCTTCGGTACCTTCAAAGGCTGGGAGTCTGGCATGAGCGATAAGTGGACGACCGCACGCATCCCTGACCAGCACGGACGGGTGGCCGCCGTGACCGGCGCCAACACCGGCCTGGGATTCGAGACCGCCAGGGCGCTCGCCGAACGCGGGGCCTCCGTGGTGCTCGCCGTGCGCAACGTCGAGAAGGGCGAGAAGGCGGCGGCCCGCATCAGCGGCGAGGTGACCGTGCAGGCGCTGGACCTGACCTCGCTCGACTCCGTCCGGGCCGCAGCCCAGGCCCTGCGATCCCGGTACGACCGGCTCGACCTGCTGATCAACAACGCCGGCGTCATGTACACCCCGAAGCAGACGACCGCCGACGGTTTCGAGATGCAGTTCGGGACCAACCATCTGGGCCACTTCGCACTGACCGGCCTCCTGCTGGACCTGATGCTGCCGGTGCCCGGCTCGCGCGTGGTGACGGTCAGCAGCACCGGCCACCGCATCCGGGCCGCGATCCACTTCGACGACCTGCAATGGGAGCGGTCGTACAGCCGGGCCGGCGCCTACGGCCAGTCCAAGCTGGCCAACCTGATGTTCACCTACGAGCTGCAGCGCCGGCTCGCCTCGCACGGCACCACCGTCGCGGTGGCCGCACATCCCGGCCTGTCCAGCACCGAGCTGGTCCGTAACAGCCCTGCGGCCATCCGGCTTCCGCTCACTTGGCTCGCGCCACTGGTCACCCAAACCCCGGCGATGGGCGCGCTGCCGACCCTACGCGCCGCCGCCGACCCCGCCGTGCTGGGCGGCCAGTACTACGGCCCCGGCGGACGCCTTGAGATCAAGGGTCACCCTCAGCTGGCCACCTCCAGCGCGCAGTCGTACGAGACAGCCGTCCAGCAACGGCTGTGGGCCGTCTCCGAAAACCTCACCGGCGTGATGTTCCCCGTCGCTCAGTCCCAGCAGAACCCGATCCTGTCCCGACCGGCCATCACCAGTTAGCCCGCGCGCCCTACTCCTCGTCGTCCTCATCCAGCCCGAGCCCGGCCGCGTCCGGGTCACACAGCAGGCGCAGGGCGCCCGCGGCCGGGGTGGAGGCGGTGAAGCTGTAGCGGCCCGGTGCCCTCCACCGGCGGCGCGGTGACCACCACCACGTTCTCCTCGCCCGTCAGCACACCGCGATCCAGGTCCTCGACCGTGATCTTCCGTACGGTGGGCAGGTCCGCGACCTCGGCCTCGATCGCGGGCAGCAGGGCCCGCACGTCCTCGACGTCGACGCCCTCCTTCAGCAACCGCTGTGTGATCAGCGGGGGGGGAACGTCCGGAACGCTCCGAGACAGGTTCAGCCAGCGTCGTGCGGCTGGAGTAGCTGAAGCCGCTGGCCGAGAATACTTGCGAACGAGCGGCAGTTCGACCGATCGGTACAGGATGAATGCGGCGACCAGGGAGAGGCCGGCTCTTCAACAAGCCCATGTCGATCGAGTCGCAGGCCACGATGCCCGCCGTCAGCCCGTTTAAGCAGGTGTACGCCCCAGATCAGTGAAGTGCCCGCTATAGGGCGTGGAGGCAGCCTCTAGGGCGGAATGGCCGAATCCCTGGTTCCTCTGCGTACACACTGATAGCAGGCTGCCCCGCGTCCACTTGGTCAACTTCGGCTGTACTGGAAGGGAACGCCGCCCCAGCAGGTCCGGCAGATCTTTGCCCACCTGCCCAGCGGCGTGTCAGCAGAGGTCCTCCCTGCCAGGTACTCCAAGGCCGAGCTCCATCAGGCGCGAGCCAACCGAGGCGCGGGACAGCGGGACCGCGTCGACCCACTGGCGCGCTCCGAGCGCCGGAACAGATCGACCGATATCAAAGCAGTCACCGACCGGCTGACCTGCATCAACACCACGGCGATCTACAAGCCCCTGAGCGAGGGGCCCGCGCCCGGCATCACCCCCTCCGTGCAGCCGGCGTTCGGTCCGGCAGCGCGCATCGGCACGCGGAAGCGCGACGCGGCTCCGTGGACCGGCGGTGCGGCCCTGAAGAACCCCACGGGCGGGTTCTGTTCCAACGGGTTCGCAGTCAAGGACCGCTTCGGGAACTTCATGCTCTCCGCCGCGAAGCACTGCGACGGCCAGGAGGGGTACTGGCGTACCTGGGAAGGCGGTGACGACGTCGGCGTCAGCGACCGGCTGCAGAGCAACAGCCTCGTGGACACCATCGGAATCACCCTGCACAACAATGCCCGGGGAGCCCTGTACGACGGCGAGGCACCCCGGACCGACGGGTACGCCAAGCCCGTCGTCGGGCTCGGCCACAACTTCGTCGGCGACTACGTGTGCACCGACGGCGCCAACGGCGGCGTCCACTGCAACGTCGTCCTGGACAAGGTCGACATCGGCGTCACCGGGGCGGACGGCGGGTACCGGCCCATCACCGACCGGGGCTATGCAACCGACTGGCCCTCGCACGGCGTCGCGGCGGTCAATGGCGACAGCGGCGGAACGGTCTTCGTCGGGGCGAACAACTGGACCGCCGACGAGGCGCGTGGAACGATCACCGCGCTCGACAAGACGGTCACCTGCCCGTCCGAACTGAACGAGAACACCGTCCTCGACGGACACCAGCGCAAGCCGTGGTGCCTGGGCGGGGTGTACTACGTGCCCAACTCCCAGACCCTGGCTGTCATGAAGTGGACCCTCGTCACCGAATGACAAACCCGCGGGTCGGCCAAAGGTGCAAGGCTCGGGGCCGCCCCGTCATCGACAACCGTGGAGCACGAGCGTGGAGCGGCAGCAGTTGAAGCGCGTCATACGCACCCTGTGGATCACCGGAACAGCCGCCGTAGTCATCATCGCCGCAGCGGCCTGGTGGCTGGTCGAGCAGAACCACGACACCCATCGCGACGATGCGGCAGTCCTCGGCGATGTCCTCGTGAACCGGGACGGCCGGACGCTGACCACCACAGCCAGATGGGCCCCATGTCAGACCAAACGCCCCCGGCTCCAGGCCCACGAGTCCACGGACACCGTGACCGTGGTGCTCAAGGAAACAACCGCAGACCTGCGACACCAGTGCGCAAGCACGGACCGGCAAGTGTCCGCCACCCTCGCAGAACCACTGGGCAAGCGCCGACTCGTCGATGCCGGCACTGGCACCGACATCACTCCCTTCAGCGCCGCCCAGCTCGCCGACCCCGGCTACTTGCCGTCGGGTTACGCGCAGACAGACGAGATTTTCGACGAGCCGTCGGCCGAACGCTGCGCCCCTTCGCCGTTCAACCGAACAGACGCACCCGCATGGACACGGTTCTACCGGAAGGGCTCCGCGCGGCCCTCCCTGGCAATCGCGCAAGTTGCCAAACCGGCGCCGGACAATGCCAGTGACGCTCCGTCGACGGTCGGCGGCCATCCCGCCCGCGTAAGCGAACAGGGCTCCTCCCACTGCCTGGCCTGGTACAACGACAAATACAGCATCACTGTGCTCAGCCGAGATCCACAGCTCCCTACAGCCGAATTGCTACGGATCGCCAATCAGCTCAAGTACTGACGGAAGCCACGCTCCGGTCGACTCCGCGATCGTCAGCCAGCGGTTCCGTTGCCGCGGAGGCTCGCGCGAGCTTCACGTCCAGGTAGCTGCGGTGCCGCTGCGCGCCACCTTGCCGGTTTTCGAACCGTGGTGGACTCGTCGTCATTAGCCGCCTGCCCGGCGGCCAGACGCGGATCGGCTCAATGGCCCGTGGGCGCGGGGCGGCGGTGACAGCGGTTGGCCGACAGCGAGGCCCGACGGCG
>NZ_JBTOLC010000140.1:0-536 GCF_054551825.1 Streptomyces sp. L500
CCGGGACGCTCGGGCGTGGGTGTCGGTGGAGGGGCAGCCGCGTCGGGCGGGGGTGTCGTCGTTCGGTATCTCGGGGACGAACGCTCACGTCATCGTCGAGGAGGCCCCCCAGGTCAAGACGGTCGAGGCGATGGAGGGCACGCCTGCCCCCGGTGGGGTGGCTGTGCCGTGGACGCTGTCAGCACGCACCGAGGAAGCACTACGGGCCCAGGCGGCCCGACTCGCCTCGTTCGTGTCGGCGCGTCCCGAGCTGAACCCGGTGGACGTGGGCTGGTCGCTGGCCTCGACCCGTAGCGCCTTCGACCACCGCGCGACGGTGATCGGTGCCGATCACGAGGACTTCCTGACAGAACTGTCGACGCTCGCACAGGGCGGAGGAGAGACGGGAATCGTTTCGAACGCCCCTGGTGGCCTTGCGTTTGTGTTCAGTGGGCAGGGGAGTCAGCGGCTGGGGATGGGCCGGGGGTTGTATGAGCGGTTCCCGGTGTTCGCGGGGTCGTTCGATGAGGTCTGTGGGTTGTTGGATCCGTCGTTGT
>NZ_JBTOLC010000141.1:0-530 GCF_054551825.1 Streptomyces sp. L500
ACTCACCGGGCTGAACGACAAGAAGCTCACCCGGCTCCGCCGCGACAAGATCGGCTTCATCTTCCAGGCGTTCAACCTGCTGCCGACGCTCACCGCCCTGGAGAACATCACGCTCCCCATGGACATCGCCGGCCGCAAGCCCGACCAGCAGTGGCTGAACATGGTCGTCGACACCGTCGGCCTGTCCGGGCGCCTCAAGCACCGGCCGAACCAGCTCTCCGGCGGCCAGCAGCAGCGCGTCGCCGTGGCCCGCGCCCTCGCGGGCCGGCCCGAGATCATGTTCGCCGACGAGCCCACCGGAAACCTGGACTCCCGCTCCGGCGCCGAGGTCCTCGGCTTCCTGCGCAACTCCGTGCGCGAGCTCGGCCAGACGGTCGTCATGGTCACCCACGACCCCGTCGCCGCCTCCTACGCGGACCGCGTCGTCTTCCTCGCCGACGGCCGCATCGTCGACGAGATGCGCGAGCCCACCGCCGACGCCGTGCTCGACCGCATGAAGCGGTTCGACGCCAAGGGCCGCACGAGCTGAT
>NZ_JBTOLC010000142.1:0-527 GCF_054551825.1 Streptomyces sp. L500
GCGTTCGTCCCGCTGATGCCGAACGACGACACACCCGCCCTGCGCGGCCCGTCACCCTCCGGCCAGACCGTCCGCTCCGTCAGCAACTCCACCGCACCCGCCGACCAGTCCACGTGGGAGGACGGCTGGTCGACGTGCAGCGTCTGCGGCAGAACGCCGTGGCGCATCGCCATGACCATCTTGATAATGCCCGCGACACCGGCGGCGGCCTGCGTGTGCCCGAGGTTGGACTTCACCGAACCCAGCAGCAACGGCCGCTCCCCCGACCGCCCCTGGCCATACGTGGCCAGCAGCGCCTGCGCCTCGATCGGGTCACCCAGAGTGGTACCCGTACCGTGCGCCTCCACCGCGTCCACATCAGCGGCCGACAGCCCGCCACTGGCCAGCGCCTGGCGGATCACCCGCTGCTGCGACGGACCGTTCGGCGCCGTCAGACCGTTCGACGCACCATCCTGGTTGACGGCGCTGCCCCGCACGGTCGCCAGGATCCGGTGGCCGTTGCGACGGGCGTCCGACATCCGCTCCAG
>NZ_JBTOLC010000015.1:0-147824 GCF_054551825.1 Streptomyces sp. L500
GAGCGGGGGTATGCCACGCGTTGGCAGCGCATCCGACGCGCCTACCTGTACCGGAACCCGTGGTGCTTGCTGTGTGGTCGTCAGGCCACGGTGGCCGACCATTTCCCGTTGTCTCGACGCCAGTTGGTCGCTCAGGGCGTGGCCGATCCGGACGCGTGGCACAGGCTTCGGCCGCTGTGTACTCAGTGTCACAACCGAGAGACCGCGAGGCATCAACCAGGTGGCTGGGCGGCCGAGAGGATCAAGCCCACCCGTTCCTAATGTCCGATTTAGACCAAGGGGGTACCCCCCACCCCTCCCCGCGCTGATCGGCAGGGAGATGAAGAGCCCGCGCCGGGGCTGCGGGCGTTTTTGGAAAGCCGTTGCAGGATCCCACCGACAGAAAGCGAGAACGGATGGCCGATAGATACAGACCTAAACCTGCTTTTCAGCGGGTCCGCGAAGGGGATCCATCGAAAACTACCGTTCGAGAAGGCGTGATCGTGCCACGTGCGATCCTCGCCGAACCGGATTGGTCCGGGGTATTCAAGCACTCGCCCGACCCCACCGTTGAAGCAGCCAACATCAGATGTCGGGAAGTGGCATCAGCGGAGTGGTGTCGCGTCGTGCCTGTCCTAGAAGTCGCAGTTGGCGTCGGCGAAGTGGACCACGCGACCGTCAAGGACTTGTGCGTGTGTGTCGCCCGCATTGACCAGGCCGAGCGGGATCTATCGGAACGCGGACTGATGGTGACCGCCGAGCGTGGGACTGTGAAGAACGGGGCCGCCACGATCGCCGGCCAGTACCGCACACAGCTTGCCCGGTACATCCGGGAGCTGGGCCTATCGCCAAGCGCCCGAGCTGGATTTCAGCCGCCGGATGACGCAGACGCCAGCTCGGATATCTGGGACTGAATCCCAAGACTCAGGTTCGCCTTTATAAAGGAGAAAAATCCATGACTCTTACCCTTGCTGAATCCGCAAAGCTGTCCACGGACATGCTCCAGCGCGGCGTGATTGAGGTGTTCGTTCAGGAATCCCCGATCCTTGACCGGCTGCCGCTAATTCAGATCCAGGGCAACGCCTACAAGTACAACGAGGAGTCCACGCTTCCCGGGGTCTCCTTCCGCGCTGTGAACGAGGCGTACCCGGAGAGCACGGGCACGCTGAACCAGCGCATTGAAACGCTGGCAATCCTCGGCGGCGACGCGGACGTGGACAAGTTCATCGTCCAGACCCGGGGCAACCTCAACGATCAGCGCGCCATTCAGACCGAACTCAAGGTCAAGGCTGCGTCGGTTCACTTCGCCGACCAGTTCTTCAACGGTGACGTGGAGGTCAACCCCAAGGGCTTTGACGGTCTGCGCAAGCGACTGCTGGGCACTCAGGTGCTGGACGCCAAGGGTGTCGGGCCGGTCGCCAATGGCCACGACTTTTTCGACCTGCTGGACGCGCTGACCGCACAGGTGCGCGGCATCAGCGGCGCCAATGGCGCGCTGTACATGAATGCCGCTCTCCGGGCCAAGGTTGAGTCCGGGTTCCGTCGGCTCGGTGGCGGCGAGTTGCTGCGTGAGGAGATCGCGGGCAAGCGTAGTGTCACGTGGAAGGGCATCCCGCTGCTGGACGCCGGGCAGAAGCTGGACGGAAGCGATGTCTTGCCCCTCACCGCAGGCACGGGCGGGAAGCAGACCGGCGACATCTACGCGGTGCGCTTCGGAACCAGCGAGGCCGATGCCGGGGTGTCCGGGCTGACCAACGGCGGCGTCCAGGCCACCGATCTGGGTGAGTCCCACGACAAGCCCGTCTACCGAACCCGTATCGACTTCTACTGCGGCCTTGCCCTGTTCGGCGGCAAGGCTGCCGCCCGCCTGACCAACGTTCTCGTCGGCTGACCTGCCCAAATCCCCGAGCCTCCGCCCTTGCTGGTCGGCGGCTCGGGGATTTTCGCGTATCCCCGTGCAGCACTTGCGTTCGATCTAGAGTCCACTCGACGCCGGTCAGGGCGTAGCGTCGGGCACATGGCGAATGAGCACCTGGGCGATCGCGTGGGCAGGCTTCGCAGGATGGCTGACCTGACGCAGGAGGGTTTGGCCGAGCGGTCGGGCGTGTCGGTGGATGTCGTGCGGAAGCTGGAGCAGAGGCGGAAGCACTCGGCGCGGTTGCCGACGCTGCATGCGTTGGCCAAGGGGCTGGGGGTGGAGGTCACTACCTTGTTGGGTGATCCGCCGGGGGTTCCGTCCACGGGAGAGGCTGATCCGCCCGCGCTGGTGGCGGTGCGGCGCGCCATCATGCCGCCTCTGTTCGCTGCGCCGCCTGAGCCGGATGGGGTGGAGTCTCTGTCGCTGGAGTTGCTGCGGGACGAGATCGCGGCAGCGTGGACCCTGTACCACGCGGCGGACTTCGCACGGCTGATGGAGAGCCTGCCGGGGGTTATCGCAGATGCACGCTTCGCCGCCGCCGTGGGTGGCAATGATGAACGCGATGCCGGACAGGGGGCTTTGGCCAAAGCGCTGCAATTGGGTGGTCATCTGGCCATCCGACTGGGCAAGACCGACCTTGCCCTGTCGTCTCTCGAACGGGCGCTGACTTCTGCCGAAGCGGCAGCGGATCCGCTGCTGCCCGCGATGATCTGCAACTCCGTGGCCTGGGCGTACCAGCGTCAGAACCGGCTGGACGACGCCGAGAACCTGGCGGTGCATGCCGCCGATGGAGTTGAACGCCGCCACACGCACAGCGCTGAGGGCGTCCGTGTGTGGGGCGGGCTGCTGATGTCGGCCGCGACCAGCGCCGCCCGCTCCGGCGACTACGACACGGCCAACGACATGATGCGCACGGCGGAGCAGGCAGCCGGCCGACTGGCCACCATGCCTCCAGCCGTCAACGGCAAGCTCGTCAGCGTCTTCAGCAAGTCGTCCGTCCGCATCGAGCGCGTCCGCCTGGCCGTACAGCACGCACGCCCCGAGGAAGCGCTACGCCTGGCCCGCGGAATGCGGCTCAGCGCGGACACTCCGCCCTCCTGGCGAACCTGGCTCCTGCTGGACGTCGCCCGCGCTTACGCGGACGTCGGGGACACGGAGGGAGCTGTCAGAACCCTTGAGAAGCTGCGCCGTGTGGCCCCGGCGTGGATGCGGCATCACACCCTCGCCGTCGCCATCGTCAGCGATCTGTGGGCCCGCCCTGCCCGCCCCCCCGGCCTGCGCCGACTCGCAGAGCTGCTTGGAGTCGCCAACTAGCGCTCGAAAACTGGGACGTTGCGTCCCTGTGGCCTCACTGGCATGGGCGGCAGTCTTCCGGCATGGCCAACAGCGAGCAGCCGTCGCTTCTGGACAAGGGGACCGCCCTGATGACCCTGCGGGTGAGCAGGGACAGCGGACGGACCTACGGCGGCATACGCGCAGTCCGTGTGGGGGATCCGATAGTGATCCTGGAGAATCCCGTGCGCTTTCCGCCGTGCGAATGCCCCCGCTGTGCCCCTGAGCAGCAGGCGATACGGGCGGTATCGGCGCGATCGCTGCGGCCCGCATAGCCGCTCGCCCGGTACTCGCCCTCACCCATTCCCTGGCGAGTGACCGGGGCGGGCTCACGTCCGAGCACCACCCGACGCAGGAGGCAAGGCCGTGATCATCGTCAAGGAACGCCCCGTCGTCGACGCCGGAACCCTGGTCAGCGCGGACTTGCGCGCGACCATCGCCGCCGACGTCCGAGCGAAGTACGACCACATCACCGCCGACATGGCACACCGGGGTGTGGGGCAGATGCTGGCGTTCGTGGCCGCCAGCGCCACCAGTGAGAAGCCGCTGAGCCCGTCCCCGCTGGTGGACGACTTCTGGCACGCGTTCGTCCTGCGGACAAAGGCGTACGCCGACTTCTGCCAGGACACGTTCGGGAAGTTCGTCCACCACCAGCCCGGGTTCCTGGATCGTGAGGAGCACGGCGGGGGCAAGGCGCTGCGCGCCCGGACCGTGGACGCCATCCACGCGGCCGGATACGCCGTGGATCTGGAGTTCTGGCCGGAGCTGGATATCGCCGACTGCTCGCAGTGCCACGCGAACTGCCACAACAGCCCGAAGCGCAACACCGCCAAGACCGGCTGATCAGAGCGCAGGCACCGGGCTGGCCGTACCCGCGTGGTGCGGCTGGCCTGGCCAATGGAGATGACGGAGGGGCACGTGAGCGACACGACGGCGTGGGACACCTACGCCCGCAGGAAGCCCGGCGGTCGGCGGGAGAAGAACGCCAGGGGTGAGACCACCTGGTTCAACTGGACCCAGTACCCCGACCACGGCCCCGGGGTCGAAGTCCTGGGCGCCGGGAACAGCGCCTCTGTCCTGGAACTGGGATGCGGCTCCGGCGGGAACCTCGCCCACGTCGCCACCCTCGGACACCGTGCCGTCGGCGTCGACGTCTCCCCCGTCCAGCTCAAGGCCGCTCGCGAGCGCTGGGGCGACCTGCCGGGCCTGGAGCTGCACCAGCGCGGCGCCCTCGACTTCATGAGCGAGACGCCCGAGCGCTTCGACGTCGTGTACTCCGTCTTCGGCGCCGTCTGGTTCACCGACCCCAACCAGATGCTCCCCGCCATCCGCCAGGCCCTGAAGCCCGGCGGAGTGCTCGCCTTCTCCCAGCGCCCCCCGGTCGAAGGCTGCTACGGCTGCCAGGCGTCCTACATCAACCAGGCCGACGACCCCAACCCCCTGGTCGTCAAACGCTGGGACCACACCCCCGACGAGTGGACCACCATGCTGAGCCAGCACGGCTTCGAGACTCCCATGGCCGTGGAGATCACCCCGCCCGAAGGCTGGAAGACCGGCACGCTCCTCGTCCGCGCGCTAGCGCCGACTCCCTGATCACCCAAGCACGGAACGAAGCCCCTGGACGTTGCGTCCGGGGGCTTACCGTGTGTCCGGCCGTCCCCGGTCTTCCACGAATGAGCCCATGCCGGACGTAGTGGTGATCAGACCTTCATCGCGCAGAGCCCGCGTCGTCTTTCGCATCGTGTCCCTGTTGACGCCGAATTCCCGAGCCAACTGGACCTCGGAGATCAAGTAGTGCGGTGGGTACTCACCGGACTCGATCCGCGTACGGATCACGTCGGCAATCTGCTGCCACTTCGGGTGCCTCGGGTCGAACTCCACACCGGAGACCGTACACAAATCAGCCTGTGGCGCTCACCCGTCCCCGCCCGCCCCGAGGGGTGGACAGGGGTCAGCAGGCTGGATAGCGTTCGAAAACGAAGCGCCCCGGACGACCGATTGCAGCGGTCATTCCGGGGCTTAGCCGACCAGCTTGTCTAGGAGCTGATCAACTCATGCGCGATCGTATCGTCCGCGCCCTCTTATGGGCGCTCCGCCTGCTGCTGCCCGCCCACGGACGCCACAGCCGAAGCCACATCATCGCCTCCGTGCCGCGCCCGCCGACCCGACCGCCCTACGTCATCTGCGGCGGGCACCGGCCGATCCCACCGCATCACCTCACCCGGCACGTCATGCCGCCGGACACACGCCCGCTGATCCCCAGGTACCTGGTCGAGTGGGAACGGAAGCAGACTGACGAACGGCGACAGCAGCGCGAGCGGCGCCGGGCCGTCGAAGCAGCGTGGGAAGGCCAGGACTACCCCTACACCTACGCGGGATCCCACTTTGACGCCCTGGCGGTGAGCGCATGAGCGCCGCACCCTGCTGCCGCTGCGGCAGATGGACGGAAGCCCCCGTGACCGTCGGATGGCGCGACACCGGAAGCAACTCCGGAGCCACCATCAGCGCGTGCCCCGACTGCGTCCCCATGGTCCCCGTCGGACCATCCCCCGAGGACACACAGAGCGTCCTCAACCCGCGCTGATCAGCACCACCCAGCCCCGCCTGGCCACACGCCGGGCGGGGCACTACATGTCCGAGCAACGCACAATGGACGGGTGAACCGCCCCGTGAGCCCCGCCATAGCGTTGCAGACCCGGCCGCCCTCCCCTCTGGAAGAGATCCACGACGAACGGTTCGCCCGCCGGGGCGTACGCCTACTGCTGAAGCGGGATGACCTCATACATACGACGCTGCCGTGGGACACGGAGACACTTGGACCAGTGGACCTGTACCCTCCGGGCAACAAGTGGCGCAAGCTGGAGCCCAACCTGCGCGCGGCGGCAGCGTCCGGCGCCCGGACGCTGCTCACGTTCGGAGGGGCGTACTCCAACCACCTCCGGGCCACGGCGGCGGCCGGCCGCCTGCTGGGCTTCGCCACGATCGGCGTCGTCCGGGGCGACGAACTGGCCGGCCGGCCCCTCAACCCGTCCCTGGCCCGCTGCGCGGCGGACGGCATGCGGCTGCGCTTCGTCGACCGCGCGACGTACCGCCGCAAGGCGGAACCGGAGGTCCTGGCGTCCCTGGCCCCGCCGGACGCGTTCGTCATCCCCGAGGGCGGCAGCAACGCGGCGGCCGCCCTCGGCTGCACCGAGCTCGGCCGCGAGCTGCGCGGCGTCGCGGACGTGATGGGCGTGGCCTGCGGCACGGGCGGGACGCTCGCGGGTCTGGCGGCGGGGCTGTCCGCCGGACAGCGGGCGATCGGCTTCCCGGTCCTTAAGGGGGGCTTCCTGGAGCAGGAGATACTCCGCCTCCAGGACGAGGCGTTCGGAGGCCGCCGGGGCAACTGGACCCTGGACGACCGCTTCCACGGCGGCGGCTATGCGAAGAGCACGCCCGAGCTGGACGCATTCACAACGGATTTCACCGACCGGCACGGCATCGCGCTGGAACGCGTGTATGTGGCGAAGATGCTGTACGGGCTGACGACGCTCGCCAGCGAGGGCGCGTTCGCACCCGGCACACGGGTGGTGGCCGTCATCACGGGGGCGCCGTAAGGGCCTCAGCCCTCACCCTCCCCTTCCCGGTACGCCGCCGCCTCCTCCAGGTCCAGCCGCCGCAGCAGCGTCCGCAGCATCTCGTCGTCGATGCGGCGCGCGTCCCGCAGCGCCACGAAGACCTCCCGCTCCGCCCCGATCACCTCGCGCGCCAGCCGCCGGTACGTGTCGTCCACCGACTCCCCCGTCCGCTCGTCGACCGCCCCCAGCCGCTCCCACACCGCGTTGCGACGCCGCTCCAGCACGGCCCGCAACCGCTCGGCCAACGGCTGCGGCAGCGCGTTCCGCTCGCCGTCGGCGAGGAGCTCCGCCAGGCGCCGCTCCGCCGCCGCCGACGCCTCGCTCTGCGCCTGCGCCTCCACCAGCGTCTCCGCGCCCACGTCCCGCGCGGGCAGCCGCAGCCGCCGGATGAGCGGGGGCAGGGTGAGCCCCTGCACCACCAGGGTCCCGATCACCGTCGTGAACGTCAGAAAGAGGATCAGGCTCCGGGCGGGAAACGGCGACCCGTCGTCGGCGGCGACGGGAATGGAGAAGGCGATGGCCAGCGAGACCACACCCCGCATCCCGGCCCACCCCACCACCGTCGGCGCCTTCCAGTCCGTGTCGGGCTCCCGCTCCCGGATCCGCGGGAACAGCATCCGCGGCACGAACGTCCCCGGAAAGACCCACACGTACCGCGCGACGACGACCGCGGCGAACACCACCGCCGCGTACCCCAGCGCCTCCCCCACCCCGTACGCCCCCAGGTCCCGCAGCACGATCCGCAACTGGAGCCCGATGAGGGCGAAGACGGCCGACTCCAGCAGGAACGAGACGACCTTCCACACGGCCGCCTCCTGCAGCCGCGTGGCGAAGTCGACCTGCCAGGACCGGTGCCCCAGGTACAGCGCGACCACCACCACCGCGAGCACCCCGGACGCGTGCACCTGCTCGGCCGCGGCGTAGGCGACGAAGGGGATGAGCAGCGAGAGGGTGTTCTGCAGCAGCGGGTCCCGCAGGTGGGTGCGCAGCCAGTGGATGGGCACCATGAGGATCAGGCCGACGCCGATGCCCCCGACGGAGGCGAGGACGAACTCCCGGATGCCGTCGGCCCAGGTCGCGCCGGTGCCGACGGCGGCGGCGAGGGCGACCTTGTAGGCGGTGATGGCGGTCGCGTCGTTCACCAGGGACTCGCCCTGGAGGATCGTGGTGATCCGGGACGGCAGCCCCAGCCGCCGGGCGATGGCGGTGGCGGCCACCGCGTCCGGCGGGGCCACCACCGCGCCCAGGACGAGCGCGGCGGCGGGCGGCAGCCCGGGCACCGCGCGGGAGGCCACATAGCCGACGGCGAGGGTGGCGAAGAGGACGTACCCGACGCTGAGCAGCGCCACGGGCCGCAGGTTGGCCCGCAGATCGAGGTAGGAGCTCTCCAGGGCGGCGGTGTGCAGCAGGGGCGGCAGCACCAGCGGCAGCACGATGTGGGGATCGAGGGTGTAGTCCGGTACGCCGGGGACGTACGAGGCGACGAGGCCGGCCGCGACGAGCAGCAGCGGCGCGGGCACGGGGGTCCTGCGGGCGGCTCCCGCGACCGCGGCGCCGCCCGCGATCAGCGTCAGCAGCGGCATGACGTCCATGGCTCCTCCACCCTCTCCGCCCGGCGCTCCGCACGCGCCTTAACCTGGCCATCATGATCGAGTGTTCGCATGTGGACGAGATGCCGCGCCCCGAACCGGCGCCGCTGACCCCGACCTGCCCGGAGTGCGAGGCGGCGGGCAGCCACCCGGTGCAGCTGCGGCTGTGCCTGGTGTGCGGGCACGTGGGCTGCTGCGACTCGTCCCCGTACCGCCACGCCACCGCGCACTTCGAGGAGACGGGGCACGCGGTGATGCGGAGCTTCGAGCCGGGCCAGAGCTGGCGCTGGTGCTACGTGGACGAACACATCGTCTGAGATCATGCCCGCATGATCCGACCCGCGACTCCGGCCGACGTCCCCCGCATCCACGCGATGGTCCGCGAACTGGCGGAGTACGAAAGGGCGCTGGACGAGGCGCGGGCGACCGAGGAACAGCTGCGCGACGCCCTGTTCGGCGCGGACCCGGCGGTCTTCGCACTGATAGCGGAGAGTGACGCGGACCGTCGGGAAACGGTGGGCTTCGCCCTGTGGTTCCGCAACTTCTCGACCTGGACGGGTACGCACGGTATCTACCTGGAGGACCTCTACGTGCGCCCGCACGCCCGCGGCGGCGGCCACGGCAGGGCGCTCCTGGCGGAGCTCGCCCGGATCTGCGTGGAGCGGGGCTATCAGCGTTTCGAATGGTCAGTGCTGGACTGGAACGCGCCGTCGATCGCCTTCTACGAATCGCTGGGCGCGGAGGCGATGGACGAGTGGACGGTCCGCAGGTTGTCAGGAGAACCGCTCCAGGCCCTTGCGGCGCTCGCACAGAGTGACGAAAATCCCAACAGGCCGACCTCGCTTTCGATTTGAGGCCGCACAGCCCTACCCACCGTCTGTGCTTACGGGTTTACCATGAGTGACAGTCGTGGGCCTGCGGCGCGGAACCGCAGATCGCGATAGCGTCTCAGCCGGACCATGTGCCGCACCGGCCCGCGCCGCCCTCGTCCGGGGGCCGTGGGACCGGCGCTCCCGACAGCTCAATGAGCTTGTGCCACCTTGGAGGTGAGGGTGTCCCCAATCGCTGGCGAGCCTGGGACGACCCAGGACTTCGTGGAAGTCCGGCTGCCCGCTGCGGGTGCCTACCTGTCGGTGCTGCGGACGGCGACAGCCGGACTCGCGGCCCGGCTGGACTTCACCCTCGACGAGATCGAGGACCTGCGCATCGCCGTGGACGAGGCCTGCGCCATCCTGTTGCAACAGGCCGTTCCCGGTTCCGTGCTCAGCTGCGTCTTCCGCCTCGTCGGGGACGCGCTGCGGGTGACCGTCTCGGCGCCGACGACGGACGGCCGCGCCCCCGAGCGCGACACCTTCGCCTGGACGGTGCTCTCCGCCCTGGCCGGCGAGGTCGACTCCACCGTCGCGGAGGACCGGACGGTGAGCATCAGCCTGCACAAGAAGCGCGGCGCCGGCCCCGGGCAGCCGTGACGGAAGAGGGGGCTCCGTGAGTACTGCGTCATCGCGGGGAGTGCGCGCTCCGGCCATCCCGCAGCAGCCTGCCCGGCCCGATCCGGAAGACCTCGATCCGGCCACCGCGCCGGACCTGGCGGCCCCGGTGACTCCGACCGACCCGGCCGCTCCGGCCGACCCGGCGGCTCCGGCGACCCCGGCGACGCCCGTGGAGCCGGTGACTCCCGTGGATCCGGCCGACCCGGCGCCGGAGCGGGTGGCCGAGCGGGTGAGCGACCCATCAGAACGGGCGGACCACCGGGCGGACCACATGGATCAGCACCAGCGCCGGCAGCGCCACCAGCACGGGGATCCGCACGACCGCAGCGGCGCCCGCGCCCTGTTCATCGAGTTGCGGCAGCTCCCCGACGGCTCCGTGGAGCGGGCCGAGCTGCGCAACCACCTGGTGCGGATGCATCTGCCCCTCGTGGAGCACCTGGCCCGGCGCTTCCGCAACCGCGGCGAGCCGCTCGACGACCTCACCCAGGTCGCCACGATCGGCCTGATCAAATCCGTGGACCGCTTCGACCCGGACCGCGGGGTGGAGTTCTCGACGTACGCCACCCCCACGGTGGTCGGCGAGATCAAGCGGCACTTCCGCGACAAGGGCTGGGCGGTGCGGGTCCCGCGCCGGCTCCAGGAGCTGCGGCTGTCGCTGACGACGGCCACGGCCGAGCTCTCCCAGCGGCACGGCCGCGCCCCCACCGTCCACGAGCTGGCGGAGCACCTGGGGATCTCCGAGGAGGAGGTGCTGGAGGGCCTGGAGTCGGCCAACGCCTACTCGACGCTCTCGCTGGACGTCCCCGACACGGACGACGAGTCCCCGGCCGTCGCGGACACCCTGGGCGCGGAGGACGAGGCGCTGGAGGGCGTGGAGTACCGGGAGTCCCTCAAGCCGCTGCTGGAGGACCTGCCGCCGCGCGAGAAGAAGATCCTGCTGCTGCGCTTCTTCGGCAACATGACGCAGTCGCAGATCGCGCAGGAGGTGGGCATCTCCCAGATGCACGTCTCCCGGTTGCTGGCCCGCACGCTCGCCCAGCTCCGGGACCGCCTGCTGATCGAGGAGTAGCCGAGGAGCGGTAGGGGAAAAGGCTCAGGACTCGCGCGGGCCGACGCCGAGCGCCTCGGTCGCGGTGGGGTTCACCAGCAGGACGAGCGTGGCCACGGCGGTCAGCGCGAGCGCCACCGCGCCGGCGATCAGCGTGCCTGCGCCGCCGTTGTAGAGCGTCCAGGCGACCGGCAGCGCCATGATCTGCGTGATCATGGCGGGGCCGCGGCTCCAGCGCCGCAGCAGCCACAGGCCGCGCGCGGCGAGGAGCGGCAGCGCGGCCAGCGCGAGGACGGTCAGCCCGCCCGTCTCGGCCTGCTGCGGGCTGTCCGGCTTGCCCAGCAGGCCCATGATCAGCAGATAGAGGCCCGAGCCGGCCAGGGCCAGCCCCTCCAGGGCGACCAGAGCGGCGGCCGCCGTCAGCCGGGCGGGCCGGAGCCGGGGCGCGACCGGGGCCGGGGAGGCTCCCTGGGACGCCCCCTTGGACGCACCCTTCCGGGCGGATTTCGACGCGGACTGCTTGCTGCTCACCCCTGCAGGGTATCGGTACGCAAATCCTTCGAAGCCGGGCCTGGGACGGGCCGTGTACCGACAGGTAGGTAGGCTGGCGCGCATGCGTGCGCTTCTTGTGGTCAATCCTTCGGCCACCACCACCAGTGCCCGTACTCGCGATGTCCTGGCGCACGCCCTGGCCAGCGACCTGAAGCTGGACGTCGCCACGACCGAGTACCGGGGTCACGCACGCGACCTGGCGCGCCGGGCGGCCGAGAGCGGCAATGTCGAGCTGGTCGTCGCGCTCGGCGGGGACGGCACGGTCAACGAGGTCGTCAACGGACTGCTGCACTCCGGGCCCGACCCGGAGGGCCTGCCGCGGCTCGCGGTGGTGCCGGGCGGCTCCACCAACGTCTTCGCCCGCGCGCTGGGCCTGCCCAATGACGTGGTGGAGGCGACGGGCGCCCTGCTGGACGCGCTACGGGAGGACTCGGAGCGGACCGTGGGACTCGGCCTCGCGGCCGGGACGCCGGGCTCGGAGGACGAGGCGGTGCCGGCTCGCTGGTTCACGTTCTGCGCGGGCTTCGGGTTCGACGCGGGCGTCGTCGGCCGGGTGGAGCAGCAGCGGGAGCGCGGCAAGCGTTCGACGCACTCCCTGTACGTGCGACAGGTGATGCGCCAGTTCTTCGGAGAAACGAACCGGCGGCACGGCACGATCACCCTCGAACGGCCTGGCGAGCAGCCACTCGAGAATCTCGTCATGTCGATAATCTGCAACACGGCCCCGTGGACGTACTTCGGCAACCGGCCGATGTACGCGCTGCCGCAGGCGTCCTTCGACACGGCGCTTGACGTGCTGGGATTCACCAAGCTGTCCACTCTGGCGGCCACCCGCTACGGCACCCAGCTGCTGACGTCGACGCCGGAGCGCGGCCCGCAGGGCAAACACGCTGTGTCACTGCATGACCAGGACTCGTTCACCTTGCATTCCCAGGCCCCCCTGCCCTTCCAGATGGACGGCGACCACCTCGGACTGCGCACGAGCGTGACGTTCACAGGCGTTCGCCGTGCACTGCGTGTGATTGTGTGAGTGCTAGGGCCTAAAGTCCTTCCACTCGAACGTTTAGACTGGGTTCCACCCCCTGGAATGACGGCTGTGACCTAGCCGACACCGAGGAATCAAAAAAAACTTTCCAGAAGGGGTTGTATCCGTCGCCGAGGTTTGCGAGTCTTTTCGTGGCGATCGGGACAGCCCGCCATCAAGGCTTCCCCGAAGAGCCCGAACCCCCTCCTTTAACTCCTTGGACCGCACCAGTCTGCCTGGCTGGAGGTCGGCCCTTCCCTTGCGGGGGGATTCGTGAAAGCGTTCACATTCACAAGCCACGTAGCCGTAACACGAGGAGATGGAGCAGCCATGGACTGGCGTCACAACGCCGTTTGCCGCGAGGAAGACCCCGAGCTGTTCTTCCCCATCGGCAACACCGGTCCTGCGCTGCTGCAGATCGAGGAAGCCAAGGCCGTCTGCCGCCGCTGCCCCGTCATGGAGCAGTGCCTGCAGTGGGCGCTCGAGTCCGGCCAGGACTCCGGCGTCTGGGGTGGCCTCAGCGAGGACGAGCGCCGCGCCATGAAGCGCCGTGCCGCTCGCAACCGGGCGCGTAACGCGACCGCCTGACACCCCTCGGCCCCCGAGCCGCAGCGCGCAGCACCCCCCACCCGTGCGCTAAGCACAACAAAGCTTTGAGCCCCGGCCCTCTCCTCATGGAGAGGGCCGGGGCTCAGTGCTTTTCCCCCGCTTTCCGCGCTTTTCCCCGCGAAGGCGTTACGGCTTCTCCGCCACCACGGGAAGGTCGAGCACCACGCGCGTTCCCTGCCCGGAAGCGGGCACCATGTCGAACGTTCCGCCCAACTCGCCCTCCACCAGGGTGCGGACGATCTGGAGTCCCAGATTGCCGGCGCGCTGGGGGTCGAAGCCCTCGGGGAGGCCACGCCCGTCGTCCTGGACGGAGATCAGCAGCCGGGCGTCCCGGCGGGTGCCCCCGCGGACCGCGGTGACCTCGACCGAACCCTGCTCCCCCGGCCCGAAGCCGTGCTCGAGGGCGTTCTGCAGCAGCTCGGTGAGGACCATCGACAGCGGCGTGGCGACCTCGGCGTCCAGCACCCCGAAGCGGCCCGTGCGCCGCGCCGTGACCCGGCCCGGGGAGATCTCGGCGACCATGGCGAGGACCCGGTCGGCGATCTCGTCGAATTCGACCCGTTCGTCAAGGTTCTGCGACAGCGTCTCGTGGACGATCGCGATGGAACCGACCCGGCGGACCGCCTCCTCCAGCGCCTCGCGGCCCTCGGCGGAGCCGATCCGGCGCGCCTGGAGGCGCAGCAGGGCCGCCACGGTCTGGAGGTTGTTCTTCACCCGGTGGTGGATCTCCCGGATGGTGGCGTCCTTGGTGATCAACTCGCGTTCGCGCCGTCGCAGTTCGGTCACATCGCGCAACAGTACGAGCGAACCGATGTGGCTGCCCTTGGGTTTGAGCGGGATCACCCTCAGATGAATGACCCCGTCATTGGCCTCCACCTCGAACTCGCGGGGCGCCCAGCCGCTGGCGAGCTTGGCCAGGCCCTCGTCGACGGGTGCGCGCGAGGGTGCCAACTGAGCGGTGGTCTCGCCCAGATGATGGCCGACGAGATCGGCGGCGAGGCCGAGCCGGTGGTAGGCGGAGAGGGCGTTGGGGCTGGCGTACTGGACGACGCCGTCGGCGTCCAGCCTGATCAGCCCGTCCCCGGCGCGGGGCGAGGCGTCCATGTCGACCTGCTGGCCGGGGAAGGGGAAGGTGCCGCCGGCGATCATCTGCGCCAGGTCCGAGGCGCTCTGGAGGTAGGTGAGCTCCAGCCGGCTGGGCGTCCGCACGGTCAGCAGATTGGTGTTCCGGGCGATGACCCCGAGCACCCGCCCGTCCCGGCGGACCGGGATGGACTCGACCCGCACGGGGACCTCCTCCCGCCACTCCGGGTCGCCCTCCCGGACGATCCGGCCCTCGTCGAGGGCGGCGTCGAGCATGGGGCGGCGGCCGCGCGGGACGAGGTGGCCGACCATGTCGTCGTGATAGGAGGTCGGCCCGGTGTTGGGCCGCATCTGGGCGATGGAGACGTACCGGGTGCCGTCCAGGGTGGGCACCCAGAGGACCAGGTCGGCGAAGGACAGGTCGGAGAGCAGCTGCCACTCCGAGACCAGCAGATGCAGCCACTCCAGATCGGAGTCGTCGAGTGCGGTGTGCTGGCGTACGAGGTCGTTCATGGAGGGCACGGTGGTGAGCCTAGTTCTTTTCCGTGGGGCGTGGGACGGGCCGGCGGGCGGAGGACACATGATGATCGGCATACCCAGGGAGTCCGTGCGGCAACAGCATGGACAGCGATGAATGGTCTAGTCCACAATGGGCGCCAAGACGTCCGCCCTCCCCGCACAGGAGGGCGGAGCGAGGCCCGGCCCGCCCCACGGCGGCCGGGGCCTCCCGTCGGCCGACCCGGCCGTGGGGCCCGCACACCCCACGCGCGCCGGTCCGGCCGATTCGCTCCGGGCTGCGGTGCCGGCTGGGTTGAGGGTCCCGGCGGGCGCCGCGGCCCGTAGTCGTTTCCGGGGGCGTTTTCGGGGGCCTTGTCCCCGCCCGACCACCCCGCGCGACCACCCCCGCCGACCGGGCCGGGAGGCGGCCATTCTGCTAAATTGGTCTATACCACCACCCTCTCCAGATCGGCAGGCCCAGCGTGGAAGTTGTCATCGTCCCCGACGCCCAGGCAGGCGGCGAGCTCATCGCGGAGGCCATGGCCGCCCTGCTGCGCCGCAAGCCCGAGGCGCTGCTCGGCGTTGCCACCGGCTCGACCCCGCTGCCCGTCTACGAGGCGCTCACGGCCAAGGTCCGCGCCGGCGAGGTGGACGTCTCGCGCGCCCGCGTGTGCCAGCTCGACGAGTACGTCGGGCTGCCCGCCGACCACCCCGAGTCCTACCGCTCGACGGTCCTGCGCCAGGTCGTCGAGCCGCTGGGGCTGCCGGCGTCCTCCTTCATGGGCCCCGACGGCACCGCCGAGGACGTCCAGGCCGCGTGCGAGGCGTACGACCGGGCGCTGCGGGCGGCCGGCGGCGTGGACCTCCAGCTGCTGGGCATCGGCACCGACGGGCACATCGGCTTCAACGAGCCGTGCTCCTCCCTGGCCTCCCGCACCCGCATCAAGACGCTGACGGAGCAGACCCGCGTCGACAACGCGCGCTTCTTCGACGGCGACATCGACCAGGTGCCGCACCACGTCATCACCCAGGGCATCGGCACCATCCTGGAGGCCCGCCACCTGGTGCTGCTGGCCACGGGCGAGGGCAAGGCCGACGCGGTCGCCGCGTCCGTCGAGGGCCCCGTCGCCGCCCTCGTCCCCGCCTCGGCCCTCCAGCTCCACCCGCACGCGACGGTCGTCGTCGACGAGGCGGCGGCGTCGAAGCTGAAGCTGGCCGACTACTTCCGGCACACGTACGCGAACAAGCCGACCTGGCAGGGGCTGTAAGCCGAACGCCGGACGGGCTGATTTCAGCCCGTCCGGCGTTTGAGGACAAGGGGGTGCGAGGGGGCGCAGCCCCGCTCGGAAACGGCGAAGGGGCGGGGCTGGGGCTACTCCCCCGCGCCCACGATCGCCTCAGCGGCAGCGACCCCGCAAACCCGCGCCGCCCCATGCGTAGCGATATGCAGCGCCCCACTGGCCGGCGCCTCGTTCAGCCCCATCTCCACGACGATCGTGTCCGGCCGGGCCGCCAGCAGAATGCCGAGCGCCCGCGCCATCCACGGGTGCCGGTGGACGTCCCGTACGACCGCGACGATCCGCCGCTCCCCCGCCGCCGCGAGCACCGCCTCCGCGCCGGCCGACTCGGGCCCGTACGTCTCGGTGAGCGTTCCCGGCCGCAGCCGGGTCAGCTCGGCGCCCACGCCCCACGGCGTCTCGTCGCCGACGGCGATGTTGGCGACGGGCGTGAACGCGGCGACGTACACCGGCCCGGCGGGCGGCTCGTACGCCGGGCCCGCGCCGGAGCGCGTGACCCGCAGCGCGCGCCGCGCCGCCACGAGCCCCACCTCGGGGTCGGACGCCGAGGCGTCCGAGCCGGCCACCGACGAGGTCCAGCCCGCCAGCGCCCGCACCCGCGCCGCCGCGTCGGCGAGCCGCTCCTCCGCCAGCTCCCCGTCGCGCACGGCGGCGACGAGCGCGTCGCGCAGCCGCAGCACCGTCCCCTCGTCGGCCAGGCCGCCCCCGACGCAGATCGCGTCGGCGCCCGCCGCGATGGCCATGACGCTGCCGCGTTCGATGCCGTACGTACCGGCGATCGCCCGCATCTCCATCCCGTCGGTGACGATCAGGCCGTCGAAGCCGAGGCCGCCGGCCGTGACGGGCGCGCGCAGCAGCCCGTGGAGAGCGCGAGGGCTGAGCGTGGCGGGCAGGGCCGGGTCGAGCGCGGGCAGCAGGATGTGCGCGCTCATCACGGCCTTCGTGCCGGCCGCGACGGCCGCCCGGAAGGGCACCAGCTCACGGGCGTGCAGCGTCGCGAGGTCCGCGTCGATGCGGGGCAGGTCGTGGTGGGAGTCGACGGCGGTGTCGCCGTGGCCGGGGAAGTGCTTGGTGCAGGCGGCGACCCCGGCGGCCTGGAGCCCCTCGACGTACGCGGCGGTGTGCCGGGCGACGAGCGCCGGGTCGGCGCCGAAGGACCGGACGCCGATGACGGGGTTGTCGGGGTCGGAGTTGACGTCCCCGGAGGGCGCCCAGTTGAGGTTGACGCCGCAGGCGGCGAGGCGGCGGCCCAGCTCGTGGGCGACGGCCCGGGTGAGCCCGGTGTCGTCGACGGTGCCGAGGGCGAGGTTCCCGGGGAAGGAGGAGCCCGTGCGGACCTCCAGCCGGGTGACGTCGCCGCCCTCCTCGTCGATGGCGACGAGGACGTCCCCGCGCTCGGCGCGCAGCCGCTCGGTCAGGGCGGCGAGCTGTTCGGGGGAGGTGATGTTGCGGCCGAACAGGCCGACGGAGGAGAGCCCTTCGCCGAGCCGGCGCAGCAGCCAGTCTGGGGCGGTCGTCCCGGTGAAGCCGGGCTGGAGGACGGTCAGGGCGTCCCGGGTCAGGGTGTCCGGGTGCGGGGACCGGTGCTGGGTGAGGATGGTCATGTCGTTGCTCCTAGCCCTTCACTGCGCCGGACGTGAGGCCTCCGACCGCCTTGCGCTGGAGGATGACGAACAGGACGAGGATGGGGATCGCGAAGAGCGAGGAGGCGGCCATGGTGGCGCCCCAGTCGTCGCCGAAGGTGGTGCGGAAGCCGGTCAGCCACAGCGGGAGGGTCTGCGATCCGGGGTCCTTGTTGAGGATCAGGACCATCGGGAACTCGTTCCAGACGGTGATGAAGCCGAAGAGCGAGGTGGCCATCAGACCGGGCGCCAGCAGCGGGAAGATGACCTTGACGAAGGCCTGGGTGCGGGTGCACCCGTCGACCATGGCGGACTCCTCCAGTTCCTTGGGCACGGCGGCGACGTAGCCGCGCAGCGTCAGGACGGTGAAGGGCAGCACCATGACGGTGTAGATGGCGATGAGCGGCGGCAGGCTGTTCAGCATGTCCGCGTCGCGCACGATCATGTAGTACGCGATGACCATCACCTCCCAGGGCGCCATCTGGGCCATCATCATCACGAGGACGAAGCTCTTGCGGCCCTTGAAGCGCATGCGCGCGACGGCGAAGGACGCCAGCAGCGCGATGACGAGCGACAGGGCCACGGCCACCAGGGTCACGGTGAGGGAGTTCCCGACGAACGTCCAGAAGCCGTCGGCGCTCACCGCCTTGTCGAAGTGCTCGAAGGTGGGGCTCGTGGGGAACCAGACGGGGGTGTCACTGACGATGTCCTTGTTGGCCTTGAAGGCCGTGGCGAACATCCAGTAGACGGGGAACGCGAAGCAGGCGAAGAGGACGACCGCCGTCGCCCCCGGCCACACTCGGCTGACGGTTCTGGGCAGCGAGCGCCTCACAGCTCGTCCTCCTCTTGCTTGAGAACCAGGCGCAGGTAGTAGGCCGTCAGCGCCAGCAGGATGACGATGGTGAGGATGGAGATCGCCGCTCCCATGCCGAAGTGCTGGCTGCCCATGCCCTCCTGGAAGGCGTAGACGGGCAGGGTCTCGGTGAGCCGGTCGGGGCCGCCCTCGTTGATCGCGAAGACCTGGGTGAAGGCCTTGAAGACCCAGATGACCTCGAGGAACGTGGTGGCGAGGAAGAACGGCTTGAGGAAGGGGAAGGTCACCGAGGTGAACTGCTTCCAGGTGCCCGCGCCGTCGAGCGAGGCGGCCTCGTAGAGCTCCTTGAGGATCGTGGTCGTGGCGGCGTAGAGGTTTATCGCCACGAAGGGCACAGACTGCCAGACGATCAGCACGGTGATCACGAAGAAGGTGGAGAACTGGCCGCTGGTCCAGTTGTAGCCGGCCATGGAGTGCCAGCCGAGCGCGTCGAGGACGTAGTTGACGACGCCGAAGCGCTGGTCGAAGAGCCACTGGAAGACGGTGGTCGCGGCGACGACGGGCATGGCCCAGGCGAGGACGAGGCCGAGCGAGAGCAGCAGGCGCAGCTTCGTGCCGAGCCGGGCGAGCAGCAGGCCGATCAGACAGCCGACCGCCATGATCAGGACGACGTTGGCGGCGGTGAAGACGACCGAGCGGCCGGTGACGTGCCAGAACTCGGAACTGCGGAGGACGGTGTCGTAGTTGTCGACGCCGGTCCACTCGGTGACGCGCTGGATCAGCTGCCGCTTGTTGAGGTTCTGGAAGGACAGCAGGCCGTTCTTCACCAGCGTCCAGCCGAGCAGCAGGACGACGACGGCGACGGTGGGGAGGATCAGCAGGTAGGGCACGCTTCCGGCGCCGCGTCCCCGGCCGCGGCGGGGCGGCGCGGCGCCGCCTTTGCCGATCCGGGGCGCCGGGCCGGTGGCCGCCGCCTCTTCGATCTGCGCTGACATCGTCGTCCGCCTTCTCCCCTGTGGAACGGTTGTGCGTGGTGCGGGGTCCGTACGGGCCGCCCCCACGGCGGCCCGTACGGGATTCACTGCCGCTCAGGCCCTACTGCTTCTGGGCGAGCCGCTTGTTCATGTCGCCCTCGACCTGCTTGGCGGCCTCCTCCGGCGACTTGCCGCCCAGAACCGCGGTCATATAGGCCTTGATCGGGTTCGGCGCGTTCTCCACGTTGGCCCACTCGGGGATCAGCGGAGTGGTGCCACCGGTCTTGGCGGCGGGGGCGGCGGCCTCGGCGGCCGGCTGGCCCTTCAGGCTGGTCAGCAGCGCGTCCTTGTTGGGGAGCGAGCCGACCTCCTTGGCCAGCGCGCCCTCGTTCTTGTCGGACAGCGCGATCCTCAGGAACTCCTTGGCGAGGTCCTTCTTCTTGCTGCCCTCGGAGATCGCGAGGTTGGAGCCGCCGAGGAAGACGCCCTCGGGCTTGTCGGCGGTCTCACCGGGGATCGTGAAGTAGCCGATCTCCTTCTCGATCTCCGGGTTCGCCTTGACGGCGGTGGCGGCCTCCCAGCCCATGCCGATGAAGGCGCCGGTCTTCCCCTTGGCGAAGACGTCGGCCTGCTGCGGGGTGGCCTCGTCCTTGTCCTTGGGGGCCTTGCTGAAGGACTGGTACTTCTTGTAGATCTCCATGGCCTTGGCGACCTTGGGGTCGGCGAGGTTGGAGACGTACTTCTTGCCGTCCTTCTTCACCAGGTCGGCACCGGTGCCGATGGTCAGGCCGTCGAAGAAGTACCAGTTCTGGCCGGGCAGGTAGAGCGGCTCGGCGTCACCCTTCTGCTGGATGGCCTCAAGGTCCTTGAAGAACTCGTCGCGGGTCTTCGGGGTGTCCTTGATGCCCGCGTCGGCCCAGACCTTCTTGTTGTAGATGACGACGCGGCTGGCGGCGTACCAGGGGGCCGCGTACTGCTTGCCCTCGAAGACGGACGGCTTGTTGAGGGACTCGGTCCAGTCCCCGCCGATCTCCTTCTTGAGGTCGTCCAGCTGGGCGAGGCCACCGGTCTGGGCGTAGGAGGGCGTCTGGGTGTTGCCGATCTCCACGACGTCCGGCGGGCTGGACTCGGAGAGGGCGGTGGTGAGCTTCTGCTGGATCCCGTCCCACTTCTGGACCTGGACGTTGAGCTTCGCACCGGTCTTCTGTTCGAACTCGGCCTGGACGGCCTTCGTCCAACCCGGTGGATTCGAGCCATCCATGAACCAGACCGTGAGGCTCTTGCCCTTGGAACCGCCGTCGGCCGATCCCTTGTCACTGTCGCTGGACCCACAGGCAGCAACACTCACCATCATGGCCACGACACCCGTCGCCGCTATGAGCCCACGCTTCACAGCACTCTCCCTTGAGGACCGAATGTGGTCTTTAATGGTTTAGACCAGTGCCCGCAGCTTGGCCTAGACCTTTTGGGGTGTCAAGGGTGTATAAGAGTCGCTGTCGGCTCCGTTACCGGACCGACACCTCGAGGTCGACGCGGGTATCTCCGGTCTCCTCGGGCTCTGCCCGTGCCACCATGTGACCGCTATAGACGGAGGAGCCGGTGACGGCAGCAGGATCATCGGAGTCGGGAAGGTCGGGAAGGCACGCCATGGCGACCGAGGGCGAGACGGCGGAGGGCGGCAGCACCGCGAGCGGCGGACGGACCGCGCGCGTTCCCAAGTATTACCGGCTCAAACGGCACTTGCTGGATATGACCGAAACCATGCCTCCCGGCACTCCCGTACCGCCGGAGCGCACCCTGGCCGCCGAGTTCGACACCTCCCGCACGACGGTGCGCCAGGCCCTCCAGGAACTGGTGGTCGAGGGCCGGCTGGAGCGCATCCAGGGCAAGGGCACGTTCGTCGCCAAGCCCAAGGTCTCCCAGGCCCTCCAACTCACCTCCTACACGGAGGACATGCGCGCCCAGGGCCTGGAGCCCACCTCCCAGCTCCTCGACATCGGCTACGTCACCGCCGACGACCGCCTCGCCGGGCTCCTCGACATAGTGGCCGGCGGCCGCGTCCTGCGCATCGAACGCCTGCGGCTCGCCAGCGGCGAGCCGATGGCGATCGAGACCACCCACCTGTCGGCGAAGCGCTTCCCGGCCCTGCGCCGGAGCCTGGTGAAGTACACCTCCCTCTACACCGCGCTGGCCGAGGTCTACGACGTCCGCCTCGCGGAGGCGGAGGAGACCATCGAGACCTCCCTGGCCACCCCGCGCGAGGCCGGCCTGCTGGGCACGGACGTGGGCCTGCCGATGCTGCTCCTCTCCCGCCACTCGCTGGACGCGGAGGGCAGGCCGGTGGAGTGGGTGAGGTCGGTGTACCGCGGCGACCGCTACAAGTTCGTCGCGAGACTGCGGCGGCCGGTGGCGGAGTAGGGGCCGGTGACGTAAGTGCCGGTGACGGAGTAAGAGCGGCGTGAGGAATCACCCGTCGACTTCATGACCATTCGATGAGCGTTCCGCAAACACGACCTTGGTGCGGGCCCGTTGTCAGTGGCACCCCCTAGCCTGAGGGCATGTCATGCAACGCGACCCTGACCCCGACCCAGGAGCAGCTCAACCACGAGATACGCACGTTCCTCACGGCCCGCAGCGGCCGCACGCTGACCAGCGCCGAGCGCGGCGTCTACGAGCGGCTGCGGGCCGAATGGCTGGCCGCGGGGCGCCGGGCCCGGTACGGCGCGGCGCCGGCTCCCCGGCCCGCTCGCCCCTCGGCGTGCGGGGCACGTACGGTATCCGAATGAGCCACGCCGTCGACGCGGTCGATGCCGCCGCGATCGCCCTGAACGACCGTTCCTGGACCCCCTCGCACCACGAGCTGACCCTCGCGCGCGACTTCTTCACACGTCGTGACGCCATACCTCAGCGCCTGCTGCCGGGCATGCCCCAGTCCCCCAGCCCCCAGGGCTGGGTCACCCAGCACGTCCTGTGGCTGGAAGACGTCGCCCACCTCGCCGGCGAACTGCTGACCGCCTGGCGCGCCTGGCTCCCGGACGGCCACATGATCGGCCTCCTCAGCGCCTACGGCGGCCTGGCCCGCACCGCCGCCCCCCTCGCCACCCGGCTCGGCCGCGACTGGTCCGCCGAGTGGCAGGCCCCGCCCTCGAAGCAGGACACCTCCTCCTGGGAGGACTGGCACCTCCCGACGGAACAGCGCCAGCAGCTCGACGCGCTGACGGACCGGCTGGTCCTGATCGGCGCCGTCATGGTCATGGCAGTCAACCGCGGCGAGACGGGCCACTGACGGCTACGCACCCCCTCGGGGGCCAATGACATACCCTATATAGGACATTTTCATGATCTTCTATATAAATTTGGGTGCATGTCGCGTGAAGTTGACCCGCGTTTCCGCGGCCGTCGTGGCCGCCGCGCTGGCGCCGGCCGTTCTGTTCTCCTCGCCGGCGATCGCCGACGACGGCGTCAAGGCGGCTGAGGTCGCCGCGCCGGAGAAGGCCGCTGAGGTGAAGCCGGAGGAAGGCGCCGCCAAGAAGCAGGCCGAGGAGGACAAGGCCGCGATTCTGAAGATCCTCGGCGAGAAGAACATCGGCCGCGGCCTCAAGACGCGCGCGGAGAAGGCGCTCAACGGCACCCCCGAGGACATGCGCGCGTTCCTCACTACCGGTCAGTACGCGGCCCGCGACGAGGACAATCGCGTCGCGATCCTGAAGATCCTCGGAGTGGGCAAGGACGTCGGCCCGGGCGTCACGGAAGCCGCGAACAAGGCGCTCGACGGCACCCCCGAGGACCGGGTGAAGTTCCTGGAGACCGGCTACCAGCAGGCCCGGATCGCGGACGAGCGCGTCCGTACCGTGCAGATCCTGAGCGCTGGCGGGCCCGCCGTGCGGGAGGCCGCGAAGAAGGCGCTCAAGGGGACGCCCGAGGACGTCCGGCACTTCCTTGAGGTGGGCCAGTTCGAGGCGCGCGCCAAGGACGAGGCCGCCGAGAAGGCCGCCAAGGAGAAGGAGCAGAAGGAAAAGAAGGAGAAGGAGCAGAAGGACGGCACCGGCGGCGACAAGGGCGGCAAGGACGACAAGCCGTCCACCGGCGACCGCGCCAAGCCGGAGAACGGCGGCGGCAGCGATGCCAAGTCGACGACCGACGTCGCCGGGAAGCCCGTCGCGAAGGACACGGACCAGGGCGGGCAGATGGCCGCCACCGGCGCCGACGCCGCGCTCCCCTGGGCCGTGGGCGGCAGCGCCCTCGCCCTCGCCGCCGGTGCGGGCATGGTCCTGACGGCGCGGCGACGCCGCGCCACGAGCTGACGGCACGGCACCCCCGTGGACGAGCAGGGGGGAGGGGCGGAGCGCCGCCCCTCCCCCCTTTGCGCTACTGCCGGACCCGTACCGCCTCCGTCCCCTCCGCGTTGTGGCGTTCCGCCCACCCCTCAAGGGCCGTGCGGCACGCGTGGTCCAGGTGGCGGACCTCCGACAGGTCGAGTTCGACCGGGCGGTCCTGCGGGAGGGCCTCCAGGGTTTCCAGCAGGCGCGGGAGGCGCAGGAACGTGGCGTGGCCCGTGATCGTCACGACCAGGCGGCCGCCGGTGAGCTCACGGGTCTCGACGTGGACGTGCGAGACCTCCCACGCCGTCTTGACCACCGCCAGCAGCAGCCCCAGCACCACGCCCTCGAACATGCTGGTCGTCACGATCGCGATCGCCGTGGCCGCCAGCACCAGCGCCTCGCCGCGGTGTTCCCGCCACAGCGGGCCGATCTCCTTGACCGGCACCAGCTTGCAGCCCGCGTGCACCAGGACGCCCGCCAGTGCGGCCAGCGGGATGACGCCGATCGCGGCGGGCAGCGCGACAGCGAAAATCAGCAGCCACACACCGTGCAGCACTCGGGAAAGCGATGTCTTGGCGCCCGCCTGGACGTTGGCCGCGCTGCGGACGATGACGGCGGTCATGGGGAGGGCGCCCAGGGCGCCGCAGATCGTGTTGCCCACGCCCTGGGCCAGGAGCTCCTTGTCGTAGTGGGTGCGTGGGCCCTGGTGCATCCGGTCGACCGCGGCGGCGCTGAAGAGGGACTCCGCCGAGGCGATGAGGGTGAAGGCCAGGACCGTGCCGAGGACGGCGACGCTGCCGAGCGAGGTGAGGTCGTTGAGGCCCGGCGGCTGGATGGCGTCGGTGAGGCCCTTGACCTCTACATGGGCGATGTCCAGGCCGGCGGTCGCGGTGACCGCCGTGGCCGCGGCGACGGCCACCAGCGGGGCGGGGACCAGCCGCGCCTTCGCGGGCAGTCGCCGCCACAGGACGAGGACGGCGATCGTGCCCGCGCCCACCGCGCACGCGGCGACGGAGTCGCGGTCGGTCACCGCGTCCACCACCAGGCCCGGCAGGCCGGCGATCTTCGCGAGGCCCGAGCCCGGCTGCCGGGCGCCGGCCAGGGTGTAGAGCTGGCCGAGGACGAGCACCAGACCGATGCCCGCGAGCATGCCCTGGACGACCGCGACGGAGATCGCGCGGAACCAGCGGCCGAAACGCAGCGCGCCCAGGGCGAGTTGGAGCACGCCCGTCGCGAGCACGATGACGCCCAGCGCGCCCAGGCCGAACTCCTTGACGGCCTCGAAGACCAGGACGGTCAGCCCGGCGGCCGGCCCGCTGACCTGGAAGGTGCTGCCCGGCAGGGCACCGACGACCAGGCCGCCGACGATGCCGGTGATCAGGCCGAGTTCAGCCGGTACGCCCGAGGCGACGGCCACGCCCACGCACAGCGGGAGCGCCACCAGGAAGACGACCAGGGAGGCGAGGGCGTCGCGGCGCAGCGCGCCACGGTCGTTCCTGAAAGGGGTGAAGGGGGAGAAAGGGGTGAGGGTGGAGAGCATGGAGGTGGGATTCCTTAAGAGTCCGCGTGCCGTACGTCGTCACAGCGCCCGTCGTGGCGCCCGCCGCTCTCAGAGCGGCCCGAACGTACGGCTGCCACCGCCGGGCCGGTACGCACGGACCGCACCCGTGTGCACCTCGTAGTACCAGGCGTGGAGTGAGAGCAGCCCTTCCTCGATCCGTTCGCGTACGCACGGATACGTGCGCAGCCGGTCGAGCTGGGCCACGGCGTGCCGCTGGACCGCGTCGGCGAGGTCGGCGCCGAAGGAGGCGCCGGCCGCCTGTGTCGCGAGCCAGTCGCGGACGGCGGGGGCGGCGGAGAGGTCGTCGCCCTGGACGAGGGCGCTGATCGCGCCGCAGTGGGAGTGGCCGCAGACGACGATGTCGCGGACGCCGAGGACGCGGACGGCGTACTCGATGGTGGCGGTCTCGCCCATGGGACGGCCGCCGCCGTACTCGGGAACGATGTTGCCGGCGGTGCGGAGTTCGAAGAGCTCCCCGGGCCGGGCGCCGGTGATGAGGGAGGGGACGACGCGTGAGTCGGAGCAGGTGATGAACAGCGCCTCCGGCGACTGGCCGGCTTGGAGGGCACGGAAGCTCTCGGCGCGTTCGGAGTCCGCGACGTGGGCCGCGAAGGAACGGGCGTGGGCTATGAGCGACTTCATGATGGGCCTGCCTCCTGCGCCCGTGACGCGTGTGGGGACGCGCCGGGCACGGTGTGGTCGGGTCGGATCAAGAGCGACGGACACCGGGGGGACCCGGTGTCCGGACGCGGCGTGCCGGGGCCACTGCTTCGGGGCACACCGGCTGCCGGGCCCGATTCTGCCCGGCCGCCACGACGAACACTTTACCTGCGCATTACCCGTCGATGACAGCTTGAAGTTTCGTCAAATACCGGACAACCCGGTTCGGCGCAAGGCGACTTGACGCCATATGAACAGCGGCCCGTCGTCAACCCACCTCCGGACGATGGGATTCCGCCCGTACCCCTGCTGGTGTTGCCATTCCGATATCCGGAAAGGGGGTGACGCCCGGAGGGGCCCTCACCTAGATTTCCAGCGCATTACCGCAAGTGATCGCACAGGGGACGGAGTCACCGCATGTCGGAACCACCCGAGCATCCACCCGGCCGCACGGCCGCACAAGCCTCCGCGGACGGCCATAAACCACTCTTGACCGTAGGCAACCCGGTCTTGACCGTCCCGCTGATCGTCGCGGGAGCGTGCCTCGCCATCCCCTTCGTGGCGATGCTGTGGGTGGACTCCTACGCCCGGCTCACCCCGGCCCTCATCGGCATCCCCTTCTTCTACTGGTACCAGATGCTCTGGGTGCTGGTGTCCACCCTCCTTACGGTCGTCGCCTACGTCATCGTGCGACGACGCGAGGAGACGGTGCGGCGGGAGCGGCACGCGGGAGGTGAGGAGGGGTGAAGGACGGTGTGAACGGCGTGGCGCTCGCCGTCTTCCTCTTCTTCTTCGTCGTCGTCACGGCCATGGGCTTTCTCGCCGCCCGCTGGCGAAAGGCGGAGAACGCCGACAACCTCGACGAATGGGGCCTGGGCGGCCGGTCCTTCGGCACCTGGGTCACCTGGTTCCTGCTGGGCGGGGACCTCTACACCGCCTATACGTTCGTGGCGGTGCCGGCGGCGATCTACGCGGCGGGCGCGGCCGGCTTCTTCGCCGTGCCGTACACGATCATCACCTATCCGCTGGTCTTCACGTTCCTGCCCCGCCTGTGGTCGGTGGCGCACAAGCACGGCTATGTGACGTCGTCGGACTTCGTCCGGGGCCGGTTCGGCTCCCGGGGCCTCTCCCTCGCCCTCGCGGTGACCGGGATCCTGGCCACGATGCCGTACATCGCGCTGCAACTGGTCGGCATCCAGGCGGTGCTCGACGTCATGGGCGTGGGCGGCGGCGAGGACGCCAACTGGTTCGTCAAGGACCTGCCGCTCCTCATCGCCTTCGGCGTGCTCGCGGCCTACACCTACTCCTCCGGGCTGCGCGCCCCCGCGCTGATCGCCTTCGTCAAGGACGCGCTGATCTACATCGTGATCATCGTGGCGATCATCTACATACCGATCAAACTGGGCGGCTTCGAGAGCATCTTCAGCAAGGCCGGTGCGGCGTTCGCGGCCGAGAATCCCGCAACGGGCAAACCCCGTGGTTCGCTGGTGCCGGGGGCGGACGCCCAGTGGTCGTACGCGACGCTGGCGCTCGGCTCGGCGATGGCGCTCTTCCTCTATCCCCACTCCGTGACGGCGGTCCTCTCCAGCAAGAGCCGCAATGTCATCCGCCGGAACACCACCATCCTTCCCCTCTACTCCCTGATGCTGGGCCTGCTGGCGATGCTCGGCTTCATGGCCATCGCCGCCGGGGTGAAGGTGAAGAACGGCCAGCTGGCGATACCCCAGCTGTTCGAGGACATGTTCCCGGACTGGTTCACGGGCGTGGCCTTCGCCGCGATCGGCATCGGCGCGCTCGTACCGGCGGCCATCATGTCGATCGCCGCAGCAAATCTCTTCACCCGCAACATCTACAAGGACTTCCTCAAACCGGACGCCTCCCCCGAACACGAGGCGAAGGTGTCCAAGCTCGCGTCCCTGCTGGTCAAGGTCGGCGCGCTCGTTTTCGTCCTCACCCTGGACAAAACGGTCGCCATCAATTTCCAGCTCCTCGGCGGCATCTGGATCCTCCAGACCGTGCCCGCGCTCGTCGGCGGGCTCTTCACCCGCTGGCCCCACCGCTGGGCGCTGCTCGCGGGCTGGGCGGTCGGCATGACGTACGGGACGTGGCGGGCGTACGCCACACCGAGTGCCACCCAGGATCACTTCGGGAACACCAATCTCATCCCTCTCATCGGCGAAAAGGGCTATATCGGGCTTACCGCCTTTGTCCTCAACGTGATCGTCGTCATCGTCGCGACCTTCGTCCTCAAGGCGCTGAAGGTGCCCGACGGCGAGGACCTGACCCGGCCCTCGGACTACACGGCCGACGCCGGCGACCCGGGCGTCCGCGCGGAGCTCCCGCCGGCCACCGCAGGGGCCCCCGGCGGCCACTGATCCACCGCTCCCGGGACCACCGTCCGGGGCCCCTCCGGAGGGCCGCCACATCCCCGTCCAGGGGGCGTGGCGGCCCTCTTCTCCTGCCCTGCCAGGGACGCCCGTTAGCACATTCCGCGACCGTCTCATGACGCGACGACACAACATGTGGGGGCGCGTGCGAGGCCCGGCACTAGATGTATGCTCGTCTCCGCTGTCGTCGCAGGGGAATCCGGTGGAAATCCGGAACTGTCCCGCAACGGTGTATGTGTGCGCATATACCCAGCGCACCTGAAGTCCGACGACCTGCCGACAGCGCGCCCACCACCGAGCCTGCCCCGGCTCGGCCATGGGCGTTGAATTCGTCCGGGCCTCGCGGGTTGGGCCGATGGACGCCTACGAGGCATGCCCTGGTGCAAGAGGCATGCGCGTGCGCGCTCATCGCTCTCCCGCCCGGCCCACCCAGCCGAGCGAGGGAGAGCCTCAGTGACCATCGCGCCCGCAGATCCGGCTTCAGCACCGGTCTCAGCGAACGCGGAAGCGACCGGCGGCCCCGGGACCGCGCTCCTGCGCACCCTGACCGACCTCACCGCCGACCTTCCGGCCACCGACCCGGGCAAGGTCGCCGCCGCCGCGCTGCGCGGCCGCAGCGCCGCCGCGGACGACGCCGAGCTGCGCTCCCTCGCCACCGAGGCCGCCGCCGGCCTGATCGCCGAGGAGCCCGAGTACTCCAGGCTCGCCGCGCGCCTGCTCACCCTGGCCATCGCCGACGAGGCGGCCGGCCAGGGCGCGACCTCCTTCTCCGCCTCCGTCGAGGTGGGGCACCGCGAGGGCCTCATCGCCGACGAGACGGCCGCCTTCGTGCGCACCCACGCCGCGCGCCTGGACGCCCTCGTCGAGGCCGCCCTCGCCGACGGCGCGGACGACCGCTTCGGCTACTTCGGCCTGCGCACCCTGCACAGCCGCTACCTGCTGCGCCACCCGATCCACCGCGACGTGATCGAGACCCCGCAGCACTTCCTGCTGCGCGTCGCCTGCGGCCTCGCCGAGGACCACTCCGAGCGGGCCCTGGACGACGTGGCGGAGCTGTACCGGCTGACGAGCACCCTCTCGTACCTGCCGTCCTCCCCGACGCTGTTCAACTCCGGCACCCGCCACCCTCAGATGTCGTCCTGCTACCTGCTGGACTCCCCGCTGGACGAGCTGGACTCCATCTACGACCGCTACCACCAGGTGGCGCGTCTGTCGAAGCACGCGGGCGGCATCGGCCTGTCGTACTCGCGCATCCGCTCGCGCGGCTCGCTGATCCGGGGCACCAACGGTCACTCCAACGGCATCGTGCCGTTCCTGCGCACCCTCGACGCCTCCGTCGCCGCCGTCAACCAGGGCGGCCGCCGCAAGGGCGCGGCCTGCGTCTACCTGGAGACCTGGCACGCCGACATCGAGGAGTTCCTGGAGCTCCGCGACAACACCGGTGAGGAGGCCCGCCGCACCCACAACCTCAACATCGCGCACTGGATCCCGGACGAGTTCATGCGCCGCGTCGAGACGGACGCGGACTGGTCGCTCTTCTCCCCCGCCGACACCCCGGACCTGGTCGACCTCTACGGCGACGAGTTCGACGCCGCGTACCGCGCGTACGAGGCCGCCGGCAAGGCCGTCAAGACCATCCCGGCGCGGGTGCTCTACGCCCGGATGATGCGCACCCTCGCGCAGACCGGCAACGGCTGGATGACGTTCAAGGACGCCGCCAACCGCACGGCCAACCAGACGGCCGAGAAGGGCGCGGTCGTCCACTCCTCGAACCTCTGCACCGAGATCCTCGAGGTCACGAACGACGGCGAGACCGCGGTCTGCAACCTGGGCTCGGTCAACCTGGCCCAGCACCTGGGCGCCGACGGCGAGATGGACTGGGAGAAGCTCGACCGTACGGTCCGTACGGCCGTCACCTTCCTCGACCGCGTCGTGGACATCAACTTCTACCCGACCGAGCAGGCCGGCAGCTCCAACAGCCGCTGGCGCCCGGTGGGCCTGGGCCTGATGGGTCTCCAGGACGTCTTCTTCCGGCTGCGCCTGGCCTTCGACTCGGCCGAGGCGAAGGCCCTGTCCACCAAGATCTCCGAGCGGATCATGCTCGCGGCGTACGAGGCCTCCGCCGACCTCGCCGAGCGCCACGGCCCGCACCCGGCCTGGGAGGCCACCCGCACCGCCCGCGGCGTGCTCCACCCGGACCACTACCCCAACGCCGTCGCCGCGTGGGAGGACCGCTGGGAGGCGCTGCGCGCCCGCATCGCCGCGGTCGGCATGCGCAACTCGCTGCTGCTCGCCATCGCCCCGACGGCGACCATCGCCTCCATCGCCGGCGTCTACGAGTGCATCGAGCCGCAGGTCTCCAACCTGTTCAAGCGCGAGACGCTCTCGGGTGAGTTCCTCCAGGTCAACACCTACCTGGTCGAGGACCTCAAGAAGCTCGGCGTGTGGGACCGCGCCACCCGCGAGGCCATGACCGAGGCCAACGGCTCGATCCAGGACATGAAGTGGATCCCGCAGGACGTCCGCGACCTGTACCGCACGGCCTGGGAGATCCCGCAGCGCGCCCTGATCGACATGGCCGCGGCCCGTACGCCGTACCTGGACCAGAGCCAGTCGCTGAACCTGTTCATGGCGTCGCCGACCATCGGCAAGCTCAGCTCGATGTACGCGTACGCCTGGAAGCAGGGCATCAAGACGACGTACTACCTGCGCTCCCGCCCGGCCACCCGGATCGCCCGCGCGGCCTCCGCCTCCACCGGCGCCGCCACCACCATCCCCGTGCAGCAGGCCGCGCCCGACGCGGACGCCATCGCCTGCTCCCTTGAGAACCCCGAGTCCTGCGAGGCGTGCCAGTAATGTCCACCGAACGCCAGAAGAACCTGCTCGACCCGGGCTTCGAGCTGACCCTGCGCCCCATGCGGTACCCGGACTTCTACGACCGCTACCGCGACGCGATCAAGAACACCTGGACCGTCGAGGAGGTCGACCTCCACTCGGACGTCGCCGACCTCGCCAAGCTGTCCCCGGGTGAGCAGCACATGATCGGCCGCCTGGTCGCCTTCTTCGCGACCGGCGACTCGATCGTGTCCAACAACCTCGTGCTGACGCTGTACAAGCACATCAACTCCCCCGAGGCGCGCCTGTACCTGTCGCGGCAGCTGTTCGAGGAGGCCGTGCACGTCCAGTTCTATCTGACGCTGCTCGACACCTACCTGCCCGACCCGGACGACCGCGCCGCGGCGTTCGACGCGGTGGAGAACATCCCCTCCATCCGCGAGAAGGCCCAGTTCTGCTTCAAGTGGATCAACGAGGTCGAGAAGCTGGAGCGCCTGGAGACGAAGGCCGACCGCCGTCGCTTCCTGCTCAACCTGATCTGCTTCGCCGCGTGCATCGAGGGCCTGTTCTTCTACGGCGCCTTCGCCTACGTGTACTGGTTCCGCAGCCGCGGTCTGCTGCACGGCCTGGCGACGGGCACCAACTGGGTGTTCCGCGACGAGTCCATGCACATGGACTTCGCGTTCTCCGTCGTGGACACCGTCCGCGAGGAGGAGCCGGACCTCTTCGACGACGAGCTCCAGCAGCAGGTCACGGACATGCTCAAGGAGGCCGTCGAGTGCGAGCTGCAGTTCGCCCGCGACCTGTGCGGTGACGGCCTGCCGGGCATGAACACCGACTCCATGCGCGAGTACCTGCAGACCGTCGCCGACCAGCGTCTGCAGCGCCTGGGCTTCCCGCCGGTGTTCGGCTCGGAGAACCCCTTCTCCTTCATGGAGCTCCAGAACGTCCAGGAGCTGACCAACTTCTTCGAGCGCCGCGCCTCCGCGTACCAGGTGGCGGTCGAGGGTTCGGTCTCCTTCGACGACGAGTTCTAGCCACGACATGACGAAGGGCCCGTACGGAACACGTTCCGTACGGGCCCTTCGTCGCGCTGCAGGTCAGTCGTTGGGGACGACCTCGTATCGCGGCGTGCCCTCCGCCATCTGCCGCAGCGCGTCCTTGCGGTCGCGCTTGGAGAGGCGGTCGATGTACAGGTAGCCGTACAGGTGGTCCGTCTCGTGCTGGAGGCAGCGGGCGAAGTAGCCGGTGCCCTCGACGGCGATCGGGTTGCCGTGCATGTCCTGGCCGCGCACGACGGCGTAGTCGGGACGGGCGAGCGCGGCGTAGGCCGTCGGCACGGACAGGCAGCCCTCGTTGGAGTCGTCCAGGACGCGGCGGTCGGCCGGCAGGTCGTCCAGCACGGGGTTGATCACATGGCCGACGTGGCGGACGCCCTCGTCGTCGGGGCAGTCGTAGACGAAGACCTTCGCGTCGACGCCGATCTGGTTGGCGGCCAGGCCGACGCCCTCGGCGGTGCGCTGGCTGGCGAACATGTCGTCGATCAGCTGCGCGAGCTTCTCGTCGAACTCCGTGACGTCCTGGCACTCCTTGTGGAGGACCGGGTTGCCGACGACGGTGATCGGACGGGAGGTGCCCCGCTCGCGGTGCGCGCGCTCGCGCTCCTCGCAGTCCTCGGTGTCCACGATGAACTCGCTCTTCGGCTCGTCGTTCACCGACTGCTCAGTGTCTTGCTGCGACATCTCCGCCGTACGCCTCTCTCACAACCCGAAAGCAATATTTTGCCCTGAACCCACGGGGCCCCATACAGGGTACGGGGGCCGGGGCGAGACCTCAGCAGACCTCTTCGAGATCCCGCCACTCGCGGGTGTCGGGGCTGTCGGCGACCCAGCCGTCCAGCAGGCCGCGCACCAGGCCGGGCGGGGCCGCGATGCCGCACTCGCGCTCGGGCACCCACAGGGAGCCGGAACCGGAGCCGGCCGTGCGGTGGCCGAGCGGGCCGGGGTGGCCGGGCTCGCTGTGGTCGTGGGGGTCGAGGTGCTCGCCGTCGCCCTCGTCGCTGGGCATCCGGCTCTCCGAGCACGTACGGCACAGCAGGCGCACGGAGGAGGACCAGTCCTCGGCGGCGAAGCCCGCGTCGGCCGCGAGCCGCTCCAGGGCGTCCCGGTCGGCCTCGGTGGCGGCCTCCAGCAGCACGACCCAGGTGGGGACGGGCGAGGGGGCCCACAGCTCGATCTCGTCGAAGACCGGGAAGGCGGGCCCGGCGGCGGTGACGCGCTCGCCGTGCGGGACGCCGTCGTGCAGCACGACCTCGCCCCAGCGGCGGCCGGAGGACGGCAGCGGGATGGAGAGCACCTCGATGCGCGCCGGGTCGAGCCGGCGGCCCCAGACCACCTCGGCCTCGCCCTCCGGGGAGAGCCGCACGGCCGCGCTGCCCAGCTCCATGCCGACGGGCTCACCGGCCGGGCCGCCCTCGCCGGGCACCTTGAGCCCGTAGGCCTGCCAGGCGCGGCGGGCCAGCGGCCAGTCCTGGAGGGCGGTGGCGGCGATGCCCACGTTCCACCAGTCGGGCGCGCCCGCCTCGCGGTCGAGCAGGGCCACCGCGCGGAGGCCGGCGGCACGGGCCTGTTCCCAGTCGTGCCGGAACTTGTGGAGCAGGGCGAGGTTGAACCACGACTCGGAGAGCCAGGGCTCCATGTCGGCGGCCCGCGTCAGCAGCGCGCCCGCGTCCTCGTACCGGCCGTCGCCGATGAGCGTGAAGGCACGGTCGGTGGCCTGCCGCCACGAGGCGGAAGGCCGGTGCCGTACCCTGCCGAAGATCCTCACGATTCCCGCCTGCCGGTTTCTGCGTGCGACCACGCCGGATGGACCGGGTGGCGACCGCCGTCCTCCCCGACGACTGCCCGCCACACCCCATGGGTTCCGGGGAGCGCTGCCGCCCTCCCCGTCTCCTTGCCGACGACGGCGCGCATGACACCCCCCGATTCCCGCGTTCTCGCCATTCTCTTTGTCTTCTTCGCATCCAACCATGCCCTTCCGGACGCCCGCTCATTACCCGTGGGTTCGGCGGGCTAGTCCCGGTTCGCCCGCACTCCCGCGAGTGCGGTGGTGCGGGCCGCCGCGCGCGAGCACCCTCGCGAGCGCCTCCACCACCCGGGGCTCGTGGTCGTGCGCGGTGGCCAGGCGCAGCCGCTCCAGCGCGCGCAGCGGGCCGCACGCCGGGTCGCCGGCGAAGTCGTCGTAGGCGTTGACCGTCCGGACGATACGGGCGGTGAGCGGCTGGTCCCGGTACGGGTCCGCCTGGCGCTCGACCACCAGTGCGACTTCTGGCGGTACGCCGGTGCGGCGCACCACGGCGCCGCCCAGCAGGGCGATCCGGCGGCGCTCCTCGGTGGGCAGCGGCTCGGTGGCCCCGGCGGGCACGGGTTCGAGGAGGGAGAGCTGGCCGATGTCGTGCATCAGCGCGGCCTCCTCGACGACGGCGAGGTCGGCGGCGGACAGGCCCAGTTCCCGGCCGACGGCCCGACCGAGCGCCGCCACGCGGCGGGCGTGGCCGACGGGGGTGTAGCCGGCGATCTCGGTGGCGCGGGCGAGGGAGGCGACGGTCTGCCGGCGGGTGGCCCGTACCGCCTCGTAGCGGTGCACGGACAGCTGGGTGACCAGCATCGGCAGGCAGAAGACGGGCAGCGCCCAGAGGCCGGCGACGGCCACGGCCAGCGCGATGACGACGCCGGTGGCGCCGATCGCCGAGCCGATGCCGGGCAGGGCGCGCAGCTCCTCGCGGAGCGCCGGGCCGTACGGGCCGCCGGTGCGGGCACGGGCGAGGACGGCCGCCAGGACGGCGTCGCACAGGGCGGTGAGGGCGAGGAGGAGCAGCAGGAACAGGGGGTAGTACGGGCCGTGGGCGAACCGGGGGCCGAGCGCGCCGGAGGCGTGGAGGGGCTGGAAGCAGACGGCGGCGAACCCGGCGTTCAGCACGCGGCGGGCGAGCCGGTCCAGGGCGGGGGGCCTGCCGACGGCTCCGGCGAGGGTGGCGCCGAGGACGACGGCCACGACCTGCGCGGCCCCGTGCGAGGCGGGCTCGCCGCCGATCTCGCCGAGCAGCGCGTACGCGAGGGTCCCGGCCGATCCGACGGGCGCGGTCTCGCGCACCCCGCCGCCCCCGCCCGACCGCCGCCGCGCGGCCTCCCCCAGCGCGATGAGCGCCCCATAGGCGAGCGCCACCCCGGGCTGTGCGACCCCGCGCCACGCGGTCCACACGAGCGCCCCGAGCGCGGCGCCCCCGGCGAGGGCGTGCACCCCCCGCACGAGCGCCGGGCGCCCCCGCGAGGGGGCGCGACGGCCGGCCGCCCGCGCCGGCCCGCGTTCGGGGCGGGCGGGGGGCGGCGGGGCCGCCGCGGGGCCGCACGAGGCGCCCGGTGGCTTGCCGGCCGGGGCCGCGCCTACGGGGTGCCCGCTCCGGCCGTCCCGGGGTGCGGAGCCGGACGCTCTCCGGGCGCTCGGCAGCGCCCGTGGGGACCGGCCGCCCTGGCCGCCGGGGGCCGGGGCGCCACCGGGCGCGGGGCCACGCCCCGTCGGCGGCAGGTCCCGGGCCGTCGGGCGGGCCCGGGTCATGTCGGGCCGCCCGGGTGCGCGAAGCCCGCCGCAGGCGAACCCGCCGGCGAACGGTGATCAACAGGGACGTTTCGGCTGGGCGGAACGACGTCTTCCGGGGAGCGTTCCCGCGCGCTCGCGGGGCACCAGCCGTGGCGGTCGAGGGCGCGGGTGAGGGCGGCGACCATGCGGGGGTCGAACTGGGAGCCCGAGCAGCGGTGGAGCTCGGCCAGGGCCACCGGGACGGGGCGGGCGCGGCTGTAGCTGCGGGTGGAGGTCATCGCGTCGAAGGCGTCGGCCACGGCCACCACCCGGGCGAACTCGGGAATCTGATGCCCTATCAGCCCATAGGGGTAGCCGCTGCCGTCCAGCCGCTCGTGGTGGTGGAGGATCGCGTCGCGCGCCTCGCCGAGGAAGCCGATGCCGCGCACCATCTCGTGCCCGAACTCGGGGTGGAGCTCGATCACGCGGCGTTCCTCCGGGGTGAGCGGGCCGTCCTTGCGCAGCAGCCGGGTGGGGACGCCGAGCTTGCCCACGTCGTGGAGGGTTCCGGCGAAGCGGACGGCCTCCAGGCGGTCGCCGGTGATGCCCAGCTCGCGGGCGATCAGCACGGACGCGCGGCCGACGCGCTCGCTGTGGCCGCGCGTGTAGCGGTCCTTGAGGTCGACGGCCTGGACCAGCGCCCGGACCGTCGCCTGGTGCGCGGCGCGCTCGCGGCGGCAGCGGTCCAGGACCCAGGAGGAGACGGACATGGGCAGCAGCACCAGCAGGGCCGCCACGGGCCCGTACGCGCTGTGCCACAGGAGGGCCGTCATCAGGCCCGTCGGCCCGTGGAGCAGCGGCGGCACCAGCGCTCCCGGCAGCGGCGCGCCCCAGGCCGCGCGCGGGGAGCGGCCCTCGGCGGCGACCAGGACGCCGCCGTCGAGCGCGGTGACGACCAGGGCGAGCGTCAGCGCCGCGGCCAGCGCGGGCAGCAGGGCGTACGGGAAGGGGGGCGGCGGGGCGCCCGGCGCCGTGCACAGCCCGTGGACGTAGGAGGCCGCGCTCGCGGCGAGGGAGAACTGCGCCGCGTGCCACAGCCGCCGCACCCACACGGGCCGCCGGCCGACCCGCCCCAGGAGCGCGCCGGGCACGGCCACCAGCCCGGCGGCCCCGGGCGGCAGCAGGAAGACCCCGGCGAGCAGCACGGGCACGGTGAGCGGGCAGCGCGGCAGGCGCTCGGAGACGACGCAGAGGGCCGCGAGGAGCGCGACGGCGCCCCAGGGCACGGCGGAGGCGTCCCGCACGGTGGGCACGGCGCACAGCGCGGCGGCGAGCACGGCCCCCGCGATGTACGCGCGAGCCGCCGCCGGAAGTGCCCCCATGGCGCGTCCTCCCCGACCTCGGACCTGGCGTCTGGATGGGGAGAATAGGCTCAGCCGAGCCTCGAAAACCGCCCTGTCGGTATTGCGCCGTCCGTTCGGGTGACGTTCCCGGGTGCGGTGGTTTGGATCAACGGCGTCGGCCTACCGCCGACGCCGGAGCGGCGGTCAGTCCTGCCGCGCGGCGGCCTCGGCGGCCGCGGCCGCCCGCGCCTCGTCGACCACGTCCTGGTCCGGCACGGACTCCCCGGCGCGGATCAGCTCGATCCGGCCCATGACCTTCGAGCGGAGGTCGGCCGGCACGTCGTCGTGGCCGCAGCAGCGCTTGACGAGCTTCTTGACGGCCTGTTCCAGGCCGTACTTCTCCAGGCAGGGCGAGCACTCGTCGATGTGCACCTCGAACTCGGCGCACTTGCCGTCGGGCATCTCGTGATCGAGGAACTCGTAGAGATGGTCGAGGACTTCAGAGCAGTCCGTCTCGTGCGGGTCTCCGCAGCTCATGAGTCCGACCCTTTCCGGTTGTGCGACGCGTCGGGCCCGTTCGGCGCGGAGGCGGCACCGGCCGGGACCAGTCCGCGCTCGCGGGCGTAGTCCTCCAGCATGCCGCGCAGCTGACGACGGCCGCGGTGCAGCCGGGACATCACCGTGCCGATGGGGGTACCCATGATGTCCGCGATCTCCTTGTACGCAAAGCCCTCGACATCCGCCAGGTAGACCGCGATGCGGAACTCCTCCGGAATGGCCTGGAGGGCCTCCTTGACATCGGAGTCGGGGAGGTGGTCGAGCGCCTGGGACTCGGCGGAGCGCAGCCCCGTCGACATGTGCGACTCGGCGCGCGCGAGCTGCCAGTCCTCGATCTCCTCCGACGCGCTGCGCAGCGGCTCGCGCTGCTTCTTGCGGTAGGAGTTGATGAACGTGTTGGTCAGGATGCGGTACAGCCAGGCCTTGAGGTTGGTGCCGTCACGGAACTGGTGGAAGGACGCGTAGGCCTTGGCATACGTCTCCTGCACCAGGTCCTCGGCGTCGGCGGCGTTGCGCGTCATGCGCAGGGCGGCCGAGTACATCTGGTCGAGGAAGGTCAAGGCGTCGCGTTCGAAGCGCGCGTTGCGCTCCGCCGTGGTCTCGGCGTCCCGCCCGCTCGCGGTGTTCTCCGCGTCGGTCCCAGTGACCGGACCCACCTCCTCCAACACCATGGCGACGTCCTTGCCGGACCCGCTCGAATCGGAGAATAGACGACGATCCGGTCCGCCCGCCGCTCCAGCCACGGCCGGCTCCGCCATGCTCAGGACCGCCCATCCCGGGTCGGCCGTGTGCGGGCGGGACGGGCATGCGATCGAACCCATGCGGGGAGCTCCCATTCCTTCGTCTGTGCCGGTACCTGACTACAGACCGGACAACAGCACGCTCTCGTGGATCATTCCCGGCGGTAGGAAACTTCTCCCGAAGATTCTCAGGAGCCTCAAGAACCTCAAGTTTCCCGGCAGATCCTCAGATCGCCTTCAGCCACATCCCCACGGCGTCGGTGATCACGGCGAGGGCCTCCGTCTGGGTGATGTCCGCCTTCTTGGGCACCGCGAAGCCGTGGTCGCCGGCCGGCACCGCCACCGGCTCGGTGCCCGGCGGGAACTCCTCCGGCCTGCCGAAGGGGTCGCGGGCGCCCTGCACCACGAGCGTGGGCAGGCCCGCGCCGGTCAGCTCGTCGGCCCGGGACTTCTCCGGTCTGCCCGGCGGGTGGAGCGGGAAGCCGAGCGCGAGCACGGCCGCCGCCCCCAGCTCCGCGGCCGTCCGGCACGCCACGCGGGCCCCCGCGCTGCGGCCGCCCGCCACGACGGGCAGCCCGGGGGCGGTGAGCGCCGGCCACAGCGCCCGCCATGCCTCGTCCAGCGCCTTGGGGGCCGGGGCCACCCTCTTGCCGGCCACCCGCCACGGCTGCTCGACGAGGGCCACGGTGACCCCGTCCAGGGGCAGGGCGGCGGCGAGCGCCCGCAGGTCGCGGGCCTCCACTCCCCCGCCCGCGCCATGGCCCAGGGCGAGCACGAGGCGGGCGTCGGGCGCGAGGTACCAGTGGACGCGGGCGTCCCCGGCGGGGGTCGGTACGTCCTGCACGGTCTCGGCGATCTTTGTCGTCACGGGGTCCATCCTGCCGCCCGCCGCCCTCAGAACAGCGTCGTCTCCTCCGGCGCCGCCAGCTCGGTCAGCAGCTCGGGCCCGTTGTTGCGGACGTCGCTGACCGCCGTGGCGACCGGGTACGCCCGGACGAGCCCGGGGGCCGGGGGCGCCAGCAGGGCGCGCAGCTCCTCCGGGTCCGTACGGGCGGGATCCAGCCAGGCCGCCCACCGGTCGGGGGTGAGCAGCAGCGGCATCCGCGGATGGATCTCCGCCAGGGAGCGGGGGCCGGGCTCGGCCGAAACGGAGGGTGTCGCCATGGCGAACGGCTCCGTTTCCGCCTCGGTGGTTATCACCGAGCAGGTCGCCCACCAGGCCTGCGGATGGTCCGGCGGGAGCGTCGGGTCGCGCCAGAACTCGTACAGCCCGGCCATCGCCATCACCGAGCCGTCGACGGGCGTGACGAAGTACGGCTGCTTCCGGGCGCGCTTGCGGCGCCCTTTCTCCTCCAGCTCGCGCTCCTGCGCGCCGGTGACCCACTCGTAGTAGCCGTCCGCCGGGAGCAGACAGCGCCGGGATTCGAAGGCCCGCCGGAAGGACGGCTTCTCGTGGACCGTCTCCGCCCGGGCGTTGATCATCTTCGCGGCGCCCTCGGGCGACTTCGCCCACGACGGCACCAGCCCCCACCGCAGCGCCCGGAGCTGGCGAACCGGACGGCGGTCCGCTGCGTCTTTCAGAGGACGTTCGAGCACCGCGTACACGCTCTTCGTCGGCGCCACGTTCCAGTCCGGAGCCAGCGTCTCCTCCGGTACCCACTTCTCCACCTCGAAGAGCCCGGCCAGGTCCTCCGGCCGCCGGCTCGCCGCATATCGCCCGCACATGGGTGCCACACTGCCACGACGACGCCAGGAGCGGCTCACAGATGGACAGCAGCACCACCGCCACCCAGCTCTGGGACCGCGTCGTCGGCAACCAGCCCCACCCCCCGCTCTGGCTGGTTCTCGCCACCGGCGTCATAGCCCTCGCCGCCGTCACCCCCTACCGCGTCTGGCGCCTCACCCGCAACGCGATCACCATCGCCCACGAGGGCGGTCACGCGCTCGTCGCCCTGCTCAGCGGGCGCCGCCTGGACGGCATCCGGCTGCACTCCGACACCTCCGGGCTGACCGTCTCCCGGGGCCGGCCGACCGGCCTCGGCATGGTCCTGACCGCCGCGGCCGGCTACCCGGCCGCCTCCCTGCTGGGCCTGGCCGGCGCCGCCCTGCTGTCGGCCGGGCACATCACCGCGCTGCTGTGGGGCGCGACGGCGCTGCTGGCCGCGATGCTGGTGATGATCCGCAACGCCTACGGGGCGCTGACCGTGGTGCTCGCGGGGGCGGCGTTCTTCCTGGTGTCCTGGCTGGCCGGGCCGCAGACGCAGGCGGCGTTCGCCTACGGGGTGGTGTGGTTCCTGCTGCTGGGCGGCGTGCGGCCGGCCTTCGAGCTCCAGCGCAAGCGGCGGCACGGCGGCGCCCCGGACTCGGACGCGGATCAGCTGGCCCGGCTGACGAACGTGCCCCCGGTGGTGTGGCTGGGCCTCTTCCACCTCGTGGCCCTGTGCTCCCTGGCGGGCGGCGGCCGCTGGCTGCTCGGACGGTGACCGGCGGCGAACCACTAAGGTGAGGGCATGACCGAGAGCCCCGCGCACACCGACCTCTGGCCCGCCCCCGTCGCGAACGGGGCCGTCGACGCGACCGTCACCGTGCCCGGATCGAAGTCGGTCACCAACCGGGCTCTGGTGCTGGCCGCCCTCGCCGCCGAGCCCGGCTGGGTGCGCCGCCCGCTGCGCTCGCGCGACACCGTCCTCATGGCCGACGCGCTGCGCGCCATGGGCGTCGGCATCGAGGAGACCGTGTCGTCCAGCTCCTCCGTCGCGGGCGGCCCGGACCACACCGGCGAGGCCTGGCGGGTGATCCCCGCCCGGCTGCACGGCCCGGCCGAGGTCCTGGTGGGCAACGCCGGCACGGTCATGCGCTTCCTGCCGCCCGTGGCGGCCCTCGCCGACGGCCCGGTCCGCTTCGACGGCGACCCCCGCAGCTACGAGCGCCCCCTCCACGGCGTGATCGACGCGCTGCGCGCGCTGGGCGCCCGCATCGACGACAACGACCGCGGCGCCCTGCCGCTGACCGTGCACGGCGCCGGCGCCCTGGACGGCGGCCCGGTGGAGATCGACGCCTCCTCGTCCTCCCAGTTCGTCAGCGCGCTGCTGCTGTCGGGCCCGCGCTTCAACCAGGGCGTCGAGGTCCGCCACGTGGGCGCGGCCCTGCCGTCGCTGCCGCACATCCGGATGACCGTGGACATGCTGCGCGCGGCCGGCGCCCAGGTCGACACCCCGGAGTCCGGCGGCGAGCCGAACGTCTGGCGGGTCTCCCCCAGCGCCCTCCTCGGCCGCGACCTGGTCGTCGAGCCGGACCTGTCCAACGCGGCGCCGTTCCTGGCCGCCGCCCTGATCACCGGTGGCCGGGTCACCATCCCGGACTGGCCCGAGCGCACCACCCAGCCCGGCGACTCCCTCCGGGAGATCTTCACCGCCATGGGCGGCCGCTGCGAGCTCACCGACGCCGGCCTGACCTTCACCGGCACCGGCCGGATCACCGGCATCGACGTCGACCTCCACGACGTCGGCGAGCTCTCGCCGGTGATCGCGGCGGTCGCCGCGCTGGCCGACTCCGAGTCCGTCCTGCGGGGCATCGCCCACCTCCGGCTGCACGAGACCGACCGTCTCGCCGCCCTGGCCAAGGAGATCAACGAGCTCGGCGGCGACGTCATCGAGACCGAGGACGGCCTGCGCATCCGCCCGCGCCCGCTGCACGGCGGCGTCTTCCACACCTACGAGGACCACCGGCTGGCCACCGCCGCCGCCGTCATCGGCCTCGCCGTCGAGGGCGTCCAGGTGGAGAACGTGGCCACCACCGCCAAGACCCTGCCCGACTTCCCGGAGCTGTGGACCGGGATGCTCGGCTCCGTCGCGGGGGCGACGACGGCGCCGAGAAGCTGAGAGACCCTGGAAGCACCATGCGCCGCTACGGGAAGCACACCGACGAGGACGACGTCCGCGTCCGCCCCAACCGCAAGGGCAACCGCCCTCGCACCAGCATCCGGCCCAAGCACGAGGACGCCGCCGAGGGCCTCGTCCTCACGGTCGACCGCGGTCGGCTGACCGTCCTCATCGAGGACCGGAGCATCGTCGCGATGAAGGCCCGCGAGCTGGGCCGCAAGAGCGCCGTCGTCGGCGACCGCGTCGCGGTCGTCGGCGACCTCAGCGGCGCCAAGGACACCCTCGCCCGGATCGTCCGCGTCGAGGAGCGCAGCTCCGTGCTGCGCCGCACGGCCGACGACGACGACCCCTACGAGCGGGTGGTCGTCGCCAACGCCGACCAGCTGGCGATCGTCACCGCCCTGGCCGACCCCGAGCCGCGCCCGCGGCTGATCGACCGCTGCCTGGTCGCGGCGTACGACGCCGGGCTGGAGCCGCTGCTGGTGCTCACCAAGTCGGACCTGGCGTCCGCCGAGACCCTGATGGAGTCCTACGGGTCCCTGGGCGTCAACTACGTGGTGACCAACCGCGAGGAGTTGGCGGACGGAGAAGCCGCCGAGCGGGTCCGGGAGCACCTGGAGGGGCGGGTCACCGCCTTCGTCGGGCACTCCGGCGTCGGCAAGACGACGCTGGTCAACGCGCTCGTCGAGCGGCAGCGGGCCACCGGCCACGTCAACCGGGTCACCGGCCGGGGCCGGCACACCACCACCTCGGCGCTGGCCCTGCCGCTGCCCGACGGCTCCGGCTGGGTGATCGACACCCCGGGCGTGCGGTCCTTCGGGCTGCACCACGTGGACCCGGCGCGGGTCATCCACGCCTTCCCGGACCTGGAGCCCGGCACCGAGGGCTGCCCCCGCGCGTGCAGCCACGACGAGCAGGACTGCGCGCTGGACCAGTGGGTGGCCGACGGCCACGCCGACCCCCAGCGCCTGTACTCCCTGCGGCGGCTGCTGGCGACCAGGGAGCGCCGCGAGGGCGACTGACCGGCCGTCCGCCGACCGCGTCCGCGATCGCCCACGTTTGCGAGTGACCTCCAGCGGCAAGGGCATGCAAGGACATCCACAGCACCGGTGCGCACGGGGCGGTCCGCGGAACGGGAGGCAATCATGGCGTGGCTGCTGGTCGTCGTCGCCGGAATCCTGGAAACCGGCTTCGCCGTGTGCCTCAAGCTCTCGCACGGCTTCACCCGGCTGTGGCCCACGATCGCGTTCGCGTCCTTCGCCCTCGGCAGCTTCGGCCTGCTGACGCTCTCGCTGAAGAAGCTGGACGTGGGCCCGGCGTACGCGGTGTGGACGGGCATCGGCGCGGCCGGGACGGCGATCTACGGCATGGTCTTCCTGGACGACCTGGTCTCCACCCTCAAGATCGTCTCCATCTCCCTGGTGATCGTCGGGGTGATCGGGCTCCAGCTGTCCGGCTCGTCCCATTGAGCCCGTCCCGCGCTCACCCTTGGGTCAGCAGCGCCCGGACCAGCCCGGCGACCTCCGCCGCGACCTCCTCGTCCGAGGGGGCGGGGGCGACGACGTACGAGAGGGTCAGCCGGACCGCCGCCTCGCAGGCGCGCAGGACGGCGTCGGGGGGCAGGCCGGGCGCGTCGGCGCCCACGGCACCGGCCACGCTGTCGCGGATCCGTCCGACCAGGGCGCCCGGTGAGAGCGTGCCCCTGGGCGGGCGCGCCTCGCGCCCGGCGCGGGGCGCCGGTACGGACGGCGCGGCGGCGGGCGGCAGCCGGTCGCCGCGGCAGCCGGTGAGCGCGGCGCGGACGAAGGGGTTCGCCCGCGCCGTCCGGAGCGTCCACAGGGCCACGGCGGCGCAGCGGTCCCCGGCGTCGGCGGTGTCCGGCACGGCGGCGAGGGCGTGCTCCACCCCGGCGAGGAACGTCTCGGTCTCCCGGCGCACCAGGGCGCGCGCGAGGCCGTCCTTGCTGCCGAATTCGTTGTAGAGGGTCTGCCGGGAGACCCCGGCGGCGGCCGCGACGTCGACCATCCGGACCCCGTGCCAGGGCCGGGTGACGAGCGCCGTGAAGGCCGCGTCCAGCAAGAGCTCTCGTGCCGCGGGCATCGTCGCCTCCCCGGCCGTACGGCCGCACGACTGTGGATGGCCAGGGCACAGAATTGACGCGCCGCCAGACGGTGTCAAGAGCCTTCACAAGTCGTGCCGCGCACGCCCCGGCCGCGGCCACGGGTAGTGTGCGTGGCATGTCCGATTACCACGATGATCTGCGTCTGGCCCATGTCCTGGCGGACGCCGCCGACGCGGCCACCATGGACCGGTTCAAGGCCCTCGACCTCAAGGTCGAGACCAAACCGGACATGACCCCGGTGAGCGAGGCGGACAAGGCCGCCGAGGAGCTGATCCGGGGCCAGCTCCATCGCGCCCGGCCGCGTGACGCGGTGATGGGCGAGGAGTTCGGCAGCGAGGGCACGGGCCCGCGCCGCTGGGTGATCGACCCGATCGACGGCACCAAGAACTATGTGCGCGGAGTGCCGGTCTGGGCGACGCTGATCTCCTTGATGGTGCAGACGGAGTATCAGGGCGAGATCGGTTACGAGCCGGTCGTGGGGCTGGTGTCGGCTCCGGCGCTGGGCCGCCGCTGGTGGGCGGCGAAGGGGTCGGGCGCCTACACCGGGCGCAGCCTGACCTCGGCGCAGCGGCTCCAGGTCTCCCGGGTGGGCCGGATGGAGGACGCCTCGTTCGCCTACTCCTCGCTGAGCGGCTGGGAGGAGCGCGGGATGCTGCCGGGCTTCCTGGAGCTGACGCGCGCCTGCTGGCGGACGCGGGGCTACGGCGACTTCTGGCCCTACATGATGGTCGCCGAGGGGTCGGTGGACATCTGTGCCGAGCCGGAGCTGTCGCTGTGGGACATGGCGGCGAACGTCGTCATCGTCGAGGAGGCGGGCGGCCGCTTCACGGGCCTGGACGGGCGTCCGGGGCCGCACAGCGGCAACGCGGCGGCGTCGAACGGGCTGCTCCACGACGAGATGCTGAATTACCTGCGGCGGTAAGCGCTTCGGACCGTTTTAAACCCACAGACGGTCGTAAAAATCTGGCAAAAATCATCCCCGTCCGGGCCTTGTTAGCGCTCTTGACGGTGTGTGACGATGACAGCCTCCCCGGTTTGTGAACTTGTGAAGTCCGGTGTTTCCTGCTGGAGTTCACGGTTCCGGGAACGCGTTCGCAGCCCACCAAGGAGGTGGCCACGGCCATGCTCGTCCGCGACGCCATGAGCACGCTGGTCCTCACCATCGGCCCCGCGCACACCCTCCGCGAGGCCGCCCGTCTGATGTCCGCCCGCCGGGTGGGCGCGGCGGTCGTCCTCGACCCCGACACCTATGGCCTCGGGATCCTCACCGAGCGCGACATACTCGACGCGGTCGGGGCGGGCCAGGATCCCGACCGCGAGACCGCCCACGGCCACACCACCACCGACGTCGTCTTCGCGACCCCCGAGTGGACGCTGGAGGAGGCCGCGGCCGCGATGGCGCGCGGCGAGTTCCGGCACCTGATCGTCCTCGAGCGCAGCGAGGCGGTGGGCGTGGTCTCGGTGCGCGACATCATCCGCTGCTGGCTGCCCGCACGCCGGCGCGCCCAGGCGGCCGCGGTCTCCGCGTGAGCGGAGGCGGAAGACGCCGGGAGCGTGCGCCGGACGGGCCGGGGGCGGACAGGCCGAAGAGGCCGGAGCCCCTTGGCGTCCGGCCTCTTCGGTTGGTACGGCAAGCGTCCAGGGTCGTCAGCCGCGCAGGGCCTGGACGGCGGCCTCCAACCGCTTGCCGTAGTCGGGGTCCGCCTGGCGGAAGTTGTTGATCGCGCGCTCGGCGATGTCGTCGCGCGACACCTTGGCGATGAAGCCGGCGAGGTTGGCGATCAGGCGCTCCTTCTCGGCCTCGGACATCAGGCGGTAGAGGTTGCCCGCCTGGACGAAGTCGTTGTCCTGGGCGTGCGAGGGAGCGGCGTGGTTTCCGGTGTCCCCGGCGACGGTCACCGGCTGCCACAGCGGCCGGTCCGTCTGGAAGGGGCCGCCGAAGCTGTTCGGCTCGTAGTTCTTCGCGCCCTTGTGGCGGCCGTCGTAGAGGAAGCCGTCACGGGAGTGGGTGCGCGCCTCGGTGGCGTGCGGGCGGTTCACCGGCAGGTGGTCGGCGTTGATGCCGACGCGGTAGCGGTGGGCGTCGCCGTAGGCGAAGAGCCGGCCCTGGAGCATCTTGTCGGGGGACGGGCCGATGCCCGGCACGAAGTGCGCCGGCGAGAAGATCGACTGCTCGACCTCGGCGAAGATGTTCTCGGGGTTACGGTTGAGCTCCAGCTTGCCGATCTCGATCGGCGGGTAGTCCTCGTGCGGCCAGACCTTGGTCAGGTCGAACGGGTTGAAGCGGTAGTTCGCCGCCTCGTCCGCCGGCATGATCTGCACCTGGACGGTCCAGCTCGGGAAGTCGCCGCGCTCGATGGACTCGCGCAGATCGCGCTGGTGGCTGTCGGGGTCCTCGCCCGCGAGCCGGTTGGCCTCGTCCTGGGTGAGGTTCTTGATGCCCTGGTCGGTCTTGAAGTGGTACTTGACCCAGAAGACCTCGCCGGCCTCGTTGTTCCACTGGTAGGTGTGCGAGCCGTAGCCGTTCATGTGGCGGTAGGAGGCGGGGATGCCGCGGTCGCCGAAGAGCCAGGTCACCTGATGGGTGGACTCGGGCGACAGGCCCCAGAAGTCCCAGACGTTGTCCGCCTCCTGCGAGCCGGTGTACGGGTCGCGCTTCTGGGTGTGGATGAAGTCGGGGAACTTGATGGCGTCCTTGATGAAGAACACCGGGGTGTTGTTGCCTACGAGGTCGTAGTTGCCCTCTTCGGTGTAGAACTTCAGCGCGAAGCCCCGGGGGTCGCGGACCGCGTCCGCCGCGCCGAGGTTGCCGGCGACCGTCGAGAACCGCAGGAAGGTCTCGGTCTGCTTGCCCACCTGGGAGAGGAACTTCGCCCGGGTCCAGCGCGTGACGTCGGCGGTGACGGTGAAGGTGCCGTAGGCACCGGCGCCACGGGCGTGCACGACGCGCTCCGGGATCCGCTCGCGGTTGAAGTGCGCGAGCTTCTCCAGCAGCAGCTGGTCCTGGATCAGCATGGGGCCGCCGGCACCCGCGCTCTCGCTGTTCTGGTTGTCCGCGACCGGAGCACCGGACTCCGTGGTCAGCGGGCCCGTCACCGTTGCCGCCTCGCCGTTCGTCGACACTTACGCCTCCGTCGTCAGATCGTCTGTCCCTTGGCCTGAGCCGAGATCGATCCTACATTGGACTTTGTCTAAGTCAAGATGTGAACGACACCAATATGGGATCCAGTGGTGGACAAGGCTCGCTGCTACGCTGGTCCTATCTGACTGATAGGTGAATGGCATGAGTGACCTGCTGGAACGACTCCGGGGCCGCGGCTGGCGGCTGACCGCGCAGCGACGGGTCGTCGCCGAAGTGCTCGACGGGGACCACGTGCACTACACCGCCGACGAGGTGCACGCCAAGGCCGCCGATCTGCTGCCGGAGATCTCGCGCGCCACGGTGTACAACACGCTCGGCGAGCTGGTCTCCCTGGGCGAGGTCCTCGAGGTGAGCACGGACGGCCGCGCCAAGCGCTACGACCCCAACGCGCACCACGCCCACCAGCACCTGGTGTGCTCCCGGTGCGGCACGATCCGCGACGTCCACCCCGCCGGCGACCTGCTGGCCGACCTCCCGTCAGAGGAGCGCTTCGGCTTCCAGGTCTCCGCCGTCGAGGTGACCTACCGCGGCGTCTGCCCGAACTGCGCCACGGCATGATGAAAGGCCCGGATCCCAAGGATCCGGGCCTTTCGTATCAGTAGCGGGGACAGGATTTGAACCTGCGACCTCTGGGTTATGAGCCCAGCGAGCTACCGAGCTGCTCCACCCCGCGTCGATGCACTTACTCTAACCCGTTCGTGACCGCCGACGCAAACGCCCTTACGAGCCCGCTTACGTCGTGGTGCGGCCACCGAGCCCCCGCCTACGCACTGAGTTCCTGCTGGAGCGCGTCCCGCAGCCGGGCCGCGCGCTCGGCGACCTCCGCCGGACCCAGCTCGACCGCCTGCGCGCACCACAGCCGCCCCTCGGCCAGATCGCCGCGCCGCGCCGCGAGCAGCGCGAGCCGCAGCGCGGCCCGGCCGTGCCCGGCCTCGGCGGCCCGGGCCCACCACAGCGCGGCCTCCTGCTCGCTGCCCTCACGGGCCAGCAGCAGCCCCAGGTTGAAGGCGCCGTTGCGGCTGCCCGCCTGGGCGGCCGCCCGGTACCAGTGGGCGGCCGCGGCCACGTCGCCCCGCTCGGCGACCAGCATGCCCAGGCGCACCTGGGCCCGCCGGTGGCCCTGCCGGGCGGCGCGCTCGTACCACTCCTCGCACTCGCCACGGGTCTCCTCGTCGCGGTCGAGCAGGGCGCCCAGCCGGAAGGCCGCCTCGGCGTTGCCGCCCCTGACGGCGATCCGCAGATGACGCTCGGCCTCGTAGGTGTCCTCGGCGCCGCCGTCGCGCAGCAGGGCCATGGCGACCTGGAGAGCCGCGTCCGTGTGGCCGGCGGCCGCGGCGCGCTCGTACCACTGGAAGGCCAGGTCCTCCTCGTCCCGGCCGGTGTAGAGGATGCCCAGGTTGAAGGCGGCGTCCACGCTGCCGGCCTCGGCGGCCTTGGAGAACCACGGCTCGGCGCCGGCCGCGTCGCCGTTCTGGAGCAGCAGGACTGCCAGCGCGTTGGCGGCCTCCTTGTGCCCGGCATAGGCGGCGCGGCGGTACCACTGCTCGGCCTGGGCGTTGCGGCTCTGCTCGGCGCAGAGCAGGCCGAGGTTGTACGCGCCGTTGATGTCGCCAGCGTCCAGTGCCGCGCGGTACCAGCGCTCGGCCTGCTGGGACTCGCCCCGGTCGGCGTGGAGGGCGCCCAGGGCGTTGGCGGCGTTGCCGTCGCCCTCCTGGGCCGCGCGGCGCCACCAGACGGCGGCGCTGTCACTGTCCCCGGCGTCGCGCAGCAGGAAGCCCAGGGCGCAGGCGGCGCGCGGCTCGCCGTCCTTGGCGGAGGTCAGGTACCAGCGCGCGGCCTCCTGGGTCTCGCCACGCCCCTCCAGCAGGGTGCCCAGGTGGAGGGCGGCACGGCGGTGGCCGCGGGCGGCGGCCTGCCGGTACCACTGCTCGGCCTCGCCGGCGGGGCCGTCCTGGCGGCGGCCGCCCGCGGCCGCGGCGCGCAGCTCGCGCACGGAGGTGTCCCCGCCGCCGGCGCCCACGTGGCGGGTGCCGGTGGGCGGGCCGAGGCCGGCGGCGAGACCGTTCGCCGGCTCCTGGGCGGCTCGTGGCGCCCGGCCGTCGAGTATCCGCGCCAGCCGGTAGGCGGCCTCGCGGTGGCCGCGCTCGGCGGCGGAGCGGAACCAGCGCTCCGCGCCCACGTCGCTGCGGTGTTCCAGCAGGTCGGCGAGGGCGTACGCGCCCAGGGCGTGCCCGGACTCGGCGGACTGGCGCAGCCAGTACTCGGCGGCGGGCTCGTCGCCGCGCTCGCGGTGGTAGCGGCCCAGGGCGTGGGCGGCCGCGGCGGAGCCCGCGACGGCGGCGACGCGCCACCAGCTCGCGGCCTCGTCGGCGTAGCCGCGCTGGTGCAGCAGGACGCCGAGGTTGTTGGCGGCGGAGCGGTCGCCCTCGGCGGTGGCGGCGCGCAGATGGCGCTCGGCGCCGTCGAGGTCGCCGCGGCGCAGCAGCAGGGCGCCGAGCATGCTCAGGGACGCGGGGTCCCCGGACTCGGCGGCGCGGCGGCGGGCCGTCTCCAGCTCCAGGTCGGCCGCCTCGGTGGCACAGGAGGGCTCGGCACCCTCCCGCGCCTCGCTGGTCCTCACCGGCCCCCCCGGGCCGGACGACGACGGGTCCTGATCGTCCCGGTGGCTCCCGTCCCCGGGAGCCTCTACAAGCCGACGTGTTTCCAACAGCCTCGCCTTGTCCCCCATAAGTCCCATCGTCGCACTCCCGCAACCTGCGTACACCACGAATACCGCAGTCAGTGAGGTCACTTCAGCGTTTTGTCGACTTCCCGACTTCCCGACACGGCGGTGCCCCAAACTCTAATCAAAAGCCCCGCACACAACCCGCACAGACCACCCGGACAGCCGACAGCGGCCTCGCGCACGGCACTCGGGCGGCCGTCCCGGCGGCCCGGTACACGAACAAGGCCCGGAGTCCGAGAACTCCGGGCCTTGTCTTTGAGTAGCGGGGACAGGATTTGAACCTGCGACCTCTGGGTTATGAGCCCAGCGAGCTACCGAGCTGCTCCACCCCGCGTCGTTGTGGCACAACCGTACCACGACGACGCGGGGGCGGGGCGGTCAGCTGCCGGGCTTGGTCCCGGCGGGCGCCGCGGCCTCGGCCTTGGCGATCCGGTCGAGGGCGGCCTTGAGATCCTGCTGGGCCTTGCCGTAGGCGGCCCAGTCCTTGTTCTCCAGGGCCTTCTGCCCCGCGTCGAAGGCGTCCTGAGCATCCTTCACGGCCTGCTTGACCGTCGGGTTCTCACTGACCGGGGGCGTGGTGCCGGTGGTGGGCGGCGGGGTGCTGCCGGGCGCGGGGCTCTTCACCTCGAACACGGCGTCGAGGGCCTTGCCGAGGTCGTCCTCGAAGGCCGTCTTGTCGCCGTAGGTGACCAACACCTTCTTCAGGCGAGGGAAGTTGGAGCCCGCGCCGCGCACATAGACCGGCTCCACATAGAGCAGGCCGTCGTCCAGCGGCACGGTCAGCAGGTTTCCGTACTCGATCTCGGAATCGCCGCGCTTCAGAATATTGATCTTATTGGCGATCTCGGGGTCGCCGTTGAACTTGCTCTGCACCTGCTGGGGACCCGAGGTCGTGGTCTCCGACGGCAGCTTCAGAATTCTGATCTTTCCGTAACCGGAGCTCTTGGCATCGGCGTCGACGGCCATGAAGGCGCCCAGGTTCTCCCGGGCCTTCGGCGTGAACGTCGTCGTCAGCGAGAAGGCCGGCGCCGGCTGGCCCGGCATCCGCATGCTCAGGTAGTACGGCGGGACCGCGTTGCCCGACTTGTTGGTCGGGTCGTCCGGGACCTGCCAGCGCTCACTGCCGGTGTAGAACGTGCCGGGGTTGGTGACGTGATAGCGGGTCAGCAGTTCGCGCTGCACCTTGAAGAGGTCCTGCGGGTAGCGCAGGTGGTCCAGCAGACCGGCGCTGATCTCGCTCTTCGCCTTCACCGTGCCCGGGAACGCCTTCATCCAGGTCTTGAGCACCGGGTCCTTGGTGTCCCACTGGTACAGCTTCACCGTGCCGTCGTAGGCGTCCACGGTCGCCTTGACGGAGTTGCGGATGTAGTTGACCTGGTTCTGCTGGGCCACCACCGCGCGCTGACCGGTGGTCAGGGAATCGGCCGTGGTGTCGCCGAGCGTGGTGCGCGAGGCATAGGGATAGCCGTTGGTCGTGGTGTACGCGTCGACGATCCACTGAATACGGCCGTCGACCACCGCCGGATAGGCGTCGCCGTCGATCGTCAGCCACGGGGCGACGGATTCGACGCGCTCCTTCGGGGTGCGGTTGTACAGAATCCGCGAGCCGTCGCCGATGGCGCCCGAATAGAGGATCTGCGGCTCGCCGAACGCCACCGCGTAGGCGGCCCGGTTGACCGGATTGGCGAGGCTGACGCCGCTCTTGCCCTCGTAGCTGTAGCTCTTCTCGCCGCTGTCGCCGGAGTAGTCCAGCTCCTTCTGCGGGCCGCCCACGATGGAGTACTGGGTGGTCTTCTCGCCGTAGTACACCCGCTGCTCGTATTTTCCGAGCGCACCCTTGGTGGGCAGGTCCCGCTCGGTGAATGCGGGGTCGCCCTCGCCGACGGCGGTGGTGCCCTTGGCCGTGATGGCGCCGTAGCCGTGGGTGTACTTGAAGTGGTCGTTGATCCAGTTGCGCTCGGGGATGCCGTTGATGTTCAGCTCGCGCAGACCGATGACCGTGTCCTGCTCCTTGCCGTCGACCTTGTAGCGGTCGACGTCCAGCGTGGAGGGGAACTGGTAGTAGCCCTTCACCTGCTGGAGCTGCTGGAAGGTGGGCGAGACGATGTTCGGGTCGAGCAGGCGGATGCTCGCGGTGGAGTCCGCGGCGGCGCGCAGCCGCTCCTTGTCCTGCTGGCTCTTGCCCTTCAGGTCGCTCTTGCCCACATAGTCCGTCACCTCGGACCCGTCGATGCCGTAGGCCTCACGGGTCGCGGTGATGTTCTTCTTGATGTAGGGCGCTTCCTTGGCCTGCTCGTTCGGCTGGACCTGGAACTTCTGCACGATCGCCGGGTAGAGCCCGCCGATCAGCACCGCCGACAGCACCATCAGGCCGAAGCCGATCACCGGCAGCTGCCAGGTGCGCCGCCAGAGCGTCGCGAAGAACAGCACGGCGCAGATCAGCGCGATGATGAACAGGATCGTCTTGGCCGGCAGATAGGCGTTGGCGTCCACATAGCGCAGCCCGGTCCAGCCCTCGGTGGACTTCAGGCCGCTGGACTTCACGGCGAGCCCGTAGCGGTCCAGCCAGTAGGCGACGGCCTTCAGCGTCACGAAGACGCCGAGCAGCACGGACAGGTGCCCCGTGGCCGCCGCCGTGGCCCGGCCGCCCGGGCTGGTGAGCCGCAGGCCGCCGTAGAGGTAGTGCACCAGGGCGGCGGCGATCAGCGACAGGACCGCCGCCGCGAAGCCGAAGCTCAGCAGGAAGCGGTACCAGGGCAGGTCGAAGGTGTAGAAGGAGATGTCCTTGTGGAACTGCGGGTCCCGCTGCCCGAAGGACACACCGTTGACCCACTGGAGCCAGGTGCGCCACTGGCCGGCGGCGGACGCGCCCGCGACCAGGCCCACCAGCGACGTGACCGCCAGCAGCACCCACTTCTTGTAGGGGGCGATGCTCATCCGGTAGCGGTCGAGGCTCTGCTGCTCCACGGACATCGCGCTCAGCGGCGGCCGCAGCCGGTGCGCCAGCCAGATGTTCGTTCCCACCGCCAGGGCCATCAGCACGCCGAAGACGGCGAACAGGCCGATCTTGGTGCCGAGGGTGGTGGTGAAAACGGAGGAGTAGTCGACCGAGCGGTACCAGAGCCAGTCGGTCCAGAACCCGGCGAACATGACGAAGAGCATGGCCAGCACCGCCAGCACGCCCAGGGTCATCAGCAGGGTCCGGACACGCCGGGACGGTCGGCCGACTCTGATCCGTGGCCCGGACGGGCCTCCGCCGCGGTCCGGCATCTGGAAAGCCAAGGTGCGCACCTCGAAGTTCGCTGTCGATGAAGCTGGTGATCGAGCTCGACCGAGCCGCTGTGAAGCTTATGGATCTTGTGGAACGAGCTGTCGATCAGGCCCACGCGATAGTAGGACCCACTGTGGCAACTTACCGACGCTTTACTCGGTTCCCGTTTTCGGGCTCGGTCAGGGCACGATATTGACCATGTCCAGCAATACCGGTTCGAACCTTCCCGGCTCCCAGGAGCCCAGCGTCCCCATGGCGGCCAGCCCGCTCACCCGTGCCGTGCTCGAGATCGACGAGTACGCCTCCACCCTGGGCTGGGATCAGCCCGCGCGCCTGTTCGCCCTGGTCGACACGGCCCGGCTGCGAGCCCAGGAGCCCGGCCTGGCCGCCCAGCTCGGCCTCGACGACGAGGCGGCGGCCAGCGCCTCCTACACGCCCGTGGAACAGGAGGAGCTGCCTCCGGGCACCGCCCTCGACAAGTTCCTCGGCACCATCGCCTGGCCCGACGCCGTGGTCGGGTGCGCCCTGACCGTGGAGCGGCTGATGCTGCCGCCGTCGGCCGAGGCGTCCGTGCCCCACGGCATGAAGGACAAGCAGCTCGCCGCGTGGGTCGCCAAGCACCCGGACCGCCAGGAGGTCCGGATGACGGTGGCCGTGCTGCGCGACGGCGCGCGCGAGTCGGCCGTCCGGCTGCGCGAGAAGGACTCGTCGACCGAGGTCCTCACCGGCGCCGACCTGGTGCCGGGCCTGGCCGAGGCACTGGCCGCCACCTTCGAGGACTAGCCCCGTCCGAGGTCCGGGCCGGCCCGAGGACCGGCCCGGACCTGAAGGCTCCGTGGGGCCCGGTCAGCCTGCCTTGCACTGGGGCAGGCCGGCCGTGTCCCCCTTGCGGAGCTTCTCCAGCGACTGGAGGGCGTCCTTGATCGTCTCGACCTTGATCAGGGTCAGGCCCGACGGGGTGTCCTTGGCGGCGGCCGCGCAGTTGTCCTTGGGCGTGAGGAAGTAGCGGGCGCCCTTGGAGCGCGCCCCGACCGTCTTCATCTCGATGCCGCCGATCGGGCCGACCTTGCCGTCGTCGTCGATCGTGCCCGTGCCCGCGATGAACTTCCCGCCGGCCAGATCGTCCGGCGTCAGCTTGTCGACTATCCCCAGCGCGAACATCAGCCCGGCGCTGGGCCCGCCCACGTCCGCGAGCTTGATGTTGATCGTGAACGGGAAGGTGTGGTCCGTACCGGCCTGGATGCCGACGATCGCCCGGCTGTCGTCGGGGGCCTTGTTGGTGACGAGGGTGACGGTGTCCTCCGTCCTCGGCTGCCGCTTCTCCTTCTCCGCGGCGGCCGCCTCCTTGACGGGAACGACCCGGAACGTCACCTTTTCGCCGGGCTTGTGGCGGGTGACCAGCTTGGCCACGTCACCCGGCTGCTTGATCTCCGTGCCGTCGACCGCCTTGATGACGTCCCCGGCGTGCAGCGTGCCCTCGGCGGGGCTGCCCTTGACGACGGACGACACGACGACCCGGGTGCCCACCGGGATGTCCAGCTGCTTCAGGGCGGCGACCTTGGCGCTCTCCTGGGACTGGCTGAACTCCTCCGCCGTCTCCTGGTTCAGCTCGTCCGGGGACTTGTCGTCCGGGTAGAGCGTGCTGTGCGGGACGACCAGATTGTCGTGGGCGAGCCAGCCCCAGACGGCCTCCACCAGGTTCATCCGGTACTGGGAGCCGGTGACGCGGACCGTCGTCATATTGAGATGACCGGTCGTCGGATACGTCTTGTGCCCCGAGATCTGGAGCACCGGCTCACCGCCGTGCTCGCCCAGGGTGTTCACCGTCGGCCCCGGGGACATCTCCGCGTAGGGCACGGGGATCAGCACGCCTGCGCAGAGCAGCGCGATCAGCATCAGAAGGGAGGCGAGCATCGTCGCTGTGCGGCGGGGCATGGAACGACAGTACGGGACCGGTCCGGCAGTCCACCGCCGGGGCGGTCCGTCCGGGGCGGACATGGAGAACCCTCCGGCGCCTCGGGTCAGCTCGCCGGACCGGATCCGGACTCGGCCCGTTCCATCGCCTCACGGAACTTGGCGTAGCCGGCCAGTTCCGCGACATCCCCGGACTTGCGGTTTCTGGCCGCCCAGCTTCCCCAGAGCGCGGCCACGACGGCCGCCGCAGCGGGAATCAGCAACCAAGCGAGCGCCGCCATGCCGGCCTCCGACCCCTACGCAATCGCCATTGAACCGATGAGCAGATTAATCATCTTCGGTCTCAACGCTTACGTCAGGGGGCCGGTTACGCAACCAGGGACGACCCAATAGTGGACAGCTTCGGACACCTCGCGTGTCGTCCTACACGCCGCCCCTCCCCCAGCTACCGCTGGGAGGTGCCGCTGGACCGACGGCGCTACGCCCCCACCCACTCCTCCGTCCCGTCCGCGAACGTCTGGTGCTTCCAGATCGGCACCTCGTGCTTGAGGTCGTCTATCAGCCGACGGCACGCCTCGAAGGCCTCCGCCCGGTGCGGGCACGAGACCGCCACCACCACCGCCAGGTCGCCCACGGCCAGCTCCCCCACCCGGTGGACGGCGGCCAGCGCCCGCACCGGAAAGTCGGCCGAGACCTTCTCCGCGACCCGGCGCAGCTCGGCCTCGGCCGTCGGGTGCGCGGAATAGCCGAGCCCGGTGACGTCCGCGCCGCCGTCGTGGTCCCGGACCGTGCCCACGAAGAGGGCCGTGCCGCCCGCCGCGCCGTCGCCCACCGCCGCGAAGACCTCGTCCACGGACAGCGGGGTGTCCCTGATCGCCAGGAGGCGTACGGGGTCCCCGGCGGCGAGCTCGCCGGGGTGGTCGTGGTGCCTGCGGGGGGTGGGCGTGCCGGAGGGCGGGTGAGGTGCCATGGAGCCATCGTGCCGTACGCCTCCGGCCGGCGACCGTGGCGATTCCCCCAGCGTCCGCGCGAGGCGCCCTGTGCGGTTCTACGGGCCCCGGCGGCCCCGCCCGGACCGGGAAGCCGGTCGGGCCCCCTTCCGGCCGCGCAGGGCCCTTCCCGGGCCCGTGGGCCCGTGGGCCCGTACAGGTGTGCCATCCCCGTGGCCCTGGGTTCCCGGGCACCCGGCTCCCGGGCTTGCGGACCCCCGGCTCCCGGGCTTCCGTGCCCCCCGGCTCCCGGCGAACCGCTGCGGCCGGCCCGCTACAGCCGGCGGCGGGCCTTGCGGGCCCTGCGGACCAGGGCGGCGGTGCCCAGCAGGGCGACGGTCGCGCCGGCGGCGCCCGCAGCGGTGGCGTCCTTGCGGCCCAGCCGGCGGCCGGCGACGGTGTGGCGGCCGGCGACCTCCTCCAGCAGTTCGGCGAGGACCTCCTCGTTCGTCCATCGGGGCCGCCAGCCCGCGTCGTGCAGCCGGTGGCCGCTGACCACCCAGGGGTGCATCGTGTACGCGAGGTCGCCCGCCGGGGACGGGGTCAGCCCCAGGCGGTGCAGCCGGGAGGCCGCGCCGAGGGCGACCGCCGAGGGCAGCTCCATGCGGCGGATGCCGGTGAGCTCCTCGACCTCCTCCTGCTCCAGCCAGCCGTCGCAGCCGACGGCCAGCTCCCCCTCCGCCTTCTCCAGGGCGGCGAACTCCAGCGCGCTCACCAGGTCCTCCACGTGGCAGAACTGCCAGGTCGGCCGGGATCCGGCGACGACCAGGAGGCGGGGCGACTCGAAGTAGCGGGTCAGGGCCGTGTCGGTGCCGCCGACCAGGACGGCGGGCCGCAGCACGGTCACGTTCAGGCCGGGGTGCGCCCGGGGCGCGCGCCTGGCCAGCCGCTCTATCTCCAGCAGGTCTCCCACGCCCGTCGCCTCGGCGGTGGCGCGCAGCTCGGCGTCCTCGGCGAGCGGGACGTCGTTGTCCGGGTGCGCCCCGTAGACCATGGCCGAGGTGCACAGCACCACCCGGTGCACCCCGGCGGCCGCCGCGGCGGTCAGCACGGTCTGGGTGCCCCGCACGTTGTAGGCGGTGCGGGCGGCGGCGTCGCCCTCCAGGTCCAGGTCCAGCGCGAGGTGGACGACGACGTCGGCGCCGCGCAGCTTCTCGGCGATCGCCGGGTCGCGGACGTCCAGGACGTGCCACTGCGCCTCGGTGACGTCGCCGCGGCGCTCGTCGATCGCCACCACGTGCTTGATCTCCTCGGACGCGGCGAGGCGCCGCGTGAGCAGCGCTCCGACGCCGCGTGCGGCGCCGGTGACCGCGACGACGGGCCGGCGGCCGCGCGCGGGCATGCCGCGCGGCGCCAGGGCGCGCGGGATCGCGCTTTCGCTCGCGGAACCGTTTCGCGCTGCGCGAACTTCTCGGTCGGCTTCTCGGTCGGGGGAACTCACCGGGCGTCTCCAGCGGTTGTCTTCAGTACGTATGTGTCATCACGTTTGTCATGACGCGTACGTACCAGGTGACGTCCATCCTGCCGCAGGCCCCGGACGAGCGGAGCACCAAGCCCGGATAGCGGCGGGGTGTCTACGCTTGGTGGTGTTGTCGGGCATTCGCCGCCGGTCCGGAGCCGGTGGCCCTACGAGCCGAGGAAACCCGTGAGTGACACCCCATTCGGATTCGGTCTTCCGCCGGAGGAGCCGGAGAACGGCGACGACGGCAAGAAGAAGGGCGGTGGCCAGGGAGGCGGCCAGGGGCCCGCGAATCCCTTCGGGTTCGGCGGGCTCCCCGGCGGCGGGGACAACCCCTTCGCCGCGATGTTCGGCGGCTCCATGAACCCCGGTGATCTTGGCGCCGCCTTCCAGCAGCTCGGCCAGATGCTCTCCTACGAGGGCGGCCCGGTGAACTGGGACATGGCCAAGGACATCGCGCGCCAGACCGTCGCCCGTGGCACCGCCGACGGCTCCAAGGACGCCAGCGTCACCGACGGCGAGCGCGCCGCGATCCAGGAGGCCGTGCGCCTGGCCGACCTGTGGCTGGACGGCGTGACGTCCCTGCCGTCCGGCTCGGGCACGGCCGTCGCCTGGTCCCGCGCGGAGTGGGTCGAGGCGACCCTGCCCGTGTGGAAGGACCTGGTGGACCCGGTCGCCGAGCGCGTCGGCGCCGCCATGGGCGGTGTGCTGCCCGAGGAGATGCAGGCCATGGCCGGCCCGCTGCTCGGCATGATGCGCAGCATGGGCGGCGCCATGTTCGGCACCCAGATCGGGCAGGCCCTGGGCGTGCTCGCGGGCGAGGTCGTCGGCTCGACCGACGTCGGCCTGCCGCTGGGCCCGACGGGCAAGGCCGCGCTGCTCCCGGTGAACATCGCGGCCTTCGGTTCGGGCCTGGAGGTCCCGCAGGAGGAGGTCCGGCTCTACCTGGCCCTGCGCGAGGCCGCCCACCAGCGGCTCTTCGCGCACGTGCCGTGGCTGCGCTCGCATCTGTTCGGTGCCGTCGAGGGCTACGCCCGAGGCATCAAGGTCGACACGTCCAAGCTGGAGGACGTGGTCGGCCAGCTGGACCCCACGCACCCCGAGCAGCTGCAGGAAGCCCTCCAGCAGGGCATGTTCCAGCCGGAGGACACCCCGGAGCAGAAGGCCGCGCTGGCCCGCCTGGAGACGGCGCTCGCGCTGGTCGAGGGCTGGGTGGACGCGGTCGTGCACGCGGCGGCCGCCCCGCACCTGCCGTCCGCCGACCGGCTGCGCGAGACGCTGCGCCGCCGGCGCGCCTCCGGCGGCCCCGCGGAGCAGACCTTCGCCACGCTGATCGGCCTGGAGCTGCGCCCCCGCCGACTGCGGGACGCCTCCCGTCTGTGGGCGTCGCTGACGGACGCGCGCGGCCTGGAGGGCCGGGACGGCCTGTGGGAGCACCCCGACATGCTGCCCACCGCCGCCGACCTGGACGACCCGGACGGCTTCGTCCACCGCGAGCACCTGGACTTCTCCGAGCTCGACAAGATGCTCGGCGAGGCCGCCAAGGGCGCGCAGGGCTCCGCGGGCTCCCAGGGCGCCCCGGGTACCCCGGACCCGGGCTCCCCGGAGAAGAAGCGGGACGAGTCCGGCGAAGCCGACAAGGGCGACGAGGGCGACAAGAAGTGAGCCTCCACGAGAACGCGGTCCTCGTCCTCAAGGAGTACGCGGACCAGGAAGACCTGCGCGGTCTCTACCTGGACCACCTCGCCGCCCACCCGGACGGCATGTGGAAGCCCTGCCAGGCGGGGCACGTCACGGCGAGCGCCCTGGTGATCGACCCCGCGCGCGGCCGGGTGCTGCTCACGCTCCACCGCAAGCTGCGGATGTGGCTCCAGATGGGCGGCCACTGCGAGCCCGGTGACGCCACGCTCCAGGAGGCCGCGCTGCGCGAGGCCACGGAGGAGTCCGGCATCGCGGGCCTGACGCTGCTGCCGGGCGGCCCGGTCCGGCTCGACCGGCACCCGATCCCGGCGCCGTGCAACTGGCACCTGGACGTGCAGTACGCGGCGCTGGTGCCGGAGGGCGCGGTGGAGGCGATCAGCGACGAGTCGCTGGACCTGCGCTGGTTCCCGTACGACGAGGTGGGCTCGGTGGCCGACGACTCGGTCGTCGAGCTGCTGCGCCGGACGCTCGCGCGGCTGTAGGCGCCACGGAGTGAGGTAAGGGGCGGTCACCCATGGTGACCGCCCCTTACCTCTCTTACATCCGGGTGCGGCTGGTCAGTTGGTCCAGATGTTGCCCTGGTTCTGGGCATGGGCGCCGTGCTGTCCCAGGCCGTACTGGGCCATGAGGCCCTGGCCGATCTCCGTGCCCTGCGGCGGCAGCAGCTCGCTGGGCTGCACCAGCGCGTAGCCGTGGCCGGAGAAGCTGAGCTCCCAGCCTTCGCCCGTGCCGCCGCGGCGCCGCCACACCCCGGACGAGGACGTCTGCGCCTGCATCTGCACCCGCAGCGACGCCGACCAGGCGACCACCGCGTCCGCGTCGGCGCTGACGACGCTGTCGGGGGTGACCTGGAGCATCAGCGGATGGCCGGAGGTCATCAGCGCGACCTTGCCCTGGCCGGAGATGTTCAGCTGGTAGGAGCCCGTCCCGGAGATCCCGTACTGGCTGTCCACGGCGACGGTCTCCCAGTGGAGGCTGGAGTCCAGGGCCAGGACGTAGGAGCCGTCCACGGTCAGGCCGTCCCGGTCCACATCCATGATGTGGACGTGCTGGGCCAGGTTGGCGAAGTAGACCGTGCCCTGGCCGGAGCAGCGCATCAGGTCCAGGCCCTCGCCGGTGTACGTGCGCGAGTGCTGCTGGCCGCGCGTCTGGTACTCGGCGTCGAACTCGACCATGCCCTGGTAGGCGACCATCGAGCCCTTGCGGGCGAGGACGTCCTCGTGGCCGGTGAGGGAGACCCGCAGCATCTGCGCGTTCTGCAGGGCGTAGCGGTCCTGCGACTGGGCCTCGGTATGGGCGAAAAGCGGGCTCTGCATGATGTTCTCGTTCTCCCCCTCAGCCCCGGGCCCGGAGCCGGTCGGTGCTGTCCTCGCTGGGCTGGACGACCACGAAGCCCTCGCCGGAGAAGCCCAGTTGGTAGGCCTCGCCGCTGCCCCGGCCGATCAGGGAGGACGCCTTGAAGCTGCGCTTGCCCTTCATCCGGAGGTTGCTGGACCAGGCGACGAGCGCGTCGGGGTCGACATAGGTCTCGTCGTCGCCGCGGCCGCAGTCGACGACGATCGGTGTGCCGCGGGAGGTCAGCGCCACCCAGCCGGTGCCGCTGATGCCCACGTTGAACAGGCCCTGTCCGGCGAACTTCGCCATGCCCTTGACGCGCTCGACGCCCCACTGGAGCTGGGCGTCGAAGGCGAGGACGTTGGTGCCGTTGACGGACAGGGAGTCGCCGTTGAGCTGGAGGCAGACGACGTCCGCCCCGTAGTCGGCGAGGTAGAGCAGGCCGTCGCCGTGGCAGCGCATGAGGGGGACGCCCTCGCCGGTGAGCCACTGGGAGGCCATCTGCCGGACGGCGGGCGGGTTCGGGTCGTACTGGACGTAGCCCTCGTAGGCGACCATCGAGCCCGTGCGAGCGAAGAGGTCCTGGCCGGTCCGCATGGCGACCTTGAGCATGCTGCTGCCGTGGTTCTCCATGCGCGGCCCCGACGGTACGGGGGCGGCGTGGCCCGGGAACGGCGGCTGGCCCATCGGCATCTGATGCATGGTCATTTCGGCTTCCCTCAGACCTCGTAGGGCTGGACGACGATGAAGTTGCCGGGCGCGCCCCGGAACTGGAGGTTCACGGCCTCTCCGCTGTGTCCCGGGTAGGAGGCGCGGCGCAGCCGCACCTGACTGGAGATGATCACCTGGGCGCCCGCCGACCAGGCCACGATGGCGTTGCTGTCGGCGAAGGTGGTGGGGGTGACGGGCAGCACCACGGGCGTGCCGTGGGTCTTGACGACGACGGTTCCGGTGCCCTGGAACTGCATGGTGAACAGCGCCCCGCCGGGGATGCCGTGACCGTCGATACGGCGCACCTCGTGGTGCAGCGACTCGTCGAAGGCGAGTACCGCGTCGGCGCTGACGCAGATCGCGTCGTTCTCCAGCTGGATGGGGTGGACGTGCGCGGAGTTCTCGGCGAGGAAGACCTGGCCGCGGCCGGTGCAGCGCATCAGCTGCATCTCCTGGCCGGTGGCGCCGCCGACGATGCGGCCCATGAAACCGGCGCCCTTGTAGCCGAAGTCGACCTTGCCCTGGTAGAGCACCATGCTGCCCTGCCGGGCGAGCACGGGCTGGGGGTCGGCACCGAGGTCGACCCGGATGAGCTTGGAGTTCTGCAGCGTCCAGCGCTGCCCGGTGGGCACCTCGCGGTACTTGTCCAGCGCCGCCTGGACGCCGGGGACGTGGGGCGGGGGCGTGCCGGGGGCCGCCGGGGCGTAGGAGCCGGGGTAGCCCTGCTGGGCCGGGGCGTGGGGCTGCTGGCCGTACGGGGCCTGCGGGGCGCCCGGGTAGGGCTGGGCGGGCGCGGCGGGCACGCCGTGGGGCTGCCCGGGGGGCGGGGGCGGCGCGCCGTAGGGCTGCTGGGCGGGGTACGCGTGGGCCGGGGCGGCCTGCCGGCCGTACGAGGCGTGCTGCCCCGGGACGCCGGGCGGACCGGGCGGCGGGACGACGCCACCGGGGGGCGTGTGACCGCCGGTGGGCGCGTGGCCCGTGGACGCGTGCCCGGTGGGCGCGTGGCCGCCGCCGGAGAAGTAGCCGGGCGGGGCGATGGGCGCGGCGAGGGTGGGTGCGGCGTGCACCTGGGAGGCCGCCGGGGCCTGGGGCGCCGGGGCGGTGGGCTGCTGCTGCGCGACGTGCGGCTGGTGGGCGGCAGGGGGTTGCTGTTGTGCCGCCGGGGGCTGCTGGGCTGCCGGGGGTGCGAAGGCCGGGGGCACCTCGGCCTGCGCGGGGGGCGCGAAGGCGGGCACGGCGGCGGCCGGGGTGGGGTCCGCTGCTGCCGGAGCGGGCTCCTCCTCCTCGAGGACCTCGCCGCCGAAGTTCCTCAGCAGCGCTTCGAGCCCGCCGTCGAAGCCCTGCCCGACGGCTGCGAACCGCCAGACGTCCTTCAGGTAGATGTCACCGAGCATCACCGCGCGCTCGGTGGTGAACTCCGTGCCGGTGAAGGAGTAGCGCGCGACCTCCACGCCGCCCGCGACGACCCGGAGGTAGCCCGGGCCGGCCTGCGACATCCGGCCGTCGCCGTCCAGCGTCGCCGTGAAGCTGAGCTTGCGGATGTGGGCCGGGACGCGGTCGAGGGTGACCCGGAACGATTCCGTGTCGCCGGCCTGCGCGCCCAGCTGCTGGATGGCCTCCTCCGGCGACTTCGGCTGGTTGAAGAAGACGAAGTACCGGTCGTCCGAGAGCCTCTCGTCGGCGTCGAGGCCGAAGCAGCTGACGTCGAAGGTCAGGCCGGGGCCGCCGACCTGCACTCCCACATACAGATCCGTCCCCGCCGTCAGGTCACTGATCTTGGCCTTGTGGCCGCGCTGGAATTCCCTGGACATGCGTGACGCCCGTCCCCCATCCGTACCCGTGGTGAATGCGTTGCGCCAGGCTAACCGCTGGCGGCGACGGCCGCCGATGCCGGGGCGGCCCGCCTACGGGCCCGTCACTCGCCGCGGGCGGCCGGGAGGTGGGGCAGCCGGTCGGCGGCGACCACGCCCTCGAGGTAGCCCCGGGCGCGCTCGGTACGCGGGTACGCCTCCAGGAGCCGCCAGAACTCCGGGCCGTGACCGGGGACGAGAAGGTGCGCCAGCTCGTGGAGGAGAACGTAGTCGACGACGTACTCGGGCATGCCCTGGAGGCGGTGCGAGAGGCGGATGCTGCCCTCGGCGGGGGTGCAGGAGCCCCAGCGGGTGTTCTGATTCGTGACCCAGCGCACGGAGGCGGGGCGGGCGCGGCCGTCCAGGTACTGCTCGGAGAGGCGGTGGGCCCGGTCGGCCAGCTCGGCGTCGCCCGGCATCCGCCGGCTCTCCTGCGCCGCGAGCTTGTCGAGCATCACGCCCACCCAGCGCCGCTCCTCCGCGTCCGACATCCGGGCGGGAATGAGCACGATCGTGCGATCGCCCTCGCGGTACGCGGAGACCGTCCTCCTGCGGCGCGTGCTCCGCCGGACCTCGACCGCGTCGGCCTCCTGGCCTCGGGAGAGCGGGCTCGGGGCGCTGCGCGGCGGTCTCGCGGCACTGTGCAGGGGGTCGACGGGCACGCCCCGACGTTACCCGTTGGCGGTGCGGGAAGTCCCGCCCCTCCGTCCGTTGTCGGGGAAAGACCCCAAGGAGCGCACGGCTTGTATGACTAACGCCCCCTCCCTGTGGACAACGCCGCACGGCGGGCGGCCGGGGCGGGCAGGCTGTGGCACGGACGAAGGGGGAGCCATGCGGACGACGACCACGACCACAGCTACGGCCACGGCCACGACCACGACCACCACAGTCACGGCCGCGACGGCCACGACCGCGCATCCGATGCTCAAGCCCGCGCTGCGCCGGGCCTGGCGCAGCCGGGACACGGTCCAGTTCGGGGTCGCCCCCGCGCACGCGGTGCTGCTGGGGCCGGTGGACACAGCGACGGGCTCCTTCCTCGGGCTGCTCGACGGGACGCGGGGGATGCCCCTGCTCCGCGAGGAGGCCCGGGGGATGGGGCTGCCGGAGGGGCGGGCCGACGAGCTGGTGGAGCGGCTGGCGGGGGCCGGGCTGCTGGACGATCCGCGCGGGGGTGGTGCCGAGGCCGCCGCGCTGCGGGGCCGGGGCGGCGCCCTGGAGCGGCTGCGGCCGGACCTGGCCGCGCTGTCCGTGCTCCATCCCGGGCCCGGCGCGGCGCTGCGGGTGATGGCGGGGCGGCAGAAGGCGCGGGTGCAGGTGCGGGGCGCGGGGCGGGTGGGGGCGACGGTCGCGGCGCTGCTGTCCGCGTCGGGAGTGGGCCGGGTCGACGTGCGGGACGGCGGCTGTGTGGAGCCGTGGGACGTGGCGCCCGGGGGTGTGGGCGCCGAGCGGACCGGGGAGCGGCGGGACGTCGCCGCGCGGCACGCCGTACGTCAGGCCGCGCCCGTGCCCCCGTCCCGGGGCCGGCCGGGCGGCTCCCGGGGCGAGCGAGGGGAGCGCGGGGAGGATGGCGGGGAGAAGCCGCTGGGGCTGGTGGTGTTCGCGCCGCGCGACGGTCTGGCGGCCTTCGCACCGGACCCGGCGGCGGCCGAGGAGCTGATCGCGTCCGGGACCCCTCATCTTTACGCGGGGGTGCTGGAGGCCACCGGGCTGGTGGGTCCGCTGGTGCTGCCGGGCACATCGGCGTGTGCGGGCTGTATTGATCGGGAACGGTCCGAACGGGACGCGGTATGGCCACGGATGCTCGCCCAGTGGAGGTCCGGGCGCGCCTCGGGGGTACCGTCTTGCGACATGGCACTGGCCACGGTCGTGGCGGGGCTGACCGTGGCGTGGGCGCTCGCCCTTCTCGACGGTGGGGCCGCGCCGGGCGCCGGGGTCCGGCTGGAGCTGGCCCTTCCGGGTCCGGTCCGGCAGCACCCCGAGCCCGTCGCACCGCATCCGCGGTGCCCGTGCGGCGCCGCGGCCCGGGGCGACGGGATGTCCAGGGGTCGCGGAGGTGGCGCACGGGAGAATGACCCGGTAACCGCCGTCCGAGGCGTGGCTGTTCGGCTAGTTGGAGGGGCGCATGTCTGATCTACCCCGCAAGGCGGTCACCCGTACCGTCAAGTTGGCCGCGCTACCACTGGGGTTCGCGGGGCGCACGGCACTCGGGCTGGGGAAGCGCATCGGCGGCCGCCCGGCGGAGATGATCGCCGCCGAGCTGCAGCAGCGCACGGCGGAGCAGCTCTTCTCGACCCTGGGGCAGCTCAAGGGAGGTGCCATGAAGCTGGGGCAGGCGCTGTCCGTCTTCGAGTCGGCCCTTCCCGAGCAGATCGCCGGTCCCTACCGGGCGGCGCTCACCAAGCTTCAGGAGGCGGCTCCCCCGATGCCGGTGGCCTCGGTGCACGCGGCGCTGGCGGAGCGGCTCGGCGAGGACTGGCGCGAGCTGTTCGAGGAGTTCGAGGACAAGCCGGCGGCGGCCGCGTCCATCGGGCAGGTGCACCGGGCCGTCTGGCACGACGGGCGCGAGGTGGCCGTCAAGGTGCAGTATCCGGGAGCGGGTGACGCGCTGCTCTCCGATCTGACGCAACTGGGCCGGTTCGCCAAGCTGCTGGGGCCGCTGGTGCCCGGAATGGACATCAAGCCGCTCATCTCCGAGCTGCGCGACCGGGTGTCGGAGGAGCTGGACTACGAGCTGGAGGCGCGGGCCCAGAGCGCGCACGCCCGGGAGTTCGCGGGGGATCCCGATGTGACGGTGCCGGACGTCGTCCACCACGGGGATCAGGTGCTGGTGACGGAGTGGCTGGACGGGGTGCCGCTGTCCGAGGTGATAGCGGACGGCAGTCAGGAGATGCGGGACCGGGCCGGGCAGTTGCTGGCGCGCTTCCTCTTCTCGGGCGCGGCCCGCACCGGGCTGCTCCACGCCGACCCGCATCCGGGCAACTTCCGGCTGCTGACCGGGGACGCGCCCGACGGCCCGCCGGAGAAGTGGCGGCTGGGGGTGCTGGACTTCGGCACGGTCGACCGGCTGCCGAGAGGGCTGCCCGTCGAGATCGGCACGGCGCTGCGGCTGACCCTCGACGGCAAGGCGGACGCGGTCCACGAGCTGCTGCGCGACGAGGGCTTCGTCAAGCCGGAGATCGAGCTGGACCCGGGGGCGGTGCTCGACTATCTCCTGCCCATCATCGAGCCGGCGCAGGTGGAGGAGTTCACCTTCACCCGGGACTGGCTCCGGGCGCAGGCGACCCGGATAGCCGATCCGCGCTCCCCCGCCTACCAGCTGGCCCGGCAGCTCAATCTGCCCCCGGCCTATCTGCTGATACACCGGGTGACGATGAGCACCATAGGGGTGCTGTGCCAACTGGGCGCCACGGTGCGGCTGCGTGACGAAATGGAGGCATGGGTGCCCGGTTTCAGCACCGACGACCGCAGTCAGGGCAACTCCGCCTGAGAACGGGCCGGGACGGCGGGACGAGCCGGGGCGGCCCGGCTCGTCCCGGCTCACCACCAGGTTCACCACCAGGACGAGTCGAGGCGTCCTTCGATGGCTCTGAGGTTGGCGCGGGCGCAGGCGTCACAGAAATAGTGGCGGCTGCCGTTCTCGACGGAACAGATCCAGGTCGGCGGTGGCGCCCCGCCCGGTGCCGGGGCGCCACAGCGAGCGCACACGACGGGCTTGTCGGCCCCGGGGTCCAGCCGCGCGGATTCATGCGTCTTGCGGTCCACTCCCAGACGATATCCCCGTGAGCGGGCCCGGCGCGGGTGGCACACCCGAACGGGGTGCGGGGCCGGTCCGAAAGGACCGGCCCCGCGGTGGGTCACTGCATCACGGCCATGGCCAGGGCCCGGCGGGCCCGCAGCGACGCGCGCTCGGCGCGGCGCTGCATCCGGCGGGCGGTGGCCAGCCGCACGGCCCTCCGTTGCGACTCGGCCTCCCTCAGCCGGTCGTGCATATGAGCCCTGGCCAGGGCTTCTGGGATGAGTTGCATGGCGTGGTTCCTGTTCTGACGCGAAGCGGTCGCGCCGGAGCGTTCATGGGTGGTACCGGGGACGAATGGCTCGGAGGTGGGGTGCATCGTCGGGTCCTGCTTCTTGGGGTCGTGCGTCGAGGGGTGGTCGATGGTGCCGTTGGCGGTCATGCGCTGACCGGGTTCTTGCGCGGGCGGCCACGCGGCCGCTTGCGGGCGACGACCACACCCTGGACGAACAGCTCGCCGCCCCAGACGCCCCAGGGCTCGCGGCGGTCCATGGCCCCGGCGAGGCAGGCGGCGCGCAGCGGGCAGGTCTGGCAGAGGGACTTGGCGTACTCGACGTCGGCCGGGGACTCGGCGAAGAAGACCTCCGGGTCATAGCTGCGGCAGGGCACCGGGACGTCGAGGTTCTCGATGGCCTCGTCGAGGTCGGTGAGGGCGGTCAGCGGGGTCAAGGTGTCCTCCGTGGGGACGGGCGGGGGGATCAGGTCGGTCGCTACGGACGGGGTGTGCGCCTTGAGTTGCACGGTGGGTGTTTCCTCGTCTTGTTGTTCCGGCTGGTGGCCGGGCTGGTTTTCCCCTGGCTCGGGGGCAAACAAAAGGGCCGCGGATCCCGGTGTGGGTTCCGCGGCCCTGGAAGGTGCCGACCTGATCATGCCGATCAGGCTGGATCTCTCCAGGGTTTGAGCCCACGGAAGGCCCACGTCTTGGGAAGGTGGTGCGCTGCGTTCAGGGATCCGGCGCCATTGGCGGCCGTCGCGAGGGCATAGGCCTGAGAGGCCTGCGCCTCAGCTGCTGCCCTTACCTCGGATCCCTTGGTCGGTCGCTGTTCCGGCCGGACCGGGGTGACGACCTGGGTGGCGCCGGACAGACCGGTGCCCTGGAAGGAGCCGAGGAAGCCGAGCATGACGGCGGAGCCGATCTGGCGATCGGTCATTTTGTCGCTGGCCATAAAGCTGATCATTTTCTCCGCCTCCTCTCGGCGTCTCGGGGACCGCTGTGACACGGTCAAGTCTTCGGTTTCAGTACAGCACGGACCCAACGGATCCTGAAAGAACCCGTCGCTTCCCTGCTCGGAAGGCTATGGGCACTGCCTCCACACGCGCAAACTATTTTTCCGGAGTTTCTTGGGAGGTGTCCTGGGACACATCCGCCGAGCCCGGATCACCGCCCGCGCACAGGGCGAGAACGTCGGCCCCGAACTTCCCGAGCTTCCGTCCTCCGACTCCTGAGATGCGCGCGAGCTCCGCTTCGGTTCCCGGAACGGCCTCGGCGATCGCGAGGAGCGTCTTGTCGGTGAAGACGCAGTAGACGGGCTGGCCCAGCAGACGGGCCTGCTCGGCCCGCCAGTCGCGCAGCCGTTCGTGGAGCGCCTCGTCGAGCTCGCAGGGGCAGTCCTCGCAGCGCATCAGTTTGATCTCGCCCGCGTCGGTCAGCGTCCGGCCGCAGACCCGGCACCGGGCGGAGCCGCGCCGCTTGCGCACCGCCCCGGCGCCGCGCTCGACGCCCCCCTGGCCGGCCGCACCGGAGAAGGCCGGGCGGACGGCCGCGGAGCCGGGCCGCAGGCCGTTGAGGAAGCGGGTGGGCCGCCGGGAGGGCCGGCCGCCCGGGGTCCGGGACAGCGCCCAGGACAGCGACAGATGGACCCGGGCCCGGGTGACGCCGACATAGAGCAGCCGACGCTCCTCCTCCACCTGCTCGTCGGTCTTGGCGTAGGTGATCGGCATCATGCCCTCGGTGAGCCCCACCAGGAAGACGGCGTCCCACTCCAGGCCCTTGGCCGCATGCAGTGAGGCGAGCGTCACTCCTTCCACCGTGGGCGCGTGCTGGGCGCTCGCCCGCTCGTCCAGCTCGGCGACCAGGTCGGCGAGGGTGGCCGCCGGGCGGGCCCGGACGAAATCCTCCGCGAGGCGCACCAGGGCCGCCAGGGACTCCCAGCGGTCCCGGACCGCACCCGAGCCCGCCGGGGGCTCGGGCTTCCAGCCGCGCGTGCCGAGCACGGCGCGCACCTGGGAGGGCACGTCGTCCACACCGGCCAGCTGGGGGTCGGAGTGGCCGCCGGCCCGGGCCGCGCCCCGCAGCAGCAGCCCGGCCTCGCGCACCTCGGGGCGCTCGAAGAAGCGCTCGGCGCCGCGCAGCTGGTAGGGCACCCCGACATCGGCGAGGGCCTGCTCGTAGATCTCGGACTGGGCGTTGACGCGGTAGAGGATCGCGATCTCGCTCGCGGGCACCCCGGAATCCATCAGCTCCCGGACCCGGCGGGCGGTGCCCTCGGCCTCGGCGGGCTCGTCCGCGTACTCCCCGTAGACGGGGGCGGGGCCGGCGGGGCGCTGGGAGACCAGCTCCAGCCGGTGCTCGGCGGCCCTGCCCCGGGCCTGGGCCAGCAGCCCGTTGGCCAGGTGGACCACCTGGGGGGTGGAGCGGTAGTCCCGGACGAGCTTGACGACGGTGGCGTGCGGGTGCCGGACCCGGAAGTTCAGCAGGTGGTCGGGGGTGGCGCCGGTGAACGAATAGATCGTCTGGCTGGCGTCACCGACCACGCACAGATTGTCGCGGTCGCCCAGCCACAGCTCGAGCAGCCGCTGCTGGAGCGGGCTGACGTCCTGGTACTCGTCGACCACGAAGTGCTGGTACTGGCGACGGACGGTCTCGGCGATGTCGTGCCGGTCCTGGAGGACGCCCACGGTCAGCAGCAGCACGTCCTCGAAGTCGATCACGCCGCGCTCGCGCTTGAGCTGCTCGTACGTCCCGTAGACCAGGGCGATCTCGGCCGGGTCCCGGGGGACCTCGCGGCCGGTCTTGGCGGCGGCGGCCGGATAGTCCTCGGGGACGGTCTGGGTGACCTTCGCCCACTCGATCTCGCCCGTCACATCGCGCAGCTCGTTGCGGTCGAGCCGGATCCGGCAGCGGGCCGCCGCCTCCGCCACCACCTGGACCTTGCGCTCCAGCAGCCGGGGCAGCTCGCCGCCGACCGCCTTGGGCCAGAAGTACTGGAGCTGGCGCAGCGCGGCCGAGTGGAACGTACGGGCCTGGACCCCGCCCGCGCCCAGCTGGCGCAGCCGCCCGCGCATCTCGCCCGCCGCCCGGTTGGTGAAGGTGACGGCGAGCACACTCGCGGGCTGCAGCAGACCGGACCGGACGCCGTAGGCGATCCGGTGGGTGATCGCACGGGTCTTGCCCGTACCGGCGCCGGCCAGCACGCACACCGGCCCGCTCAGGGCCATGGCGACCTCGCGCTGCTCGGGGTCGAGCCCGTCGAGCACCGCGTCGGCCGAGTCCGGCACCTGCGGGAAGAGAGTGGAGTGCGTTGCTGCTGTCACCCCGCCATGCTGCCAGGTCCGGCGGGGCGACCGGGAATGTCGTCCACAGGTGGGGCAGACCGGTCGTACTAATACCGCGATGCGTCGGGAACGGTCGGGAATGCTGGGCCGCAGGTGTGCGTTCTTCCTCCGGAATCTCCCCCGAGGAAGAAGGAGCGCGGGTCGCATGCCGAGCACCGTGACGATGTACAGCACCACCTGGTGCGGCTACTGCCGCCGTCTGAAGACCCAGCTGGATCGCGAGGGCATCGCCTACAACGAGATCAACATCGAGCTCGACCCCGAGTCGGCGGCCTTCGTGGAGAAGGCCAACGGCGGGAACCAGACGGTCCCCACCGTGCTCTTCGCCGACGGCTCCACGCTCACCAACCCCTCGCTGGCGCAGGTGAAGGCGAAGATCAGCGCCTGACGCCCACGGGTGCCGGCGCCTGGTGGCGGCGCTCCCCTACGGGAGCGGCTCGCCGTACCAGAGCTCGATCAGGCGGGCCGCGATGGAGATGCCGGTCGGAGGCAGGACCTCCCCGCTCTCGAACGCGGCCCGCAGCTCGTCCCGGGAGAACCAGCGCGCCTCGTGGATCTCCTCGCCGTCCACCTGGATGTCCGAGGACGTCGCGCGGGCCATGAAGCCCAGCATCAGGCTGGAGGGGAACGGCCACGGCTGGCTGGCGATGTACTCCACGTCGCCGACGACGACGCCCGCCTCCTCGGAGACCTCCCGGCGCACCGCCTCCTCGATGGACTCCCCCGGCTCCACGAAGCCCGCGAGCGTCGAGAAGCGGCCTTCGGGCCAGTGCATCTGGCGGCCCAGCAGTGCCCGGTCCTTCTCGTCCGTGACCAGCATGATCACGGCCGGGTCGGTCCGGGGGTAGTGCTCGGCGCCACATGCCTGGCAGCGGCGGATGTGCCCCGCGGCCGCGATCACCGTGCGCTCGCCGCAGCGCGAGCAGAAGCGGTGGAGCCGCTGCCAGTTCTCCAGGGCCACGGCGTGGACGAGCAGGCCCGCGTCGCGCGGGGACAGCAGCAGGCCGGCCTCCCGCAGGCCCGCCGGGCGCGCGGACTGGTCGATGCGGCCGGGCAGCGCGTCCTTCTGGAGCGCGAAGTAGGCCACGCCGTCCTCGTCCTTGCCGAGGAAGTAGCGGTGGGTCTCGGTGACCGGCGCCTCGAAGGCGGGCGTCATCACCAGCTCGGTGCGGCCGTCGGGGGTGTCGTCGATCAGCGCCTGACCGCCGGAGACCACGAAGACCCGCGTCGTGGGGTGGCTCCACGCGGCGGCGAGCCACGCCTCGTCCAGACGGTGGTGCGCGGCACGGTCGATGCCGCTCGCGCCGCTCAGTGCGACGTCGAGCGTGTCGGGCCGGGTGGCGGTGAATTCGGTCCAGGTGGTCACGGCTGCTTCCAACTCCCCCTCTTGACAGTGTTCGTGCGTATGGGGCGCGGGCCCCCGCATGGCGCCTAGGCGCCGGCGGGGCCGGTGCCCGTGCGGGCCGTCGCGGCCAGGTCTCCCCACAGGTGGGCGGCCGTCTCCACGCCCTTCATGAGGAGGTCCAGCTCGACCTTCTCGTTCGGCGCGTGCCAGCCGTCCGACGGCACCGAGATGCCGAGGAACAGCACCGGGGCGCCCAGGACGTCCTGGAGGTCCGCCGCCGGGCCCGAGCCGCCCTCGCGCGTGAAGCGGATCTTCTGGCCGAACGCCTTGGTCATGGCCCGTACGACCGACTGGAGCGCTGGGTGGTCCAGCGGGGTCAGACAGGGGCGGGTCGAGCCGGTGAACGTGATCTCGTGGCGGATGCCGCCGCCCTCCGGGAGGCGGGCCGCCACCCAGTCGCGCACGGACTCCTGGACGCGGTCGGCGTCCTGGCCCGCGACCAGCCGGAAGGACAGCTTCAGCCGGGCCGACGACGGGACGATCGTCTTGCCGCCGGGGCCCTGGTAGCCGCCGCCTATGCCGTTGACCTCGGCGGTCGGACGGGCCCACACCCGCTCCAGGGTGCTGTAGCCCGCCTCGCCGAGGGTGCCGTGCGAGTGCGCGGCACGCAGCCAGCGCTTCTCGTCGAACGGCAGCTCGGCGATCAGCGCGCGCTCCTGGCCGGTCAGCTCCACGACCCCGTCGTAGAACCCCGGGATCGTCACCCTGCGGTCCTCGTCGTGCAGGGCGGCCGCCAGGCGGGCGGCCTCCGTGGCCGGGTTGGGCACGGCGCCGCCGAAGGAACCGGAGTGGATGTCCTGGTCCGGGCCGTAGAGGTCGATCTGGCACTCGGCCAGGCCGCGCATGCCCGTGCACACCGTCGGGGTGTCCTCCGACCACATGCCCGTGTCCGAGACGATCACGGCGTCGCAGGCGAGCCGGTCCGCGTGCGCGGCGATCAGCGCGGGGAAGTTCGGCGAGCCCGACTCCTCCTCGCCCTCCACGATCAGCTTGAGGTTGACGGCCGGGGCGGTGCGGCCGGTGGCCGCCAGGTGGGCGCGGACGCCCAGGGTGTGGAAGAACACCTGGCCCTTGTCGTCGGCCGCGCCGCGCGCGTACAGCCGGCCGTCGATCGTCGTCGGCTCGAACGGGTCCGTGTGCCAGCCGTCCTCGCGGGCGGCGGGCTGGACGTCGTGGTGGCCGTAGACCAGGACCGTGGGGGCGTCCTCCTCGCCGGAGGGCCACTCCGCGAACACGGCGGGGGCGCCGTTCCCGGCTCCCGTCTCCCAGATCTCCGCCGTCGGGAAACCCGTCTCCTTGAGCTTCGCCACCAGCCACTCGGCGCTGCGGCGCACATCGGCCGCGTTGGCCGGGTCGGCCGACACGGAGGGGATGCGCAGCCACTCGGCCAGGTCGGCGAGGAAGGCGGCGCGGTGCACGTCGATGTACGCGCGGACGGCGTTGTCCGGGGCAGTGCTCATGCCATCGAGCCTATCCGGACACGCGGGGCGACCAGGACCGGGTTTCGTCACACGTCCTCCCCTAGGAGGATCCGTTCCAGCCCGGCCCGGTCCGGCAGGTCCGGCGGGATCGCCTTCTCGCCGTCGCGGATGTACACGAACGCGGCCGTCACGGAGGAGAGCGGCAGTCCTTGCTGCTCGGCCCAGGCCAGGCGGTAGATCGCCAGTTGGAGGGGGTCGGCGGTCCGGGTGCGGCTCGTTTTCCAGTCGACGATCTCGTACGTGTCGTGTTCGGTGTTCCGCTCGCGGTAGACCGCGTCAATGCGGCCCCTGATCACGCGGCCCGCGAGGGTGAGCTGGAAGGGGGCCTCCACCCGGTACGGGGTGCGGTTCGCGTACGGGGTGCGCTGGAAGGCCTCCTTGAGTTCGGCCAGGTCCTGCTCGTCCGTGATCTCCAGGGCGCCGGGGAACCCGTCCGGGTCCAGGTCGTCCAGGTCCGGGAACGGCAGGGGGAGCGCCTCGAAGCGGGACTCCAGCCAGGCGTGGAAGCGGGTGCCCCGGCGGGCGGCGGGCTGGGGGCGGCGCGGCATGGGGCGCGCGAGGTCGCTCGCGAAGCCGTCGGGGTCGGCGGCCAGGTGCATCAGCTGGGTGGCGGTCAGGCTGGACGGCAGGACGACGTCGTGGACCTTGGCGCGGGTGCGCTGGAGTTCGCCGGCGAGGGCGTTCAGGTCGCGGTCCCAGGACGCGACCGTGCGGGTCTCCTCGGGGAGCAGCGGATGCGTCGTGGGTGCGGGGGACGTCGTGGGTCGGGCGGGGCCGGGGCGGGCAGGGCCCTCCTGCCCGCCCCGGCCCCGCCCTTCCGCCGTCTGCGTGCGCGGGGCCGTTTCCAGGTGCTTCAGGTGGGCGAGGACCGCTTCTGCCGCCTCCCGGCGGCGGGTCAGGGCGGCCTTGTCCAGCGGTAGCGGCCAGGCGTGGGTCGTCTCCCGGGTCAGGGCCGGGTTCTCCGCGTCCTCTTCCGGGGCGTCCGCCCATGCCTCGATCTCGCCGTGTCCCGCCTCGCAGTGCTCGCGGAGGGCCTCCAGGAACTCCGACGGGCCGCGCGTCCGCTTCTGGTTCGGGCCCCACCAGTGGCCGGAGCCCAGGAGGAGGTTGCGGGGGCGGGTGAAGGTGACGTAGCCCAGGCGCAGCTCTTCGGTGTGCTGGTGGGCCTTCATCGCGGCCTTGAAGGCCGTCAGGCCCTTGGCCGTCCAGTCGGTGACGTCGGGGAGGGTGTCGGCGTCGCCTCGCAGGGCGTGCGGGAGGACCTTGGGCTGGGACGTCCAGGAGTCGCGGGACTGCTCGCTGGGGAAGGTCTTCGCGACCAGGCCGGGGACCGCCACCACGTCCCACTCCAGGCCCTTGGACTTGTGCGCGGTGAGGATCTTGACCGTGTCCTCGCCGCCGGGCAGCGAGCTGTCGAGACCCTTCTCGTACTGCGCGGCCGTGCGCAGGAAGCCGAGGAAGGCGGCCAGGGTGACCTCGCCGTCCAGGGCGGCGAAGCCGGCGGCGATGTCCAGGAACTGGGTGAGGGTCTCCCGGCGGCGGGCCGCGAGGGCGTGGGGGGACGCGGAGAGCTCGACTTCCAGGCCCGTGGTGGCCAGGACGCGGTGGAGGACGTCCATGAGGGGGTCGCCGAGGCCGCGGCGGAGGTCGCGGAGCTCGGCCGCGAGGCGGGCGAAGCGGACGCGGGCCTCGGTGGAGAAGGGCAGGTCGTCCTCGGGGGCGGCCGGCTGGGCGGCCGACAGGAAGGTGTCGAGGGCGTCGGCCAGGGACGTCGTCTCCGTGGGGTCCACGCCCTCCACGGCCTCGGCCAGGCGGCGGTCGGGGTCGGTGCCGGTGGGGCCGTGAGGGACGAGCGTCCGGGCGCGGCGGCCCAGCAGGGCCAGGTCACGGGGGCCGACGCGCCAGCGGGGGCCCGTCAGCAGGCGGACCAGGGAGGCGTTGGCGGTGGGGTCGTGGAGGACCTCGCAGACGGCGACGAGGTCGGCGATCTCGGGGAGGTGGAGGAGGCCGGACAGGCCGACGACCTCGACGGGGATGTCGCGCCGGACCAGGGCGGCCTGGATCTCGGCGAAGTCGGTGGCGGTGCGGCACAGGACGGCGATGTCGCCCGGGCGGGTGCCGGTGCGGACGAGGTGGGCGAGGGAGTCCCCGAGCCAGTCGAGCTCCTCGGCGTGGGTGGGCAGCAGGGCGCAGCGGACGACGCCGTCGCGCTCGGCGCCCGGGGCCGGGCGCAGGGCCTCGACGCCCTCGTGGCGGGCGCGGAGGGGGGCCGCGAGGGTGTTGGCCAGGTCCAGGAGGCGGCCGCCGCTGCGGCGGTTCTCGCTCAGCGAATACCGCCGGGCCGGCTGCCCGTCCTCCTGCGAGAAGTGGTTCGGGAAGTCGTCCAGGTTGGCCACCGAGGCGCCGCGCCAGCCGTAGATGGCCTGGCAGGGGTCGCCGACGGCGGTCACCGCGTGGCCCGTGCCGGCACCGAAGAGGCCGGCCAGCAGCAGGCGCTGGGCGACGGAGGTGTCCTGGTACTCGTCGAGGAGGACGACCTTGAACTGCTCGCGCAGGACGCGGCCCACCTCGGGCCGGGTGCGGGCGAGCTCGGCGGAGCGGGCGATCTGGTCGCCGAAGTCGAGGAGGTCGCGGGAGCGCTTCTCCTCGCGGTACGCCTCGACGAGCTCCAGGAGCTCCAGGCGGGCACGCACCGTCTCCGGGATCTTGCGCAGATCCGCGTTGGTGAGCTTGGCGCGGCCGAGGGCTTCCAGCAGGTCGTGGTCGTGGGCGCGGAGCTCCGCCGGTTCGGTCAGGTGCTCCGCCAGTTCGCCGTCCAGGGCCAGCAGGTCGGTGACGAGGTCGGCGAAGGGGCGGGTGAGGGCCGGGTACGGGCCCGGCGAGGAGCGCAGGACGCGGGCGGCGAGCTGGAAGCGGGTGGCGTCGGCGAGGAGGCGGGAGGTGGGCTCCAGGCCGATGCGCAGGCCGTGCTCCTTGAGGAGCTGGCCGGCGAAGGCGTGGTAGGTGGAGATCCGGGGCTCGCCGCCGGTCTCCCCCTCGGCGGGCTCCAGGCCGATCCCGGCCTTCCCCAGGGCCTTGCGGACGCGCTCGGCGAGCTCGCCCGCCGCCTTGTTGGTGAACGTCAGGCCGAGGACCTCCTCGGGAGCGACCTGCCCGGTGCCGACCAGCCAGACGACGCGCGCGGCCATGACCGTGGTCTTGCCGGAGCCCGCGCCGGCCACGATGACCTGCGGGGCGAGCGGCGCGGTGATGCAGGCCGTCTGCTCCGGGGTGAAGGGGATGCCGAGGAGCTCCTTGAGCTGCTCGGGATCGGTCAGGCGCGCGGGCATGCCGGTGACGTTAGCGGGAGGCACTGACATCTCACTCCACGATCTGCCGGCCCTCGGGCCGGGCACTGCACGAGGCGCGGAACGAGCAGTGGGCGCACTGCCGGCCGGGGCGGGGGGAGAAACGTTCCTCAAGGACGCGTCCCGCGGCCTCGGCGAGCAGCTCGCCGATCCATTCGCCGTCGAGGGGCTCCTGCGCCTGGACCTTGGGCAGGGTCTCCCCGCCGTCCTTCTTCGCCGCGCCCTGGCGCAGGTGGACGAGTTCGGCGCCGCCGGGCCGGGGCCGGTCGCCGCCGAAGGCGTCGTCGACGGCGCCCTCTGCGACGGCGAGCTGGTAGACGGCGAGCTGGGGGTGGCGTTCGACGTCCTTGGCGGAGGGCGCGTTCTTGCCGGTCTTGAAGTCGACGACATACGCCCGGCCCTGGGCGTCCTGCTCGACGCGGTCCATGGAGCCGCGGATGCGCACCTGGTACTGCCGGGCCTTGAGGGTGACGTCGAAGGGGTGCTCGGTGACGACGGCGGCGCGGGCGCGCTCCATCACGTGCCAGCGCAGGAAGCGCTCCAGGGCGGCGCGGGCCTGTTCCATCTCCTGCCGCGACTTCCAGGGCGCGTCGAAGGCCAGGGACTCCCAGACGGTCTCCAGGCGCTCCATGAGCACGGCGAGGTCGGCGGGGGTGCGGCCGGAGGCGACCTCGTCGGCGAGGACGTGGACGACGTTGCCGAAGCCCTGGGCGGCGGTGGCGGGGGCGTCCGCCTTGACCTCGCGGCCCAGGAACCACTGGAGGGAGCAGCCGTCCTCGGTGAGCTGGCCGAGGGCCGAGCCGGACAGCGTGACGGGCCGTTCCGGGTCGCGCAGCGGCACCTCGTTGTGGGTCGGCTCGTGCAGTCCCCACCAGCGGTAGGGGTGCGCGGCGGGGACGAGCGGCTGACCCTCCTCGTCGCGCAGGGCGGCGAGCCGGGCGAGCCGTTCGGCGGCGGCGGCCCGCAGGGCGGCGGAGGCGGCGGGGTCGACGGTGGTGGCGCGCAGCTCGGCGACGAGCGCGGCGACGGCCAGGGGGCGGCGCGGGCGCTGGGTGACGTCGACGGGCTCGGTGCCCAGCTCGGTCAGGAAGCGGGAGGGCTGGTCGCCGTCCTCGGCGGCCGCCTTGACGGCCGTGACCACGAGCCGGTCGCGGGCGCGGGTGGCGGCCACGTAGAACAGCCGGCGCTCCTCGGCGAGGAGGGCGCCCGCGCCGAGGGGCTCGGCGATGCCGTCGCGGCCGATGCGGTCGGCCTCCAGGAGCGAGCCGCGGCGGCGCAGGTCGGGCCACAGGCCCTCCTGGACGCCCGCGACGACGACGAGCCGCCACTCCAGGCCCTTGGAGCGGTGCGCGGTCATCAGCCGGACGGCGTCGGGGCGCACGGCCCTGCGGGTGAGGGTGTCGGCGGCGATGTCCTGGGCGTCGAGCTCGTCGAGGAGGTTCAGGGCGCCGCGGCCGCCGGTGCGCTCCTCGGCGCGGGCGGCCGTCTCGAAGAGGGCGCAGACGGCGTCGAGGTCGCGGTCGGCGTTGCGGCCGGCCGGGCCGCCGCGGTGGGCGGCGCGCTGCAGGCGGGTGGGCCAGGGGGTGCCGTCCCAGAGGTGCCACAGGGCTTCCTCGGCCGTGCCGCCGCGCGCCAGCAGCTCGCGCGCCCCTGCCAGGAGGGCGCCCAGGCGCTGGGCGGGGCGCGCGTACGCGGGGTCGTGCGCGACGAGGCGTGCGGGCTCTGCGAGGGCTTCGGCGATGAGGGTGTCCGAGGGGCGCGGGGTGGTTTCGCCCGCGGCCCGTTCCTCCTCGCGGAGGGCTCGGCCCAGACGGCGGAGATCCGCGCTGTCCATGCCCCCCAGGGGGGACGTGAGGAGGGTCAGCGCCGTCTCCGGCGTGAGCCAGTTCCGCGCCTTCGGCGCGGTGTCTCCCACCCGCCCACCCGTCGCCGCATCAGTCGGCTCCGCCACCGCTCGCAACGCCGTCAGCAGGGGGGCCACCGCTGGTTCGTGGCGGAGGGGGATGTCGTCGCCGTCGACCTCGATGGGGACGCCCGCCGATGTCAGGGCGCGGCGCAGGGACGGTATCGAGCGGGAGCCCGCGCGGACGAGGACGGCCATGTCCTGCCAGGGGACGCCGTCCTCCAGGTGGGCGCGGCGGAGGATGTCGGCGATGTTGTCGAGCTCGGCGCCCGCCGTCGGGTAGGTGTACGCCTCCACCCGGCCCCCGTCCCGTACGGGCACGAGCTCGCGGTGGGCGCGTACGGCGGCGGCCGGCAGCCGGGTCAGCGGCATCCGGTGGGTGAGCAGCCGGGTGGCGGCGAGGAGGGCGGCGCCGGAGCGGCGCGAGGTGTTGAGGACCGCTACGGGGGCGGGCGTGCCGTCGGTGCGCGGGAAGGCGTGCGGGAAGTCGAGGATGCCGCCGACGTCCGCGCCCCGGAAGGCGTAGATGGACTGGTCGGGGTCGCCGAAGGCGATCAGGGTGCGGCCGCCGCCCGCCAGCGCGCGCAGCAGCCGGACCTGGGAGACGTCGGTGTCCTGGTACTCGTCGACGAAGACGGCGTCGTAGCTCCGGCCCAGCTCGGCCGCGACCTCGGGGCGCCCGGCGAGGAGGACGGCGCGGTGGACGAGCTCGGCGTAGTCGAGGACGCCGCGCGCGTCGAGGACGTCCAGGTACTCGGCGAGGAAGGACGCGGCCGCGCGCCAGTCGGGGCGGCCGGCGCGCCGGGCGAAGGCGTCGAGCTCGCCGGGGCCGAGGCCCAGCTCCCGGCTGCGGGCGAGGACGGCGCGCATCTCGTCGGCGAAGCCGCGCGTGGTCAGGCAGGCGCGCAGCTCGTCGGGCCAGCGCACCCGGCCGCGGCCCTCCTTGCCCAGCCGCAGTTCGCCCTCCAGGAGCTCGCGCACCATGACGTCCTGCTCCGGGCCGGACAGCAGCCGGGTGGGCTCGACGAACAGTTCGACGTCCTGGTGGGCGCGCACCAGCGCGTAGCAGTAGGAGTGGAAGGTGGTGGCCCGCGGGCCCTGGGCGCCGCCGAGCCGGGCGGCCATCCGGTCGCGCAGTTCGACGGCCGCCTTGCGGCTGAAGGTGAGGACGAGGATCCGCGCGGGGTCGGTGCCCCGCCGCACCCTTTCGGCCACCGCCTCGACGAGCGTGGTCGTCTTGCCCGTGCCCGGTCCGGCGAGCACCAGCAGCGGTCCCCGCCCGTGGTCAACCACCGCGCGCTGGCACGCGTCCAGCTCAGGTGGGACCACCGGGCCCGGCGGCGTGCGCACGAGGCGGTACGCGCCCGTGGCGGGCCGCTGGTGGGACGAGGAGGAGCTCACGTGTGTCGTCGGTCCTGGGGGGAGGTACGGGTGGTCGGCCGGCCGGGACGGGTCACGGCGCGGAGGGCGACCCCCGACGCTACGCCAGGAGACCCGTGTGGCGCAGTGCGTCCCGGGTGCCTTCGTCCCTCCCGGGTGACCTCATCCGTTCGGGTAACGCCTTGTGGTCACGGGCCGGGGCGCGGCCCGGCGGCGGCGGTCCTCCGGCCGTCAGGTGTGCGGAGTCACATCCCCGCCGCCGTCCCAGCGGGCGCGGGCCATGGCGATCCGGGGCAGCCGTCCCCCGGCGCTCCGGCCGGGCTCCCGCAGCGGGGTGCCCTCGGCGCGGTAGTGGGCCAGGGCGTCGCGCTCGTGGCCCGGCAGCAGCAGGCCGTCCGCCCGGACGACGCGCCACCAGGGCACGGCCCCGCCGTAGAGGGCCATGACGCGGCCGACCTGCCGGGGTCCGCCCTCGTCGAGCCACTCGGCGACGTCTCCATAGGTCATCACCCGGCCGGCCGGAATCAGCTCGGCGACGGCCAGTACCCGTTCCGCGTACTCGGGAAGCTCGTCCATCCGGTGCATACTGCCGCATCGCCCGCCCGGCGGGGCCGCCCCGGCGGCCGGAACCGGGCGGTCCACAAGATCACCCAGAGTGCGTCATCGCACTACAGGGCGTACGATCCGGAGTCCGCGCCCCCCGAAATGCACCCTGATACCCCCTTGCCCGGCCGGGCCATGCCACCATCTTCCGGGCGGTGACTGGTGATACGAGACCGAGAAGAGACCGACGAGCAGCAGGGCGCGCAGCCTCCGGAGGAGGCCCGCGCCCGCGGAGTGCTGCCCTGTGACGGGCGCGCCGGCGCGTACCCGTGCGAGGACGGTGAGGGCCACATCGACAAGGTCTCCGGCGACGAGCCGCTGCTCCCCGCCCGTGTCCACCGCCCGGCCGATCTGGTCCGGCTCTTCCTGGGCATCGTGGGCATCGCCCTCGTGCTCGCGCTCGCGGCCTTCGCCCACGCCACCACCTCGGGCCTGGCGCAGGACATCAGCGCGAGCACCGGCAAGGCGCCCCATCTGCTGGCCAGCTTCGCCGGGCTCACGGCGAACATCGCGGTCTTCATCGTCCCGGTGGCCTTCGCCATCGAACGGCTGATCAAACGCGACGGGCTGCGCATCGCCGACGGCGTCCTGGCCGCCGTGCTGGCCCACGGCGTGTCCCTGGCCACCGACCTGTGGGTGGCCGATTCGGCGCCCGAGTCCATCCGCGCCGCGCTCTCCCAGCCCTCGCCCGCCGGCGGCTTCACCGACCCGGTGCACGGCTATCTGGCGCCCGTGATCGCCTATATGACGGCCGTCGGCATGTCCCGGCGGCCCCGCTGGCGCGTGGCCATGTGGGCCGTCCTCCTCCTGGACGCCTTCGCGGTACTGGTCAACGGCTACACCACGCCGTTCTCCATCGCCATCACCGTCCTGATCGGCTGGACGGTCGCCTACGCCACCCTCTACGCCGTCGGCTCCCCCAACGTCCGTCCCACCGGCCAGCACCTCCTCGCCGGTCTGCGGCGCGTCGGCTTCCGCCCGGAGACCGCGCTGCGCGCCGAGGACAACGAGACCGCCGAGCAGCACCCCGACCGGGGCCGCCGCTACATCGTCACCCTGGAGGAGGGCCCGCCCCTCGACGTCACCGTCGTCGACCGCGAGCAGCAGGCCCAGGGCTTCTTCTACCGCGTCTGGCAGCGCCTGGCCCTGCGCGGGATCATCCAGCGCCGCAGCCTGCTGTCGCTGCGCCAGGCCCTCGAGCAGGAGGCGCTGCTCGCCTACGCGGCCATCGCCGCCGGGGCGAACGCGCCCAAGCTGATCGCCACCTCCGAGCTGGGCCCGGACGCCGTCATGCTCGTCTACGAGCACATCGGCGGCCGCCCGCTGGTCTCCGTCCCCACCGAGGAGATCACCGACGAGCTGATGCGGGGCGCCTGGCACCAGCTCAAGGCCCTCCAGTCGCGCCGCATCGCCCACCGCAGGCTCGACGGCGACGCCCTGCTGGTGGATCGTTCCGGCAATGTGGTCCTCACGGACCTGCGCGGCGGCGAGATCGCGGCCGGCGACCTGGTGCTCCGCATGGACGTCGCCCAGCTCCTCGTCACCCTCGGCCTGCGGGTCGGCGCCGAACGGGCCGTGGCCACCGCCGTCGAGGTCCTCGGCCCCGATGCCGTGGCCGACAGCCTCCCCCTCCTCCAGCCCCTCGCCCTCACCCGCGTCAGCCGCGCGACCCTGCGCCAGCTCGCCCGCGAGCGGTCGGAGCGCGAGCGCGAACGGGTGCTGGAGAACGCCCGTCTGGCCAAGGAGGCCCGCGAGGCCGAACGCGCCGCCGAGGCGGAGCCCGTCGAGGCCGGCCGCAAGGCCCTCAAGGCCGAGCGCCAGGCGGAGAAGAAGGCACTCGGCGAGGCCCTCGAAGAGGCCCGCGAGGAGGACCTCCTCGCCCAGATCCGCCGCCAGGTCCTGCTCATCCGGCCGCAGGCGCCCATAGAGCCGGTGCGCCTGGAGCGGATCAAGCCCCGCACGCTGATCAGCTTCGTCGCGGGCGCGATCGCCGCGTACTTCCTGCTGTCCCAGCTGACGCACGTCAAGTTCGGCGATCTCGTCGACAAGGCCAACTGGGCGTGGGTCGCGATGGCGGCGGCCTTCCAGGCGCTGACCTACGCGGCCGCCGCGATGGGTCTGCTCGGCTTCGTCCCCGAGAAGGTGGCCTTCGGCCGGACGGTCCTGGCGCAGGTCGCGGGCTCGTTCGTGAAGATCGTCGCCCCCGCCGCGGTGGGCGGCGTGGCCCTGAACACCCGTTTCCTCCAGCGGGCGGGCATCCGCCCGGGCCTGGCCGTGGCGAGCGTCGGCGCGTCCCAGCTCTTCGGCCTGGCCTGCCACATCATGCTGCTGCTGTCCTTCGGCTATGTGACGGGCACGGAACGCAGCTCGTCCCTGGGCCCCTCCCGGACGGTGATCGGCGGCCTGCTCACGGCCGCGGTCCTGGTGCTGGTGGTCGCCGCGATCCCGGTGCTGCGGAAGTTCGTCTCGACCCGGGTGCGGTCGCTGTTCGCGGGCGTCGTGCCGCGCATGCTGGACGTGCTCCAGCGGCCGCAGAAGCTCTTCTTCGGCATCGGCGGGATGCTGCTGCTGACGGCGGCGAACGTCATGTGCCTGGACGCGTCGATCCGGGCGTTCGGGGGCGACCTCAGCTACGCGAGCATCGCGGTCGTCTTCCTCACCGCCAACGCGCTGGGGTCGGCGGCGCCGACGCCGGGCGGTGTGGGAGCGGTGGAGTTCGCGCTGACGGGTGCGCTGACGTTCGCGGGGCTTCCCGCCGAGCAGGCGGCTCCCGCCGTGCTGCTGTTCCGGCTGATGACGCTGTGGCTTCCCGTGCTGCCCGGGTGGGCGTCGTTCACGCACCTGACGAGGAAGGGCGCGATCTAGGGGGCGGCGTGGCGTTGTTCCCGGGGGCTCCGCCCCCGGACCCCCAGCCTTGCAGATGCGAGCCGGATCGACATAACGTGCCGCACATGCGGTCGTACACCATCGGGCAGGCAGCCCGGCTGCTGAGCGTGAGTCCCGACACCGTCCGGCGTTGGGCCGACGCGGGCAGGATCCCCACCCGTCGTGACGAGGCCGGCAAACGGCTGATCGAAGGGCCCGATCTGGCTGCCTTCTCCGTGAGCCTCGCCGCCGAGGCGAACGAGAGCGACGACGAGCCGCACACCAGCGCCCGCAACGCCTTCCCGGGGATCATCACCGCCGTGAAGCTCGGCGACGTGGCCGCGCAGGTGGAGGTCCAGGCCGGGCCGCACCGCCTCGTCTCCCTCCTCACCCGCGAGGCCGTGGAGGAGCTGGGGCTGGCCGTGGGCATGGAGGCCGTGGCCCGGGTGAAGGCCACCAACGTGCACATCGACCGCGCCTGACCAGGAGAGACCATGCCCCGCACCCTCGCACGCACGGCCCTGGCGGCAGCGCTCCTCCTCCCCCTCGCCACGGCCTGCGGCAGCGGCGACAAGAGCGACGACGCCAAGCAGCGGACCACCCTCACGGTCCTCGCCGCCGCCTCCCTCACGGACGTCTTCAAACAAGCCGGGGCCCTCTACGAGAAGGACCACCCCGGCACCAAGGTGAACTTCTCCTTCGCGGGCTCCCAGGAGCTGGCCGCCCAGGTGCGCCAGGGCGCGCCCGCCGACGCCCTCGTGACGGCCGACACCAAGACGATGGACGGGCTCGCCCAGCAGACGAACGCCCCCACCACCATCGCCAAGAACCGGCTGACGATCGCCACGGCCCCCGGCAACCCCAAGAAGATCCAGGGCCTCTCCGACCTCTCCAGCCCCACCCTCAAGGTGGTCCTGGCGGCACCCGAAGTACCCGCCGGCCGCTACAGCAAGAAGGTCCTCGACCAGCAGCACGTCGACGTCAAGCCGGTCTCCCAGGAGCCCAGCGTCCGCGCCGTGCTGAGCAAGGTCACCCTCGGCGAGGCGGACGCGGGCATCGTGTACGTCACCGACGCCACGTCGGCCAAGGACAAGGTCGCGACGGTGACGATCCCCGACGACCGGAACGCGGTGGCGGCCTACCCCGCCGCGACGCTCAAGAGCTCCAAGCACACCAAGGAGTCGGCCGACTTCGTCAAGTGGCTGAGCTCGGCCGAGGCCCAGAAGCTCCTGCGCGGGGCGGGCTTCCAGCAGCCGTGAGGGCCCGTAAAGGGACGCCCCTGCCCCTGGCGATCCCCTCCGTCCTCGCCGTCGGCTTCCTGTTCCTCCCCCTGGCGGGCGTCCTCACCAGCACGCCATGGGGCACCCTCCCGTCCCGACTGACCTCCCACGAGGTCACCCAGGCCCTCACCCTGAGCCTGACCGTCTCGGCGTACTCCCTGGCGCTCTCCCTCGTCCTCGGGGTCCCGCTCGCCTGGCTGCTGGCCCGGGTGGACTTCCCGGGCAAGGCGCTCGTCCGCTCCCTCGTGATGCTCCCGATGGTCCTCCCGCCCACCGTCGCGGGCGTGGCCCTCCTCCAGGGCTACGGCCGCCGGGGCGTCCTGGGCCCCTGGCTGGACGAGTGGTTCGGCCTCACGATTCCCTTCACGACCACAGCGGCAGTCGTGGCCTCGACATTCGTGGCCATGCCCTTCCTGGTGATCAGCCTGGAAGGAGCACTCAGCGGACTCCACCCCCGCTACGAGGAAACGGCGACTTCCCTGGGAGCGACCCCGCTCCGGACCTTCCGCACGATCACCCTGCCCATGATCGCGCCAGGCCTCTTCGCGGGAGCGGCCCTCTGCTGGGCCCGCGCGCTGGGCGAGTTCGGGGCGACGATCACGTTCGCGGGCAACCTGCCGGGCGTCACGCAGACCCTCCCCCTCCAGGTCTACCTGCTCCTACAGGACGACCCGGAAGGAGCGACGGCGGTGTCGTTGCTCCTCCTGGCCATAGCGACAGCAGTGCTGCTAACCCTCCGGGGCCACTGGCCGCAGACGCCGACGGCGGGAGGTCGGGGCCGGGGCGGGGCGGGCCCCGGCAGGGACGTAAAGGACTCTTCGTGGCGCGTGCCGGGTACGACGTCACGTGATGCCCGAGGCCACGAAGAGTTCAGTCCCAGAGGGGTCCGCCCCGCACCGGCCCCGACCGCACCCACCCCGCACCCCCTGCGCACCACGGTCACCGGCGCCGTGGAGGCGACGCTCACCGCCCCCGCCGGCACCACCATCGCCGTAGTGGGCCCCAACGGCGCGGGCAAGACGACCCTCCTCCGCACCCTCCTGGGCCTGACCCACCGCGCCACGGCAGAGACACTCACCCTCGGCGACCAAGACGTATCGACAGCCCCACCCCACCGCCGCCGAATCGCCTGGGTCCCCCAGGACGGCGCCCTCTTCCCGCACCTCACGGCCCTGGCCAACACCGCCTACGGACCGCGCGCCCAGGGCACCCCGAAGGACGAGGCCCACGCCACCGCCCAGCAGTGGCTCGACCACCTGGGCATCGGCCATCTGGCCCACCGCAGGCCCGGCCTGCTCAGCGGCGGCCAGGCCCAGCGCGTGGCCCTGGCCAGGGCCCTCGCCGCCGGCCCGAGCCTGCTCCTCCTCGACGAACCCCTCGCCGCCCTGGACCAGTCGACCCGCGCCCAGGTGCGCCACTCCCTGCGCACCCACCTCGCCGACTTCCCCGGCGTGTGCCTGATCGTCACCCACGACCCCGTGGAAGCCGTCTCGCTGGCCGACCAGGTGCTCGTCCTGGAGGACGGCCGTACGACCCAGTACGCGCCCCCGGCCGAGCTGGCCCGGCACCCCCGCTCCCCCTGGGTGGCCCGCATGCTGGGCCTCAACGCGTGGCCGACGGAGGCGACTGCCACGACAGACGCGACAACCGACACCCTCCGCCTACCAAACGGCACGACCCTGACCACGGCGGACCCACCCGCCACCCCCGGCCCGGGCCTCGCCGTGATCGCCCCCGAGGCGGTGTCCCTCCACACCACCCACCCCGCGGCCACCACCAGCAGCCCCCGCAACGTCTGGCAGGGCAAGATCCGCGAGCTCGCCGCACAAGGCAGCAGAATCCGCGTCCTCGTGGACGCCGATGTCGAGATCGTCGCTGAGATCACCCCCGCCGCCGCGACAGAGCTCAAGCTCACGGAGGGCACCCCGGTCTGGGCCAGCGCGAAGGCGACGGAAGTAAGGTTCGTCCCGCTGTAACCCCCAGGCCCGCTGGAACCCACAGCCCGCCGTAACCCATACGGCCCTCCCTGCGCGCGCCCCGCCCCACGCCGCCCAAAAGTGGGAGGCGTGTCCACATCCCCGCGCACGGCCAGAGCACGAGCCCTGCTCGCGGCCGCGCTGCTGACGCTCACGGCGACGAGCTGCAGCGGCACGGGCGACGCACAGGAGAAGCAGAACCCACCCCGGACAGCGACGAACGCGCCAACGGAGGCCGCGGCCCCCCTCCAGACCCAGAAACTGGACTGGAAACCCTGCCCACCCCCCAGCCGCAGCGAGGACGCGGGCACCGCCGGCCGTCCCCCCGGCCCGGACTGGGAGTGCGCGACCCTGCGCGCGCCGCTCGACTACGCCCACGCGGACGGCGAGAAGATCGGCATCGCCATGATCCGGGCGAAGGCCACCGACCAGTCGCACCGCATCGGCTCGCTCCTCTTCAACTTCGGCGGCCCCGGCGGCTCGGGCGTGACGACGCTCCCCGCGTTCGCCGACGACTACCGCACCCTGCGCACCCGCTACGACCTGGTGAGCTTCGACCCGCGCGGGGTCGGCCGCAGCAACGGGGTGACGTGTCTGCCGGACAAGGAACTGGACGCGTACTACGCGGCGGACGCCACCCCGGCCACCCCCGCCGAGCAGAACGCCCTCGTGGACCGGGTGAAGAAGTACGCGGAGGGCTGCCAGAAGCGCTCGGGGAAGTTCCTCCCCCACATCGGCACCACGAACGCCGCCCGCGACATGGACCTCATGCGTCAGGTCCTGGGCGACGACAAGCTCCACTACTTCGGCGTCTCGTACGGCACCGAACTGGGCGGCGTCTACGCGCACTTGTTCCCCAAGAACGTCGGCCGGGCGCTGATGGACGGCGTGGTGGACCCGTCGAGCGACCCGCTGCAGAGCGCCCTCGCCCAGGCCGCCGGGTTCCAGCTCGCCCTCGGCGACTACATGACGGCCTGCACGAAGACCTCGGACAACTGCCCCACGGAGCAGCAGATCAACTCGCTCCTCGAGCGGCTGGAGAAGAAGCCGGTGCCGGGCGGCGGGGGCCGCGACCTCACGCAGTCGCTCGCGACCAGCGGCATCGCGCAGTCGCTCTACTCGAAGGAGTTCTGGGACTACCTCACCGAGGGCGTCGAGGACGCCGAGAACGGCGACGGGAAGATCCTCCTCATGCTGGGCGACTCCATGAACGGCCGTGGCCAGGACGGTGCTTACAGCTCCCTCCAGGCGTCGCTCAACGCCATCACGTGCGCCGACTTCTCCCAGCGCTACACGGCGGCGGACATCGAGCGGAGGGCGGCGGAGTTCCGCAAGGCGTCACCGGTCTTCGGGGACTTCATGGCGTGGAGCCTGCTGCAGTGCACCGGATGGCCCGTAAAGGGCGAATGGCAGACGCCCGACGTCAGCGCGAAGGGCTCCGCGCCCATCCTCGTCGTCGGCAACACCGGTGATCCGGCGACTCCTTACGAGGGAGCGCACAAGATGGCCCAGGAGCTCGGCAAGGGCGTCGGAGTCGAGATGACGTACCGGGGAGAGGGCCACGGCGCGTACGACAGCGGCAACGCGTGCGTGAAGAGCGCGGTTGACGCATACCTGCTGGAAGGTACTGTTCCGGCACCCGGGAAGGTGTGCTCATAGCACCCATAGCACATCACACCGGTACTACGAACTCCTGCGGCTCGAATGTCAGTGGCCCGCACTACCATCGCCCGCACAGAGTTTCACTGGGATCGGCAGCACGGGCGACGGAGGGGGACAGAGGTGTTACGCACGGCCGAACACCCGGGCCGCAAGGCCAGACTGCTCACCGGCGCCCTGGCCATAGCGGCGCTGCTGGCGGCCCTGATGGCGCTGTGGCAGACGCAGTTCAGGCCGCTGGCCAGGCAGGACTACTGCTGGGGCACATGGTCGGAGGAGAACGGCCCGTTCCGCGGGGAGACCGGGGGCGTACGGCAGCGGGTGTCCCGGGAGAGCGCGCCGGGCCCGGGCCGTCCCCACGGCCAGTGCACACTGAGCTGGCGCGGGAGCGACCCCGGCAACGACCACGACGGGAACGGGAACAGCAACGGCAAAAGCAACGGCAACGGCAACGGCAACGGCAACGGCAACAGTGACAAACGCTGGGCCGAGCGCCGCCTGGAGGTCAGCTACGGCACGGGCCCCGAGGCGGCGGACGAACGCCGGGCCTGGCTGACGGATCTGTTCGCCGGGGGCGACTCGCCGCTCCCGGACGCCCTCCCGGGCTTCGTCACGGCCTCGTCGGGCACGCTGGTGCTGCCGGAGTCGTGCGATGTGCGCGGCCGGCCGTCGGTGGTCACGCTGACCGGATCGTTCCCGGACGCCTCCCCGGCGCGCACGGGCAGGCTCCTGCTGGACGTGGCCAACCGGGCCGCGAAGGTGACGGGGTGCGCCCAGGAGGCCCGGCCGCTGGCCTCGCCCCGCGCGCCCGGGACCTGCGCGATACCGGGCATAGCCGGGCCGGGCATGGCGAGCCCGGCCGGAACGGGCAGTTCCGAGCCCGACTTCGAGACGTGCGCGCTGGCGGCGACGGACGCGTTCCGCTGGGCGGCCCGGTTCGCGATGACCGCCCGGCCCAGGATCGTCGCCCTGTTCGACGGGCTCACGGGCGACACCCCACCCGCGCCGGGCTGGCGTGCCCACGGGCGGATCGAGGCGACGGGCGCCCTCATACGGGCCGACTGCGCCGGCCGCCCCACGGTGTTCACCATGCGCACGGGCCCCGGCCGCACGGGCACCCGGGCCGACGATCCGCGCCGGGCCTTCCCGGCGTTCGTGGACGCCGTCGCGGGCCGGATCGGCTGTGCGCCCCTGCGCTCCGCCTGACAACGCCTGTACGCCGGGTCGTCAGGGGGTCGGGAAAGGGCGATTCATCCGTAGAGTCGGTGGAATGAGTCCCACACGGCCCCGGGTCACGGCCCTCGCCTCCCTCGCCGCCACCGCCCTCGTGATCGCCCTCGCCGTCACCGGATGCGGTGACAACGGAGGCGACAGAACGAACGGCCGGAACAGCGGCAGCGGCAGCGGTGCCGACGGCAGCGGAGACACCAACGGGGGCAAGAACGGTTCCCCCGCGGTCAAGCTCAGCTGGAAGACGTGCGACGCGCCCACCGCCGCGCAGGGCACGGGCAAGGCCCCCGGCAGGGCCTGGCAGTGCGCGAAGCTCCCGGTGCCGCTCGACCACTCCAAGCCGGACGGCGAGAAGATCGACCTCGCGCTGATCCGCAGCAAGGCCACGGACCCGTCCCACCGCGTCGGCTCGCTCGTCTTCAACTTCGGCGGCCCCGGCGCCTCGGGCGTCTCCGCGCTGCCCGCCCTCGCCGACGGCTACGCCACCCTCCACGCCCGCTACGACCTGGTGAGCTTCGACCCGCGCGGCGTCGGCGAGAGCGCCGGCGTGCGCTGCCAGAGCGACAAGGAGCTCGACGCGGCCTATCAGGTGGACGGCACTCCGGACGACGACGCCGAGCTCAAGCAGACCCTCGCGGTCAACAAGGCGTACATCGACGCCTGCGCCAAGAACTCCGGCAAGGTCCTGCCGTACGTGGACACCGTCAGCGCCGCCCGTGACCTCGACCGGATCCGGGCCGCGCTCGGCGAGTCCAAGCTCCACTACTTCGGCATCTCGTACGGCACCGAACTGGGCGGCGTCTACGCCCATCTGTTCCCGAAGAACGTCGGACGCACCGTTCTCGACGCCGTGGTGGACCCGACGCAGGACACCGTGCAGGGCGACCTCGGCCAGACCAAGGGCTTCCAGCTCGCGCTGGACGACTACCTCAAGGACTGCGCCTCGGCGGGCGCCGCCGGCACCGGCGGCCGCTGCCCGACCCTGGACGAGATCACCACGCTCCTCAAGGATCTCGACGCGAAGCCCCTGCCCACGAGCCAGGGGCGCGAGCTCACCCAGGACGAGGCCACCAACGGCATCGCGACGGCGCTGTACTCCAAGGACACCTGGAAGTACCTGACCGCCGGGCTCCAGGAGGCGAGGGTCAAGGGCACGGGCAACACCCTGCTCCTGCTCTTCGACTCCATGGCGGGCCGTGCGCCCGACGGCCGCTACAACAATCTCCAGGCCGCCAACCGGGCCATTTCCTGCGCTGATTCACAGGACCGCTACAGCGTGGACGACGTCCGCCGGCTGCTGCCGGAGTTCAAGGCCGCCTCGCCGGTCTTCGGGGAGTCCGCCGCGTGGTCGTTGCTGTCGTGCACGGGCTGGCCGGTGCGGGGCAAGTGGAAGACGCCCGAGGTGAGCGCCGCGGGGGCCGCGCCGATCCTGGTCGTCGGCAACGCGGGCGACCCGGCCACGCCGGTGGCCGGCGCGGCGAACATGGCGGAGCGGCTCGGCAAGGGCGTCGGGGTCCGGCTGACCGTCAAGGGCGAGGGCCACGGGACGTACGGCGTCGACGCGTGCGCCACGAAGACCATGGACGCCGCGTTCCTCGACGGCAGGCTCCCGGCGGACGGCACGACCTGTTCGTGACGGGAACGCTGTTCCTGACACACGAAGCCGGCCCCGCCCGCCTCCCGGCGAGCGGGGCCGGTCCACACCGGAAGACGGCGGGGTCAGTACACCGGCTTCTCCGGCTCCACCTGGTGGACCCAGCCGATCACGCCGCCGCCCACGTGCACCGCGTCCGCGAAGCCCGCGGACTTCAGGACGGCCAGCACCTCCGCGGAGCGGACACCCGTCTTGCAATGCAGGACGATCTTCTTGTCCTGCGGAAGCCCCTGGAGCGCGCTGCCCATCAGGAACTCGTTCTTGGGGATCAGCCGGGCGCCGGGGATGGAGACGATCTCGTACTCGTTGGGCTCGCGGACATCGATGATGTCGATGTTCTGGCCCTCGTCGATCCACTCCTTCAGCTGGAGCGGGGTGATCGTCGAACCGGCGGCGGCCTGCTGCGCCTCCTCGGAGACGACGCCGCAGAATGCCTCGTAGTCGATGAGCTCGGTGACCGTCGGGTTCTTGCCGCAGACCGCGCAGTCGGGGTCCTTGCGGACCTTGACCTGCCGGTAGGTCATCTCCAGGGCGTCGTAGATCATCAGCCGGCCGACCAGCGGGTCGCCGATGCCCGCGAGCAGCTTGATGGCCTCGTTGACCTGTATCGAGCCGATCGAGGCGCAGAGCACGCCCAGCACGCCGCCCTCGGCGCAGGAGGGGACCATGCCCGGCGGCGGGGGCTCGGGGTAGAGGCAGCGGTAGCAGGGGCCGTGCTCGCTCCAGAAGACGGACGCCTGGCCGTCGAAGCGGTAGATGGAGCCCCACACGTACGGCTTGCCCAGCAGCACGCACGCGTCGTTGACGAGATAGCGGGTGGCGAAGTTGTCCGTGCCGTCGACGATCAGGTCGTACTGGGAGAAGATCTCCATCACGTTGTCGGCTTCGAGCCGGGTCTCGTGCAGGACGACGTTCACATAGGGGTTGATCCCCAGCACGGAGTCCCGCGCGGACTCGGCCTTGGAACGGCCGATGTCGGCCTGGCTGTGGATGATCTGGCGCTGGAGGTTCGACTCGTCGACCTCGTCGAACTCCACGATGCCCAGGGTGCCGACGCCGGCCGCGGCCAGGTACATCAGGGCGGGCGAGCCGAGGCCGCCGGCCCCCACGCAGAGCACCTTGGCGTTCTTCAGGCGCTTCTGTCCGTCCATCCCGACGTCCGGGATGATCAGGTGGCGGGAGTACCGACGGACCTCGTCGACGGTGAGCTCGGATGCCGGCTCGACCAGGGGTGGCAGCGACACGGGGACTCCAGGATCATCCCCACGGCGGTGGGGAAGGTAGAGGCAACAGTGTGTTCTTCCCCCGTAACACTGCCACGCCCTGTCTCATTCCGAGACACCAGGTCCGATGCGCGAGACGAAATCGTCCCAGTAGCCGGGCAGGGACTCCCAGGGGTCCAGGGCGTCGCGATCGGTGCGGTCCGTGAAGTAGACGGTGCCCGCGCCCTGCCAGCGGGCGACGCGCAGCGCCTCGTCCAGATGCGTGCGCGGCACGCCGTGCACCAGGTGGCAGAAGCGCTCGGGCGGATGGTCGGCCGTCCACTCGGCGGCCCGGGACCAGCGGTAGCCGGACCAGGGGCCCGCGTACGTCACCAACTGGTCGCCCACGTCGGCGTATCCGGGGCTGGGGTGGGTGCCGTGGGACAGCACGAGGTACGCCCCGTCGAGGAGGGTCCGCAGCGCGCCGGCCATCCGCCGGATGCCGGAGAGCCCGGCCTCGTCGTCCGGGCAGCGGGCCAGCGTGAAGCCGTCCACCCGGTACCAGTTGAGGTAGCGCTGCGCGTCGGAGAGCAGCTCGCCGAAGGACCGGGTGCCGTACCGGGCGTCCAGATGGCCCAGCACCCGGACGCCCGACGTGCGCAGCGGGACGACGGCGGACAGCCAGTACGGGTCCTGCCGGGAGCCGGGGCCGCCGCTCGTGCCGTCGGGCTCCCCCGCCGTGCGCTCCCCCGGTGTGCCGCCGCCGATCGCCACCCAGTCCAGCGGGAGGCCCGCCCGCTGGAGGCCGCCCCACTCGGCGGGGGCCACCAGCGGGTGCGCGAAGCCCGGCACGGCGAGCCGCAGCGGGGCCTTCCGGGCGGCGAGGGCGCGGCGGTACCCCGGGGAGATCAGATACGACACGCCGCCTCCATCCAGATGTCGGCCAGCGACTCCTCCAGGGCGATGCGCGGCCGCCAGCCCAGGCGGTCCCGGGCGGTGCGCACGTCGGCCTGCTGCCAGCCGCCGCAGCCGTCCGGATAGGGGTACGCGGGCGGGCTGCCCAGGTGGGGGTCGTCCAGCTCGTGGAGGGCGCCCCCGAAGCCCGCGACCCGGGCGAGCAGCGTCGCGGCGTCGCGGAGCCGCACGGCACGGCCGGTGCCGATGTTGACGGCGCCCTGGGCGGCGGAGAGGGAGGCGGCGTGGACGGCCCGGGCGATGTCGCGGACGTCGACGAAGTCGCGCTGCACCCCGAGGCCGGTGAGCTTCAGCTCGTTGTCGCCGCTCTGCATCGCCCGTCGCATGGCCTCCGCGAGCCGGCCCAGCGGCGAGCCGGCGGGGGTGCCGGGCCCCACCGGGGAGAAGACCCGCAGCACGATCGCGTCGAGCCCGGAGCCGAGCACCAGCTCGGTGGCGGCGAGCTTGCTCACCCCGTACGGGCCGCCCGGGCGCGGCACCGCGTCCTCGGCGGTGGACGAGCCGGGCTGCGAGGGCCCGTATTCGGAGGAGCACCCCACCTGCACCAGCCGGGCGCCGCAGCCGCTGCGGCGCAGCGACTCGCAGACGGTGGCGACGGCGACGGTGTTGTGCCGGGTGAGCTCGCGCGCCCCGCCCCGGGTGGCGCCCGCGCAGTTGATGACGACGCCGGGGTGGACGGCGTTGAGGAAGCGGGTGAGGGCGCCGGGGCTGCCGGAGGCCAGGTCGAAGCGGACGTCCGCGTCGTCGCCCCGGCCCAGGGCGGTGAGCTGGACGGCGGGGTCGGCGAGCAGCCGGTCGGCCACGAAACGGCCGAGGTAGCCGTTGGCGCCGAGGAGCAGGACTCTCATCGGTCGGGCCCTCGCTCTCGCCCGGTGGTGCGCGGAGGGGAAACGGTCATCGTGCTTGCTCTCTCTCCTGACGACGGGGTGGGGCGGGTGGTGACGTCACCGGTGTCCGTGGACCGAGGCCCGGGACAGCGCGGAGACGGCGTGGGCCAGCAGGGCGAGGGCCGGCGGGACGCACGCGGCGAGCGACAGGGCGGTGGGGCCGAAGGCCCCGGCCGCCCAGCCGACGGGCCAGCGCAGGGCTTCGCAGCCCGGTAGCCGGGCGGCGAGCAGGGTGAGCGGGGGCAGGGCCTCGGCCGCGGCGGCGGCCAGGGTGGCGGCGACGGCTGCCCGGGGCAGCCCGTGGGCGGTGAGCAGCCCGGCGAGGAAGAGGAGCAGGCCGAGCGCCGCCGCGGCCAGGTAGTGGAGGACGGGATGCGGGCCGGCCGGGACAGCCGAGCGGGCCGGCCACAGGAACGCGAGCAGGGCGCCCAGGAAGAGCGTCACCGCCACCAGCAGGGCGGGCCGTGTCCGCCTGCCGAACTCGGCGAGGTCCCGGCTGGCCGGGAGCACCCGGCGCGCCCGGGCCGCGAACCAGTGGGCACACCAGGCCGCGGGGGCGGCGGCGCAGGCCAGGGCGAGGACGGTGGGCGCCGCCCCGGCCAGGGCGGCCGGGAACGGGCCCGTCCGGCCGGCCGGGGTCCGGTGGCCGTGGAGCAGCGCCGTGAGCAGCGGGTCGCCCACGAGGGCGTAGGCGGTCAGCCAGAGGCAGGCCAGGGCGCCGGCGGGGCCCCATCCCGTGCGCAGGGCGGCGCACGGGCCTTGGCGGTGGCCCTTGCCTTCGCCGGGTGGGGTGTGGAGCGCCACGTCGCTCTCCGTGCGTTCCGCTCTCGCGTGGAGTTCCTCCGCGAGGGAGAAGACGTCGCGGTGGCGGTAGTCGGTGGCGGCCAGGCGGTCGCAGATGCCTCTTGCCTCCAGGCCGGCGGCGATCTCCAGTGGGTCCACTGCTCTGGCGCACAGCCTGTGGTGGCGCACCAGCAGTACCTTCACCGGGTCCGCTTGCCCGTGCGGGTCCGTGGGTGGGTTGTGCCCACCCTCCCCCATAGCCTGAACGGCATGGGAGGTACCCCCATCGCCCTGCGGAACGCCTGCCCACACGCTGTCTTCAGTTATCGACGTCGTCATCGGCGGCCCGCCCATGTCGGTGAGGCCGTGCGGGAGGTCGCGGAGAGGGGGGCCGCCGCGTGGGAGAAGGGGACGGACGGGTCGGGGCTGCCGAGGTGGACGGGGGCGCGGGAGAGGACCTCCAGGTAGATCGCCCCGAACCCGGCGACGTTCTGCTCGACGGTGAAGAGCTCCAGCGCGCGGGCGCGGGCGGCGGCGCCCAGCCGGGCGCGGCGCTCGGGGTCGCCCAGCAGCGCCAGGCACGCGGCGGCGAGAGCGGCCGGGTCGCGCGGGGGGACGACCAGGCCCGTTCCGCCGATGACTTCGCGGACGGCGCCGACGTCCGGGGAGACCGTGGCGCTGGCGCAGAACATCGCCTCGGCCAGGGCGGTGGGGAAGCCGTCGACGGCTCCGGAGAGAAGCACGACGCTGCCCGCCGCGTAGTCCTCGGGGCCGCAGGCGGGCCCGAAGGAGACGCCTTCCGGGGTGGTGTCGGTATCCGGTGGCACCCCGACCACTCTGAGCCGCAGCTCCGGTTCGGACGCGCGGAGGGTGGCGAGGGCCTCCCACAGGTGGGGTTCGGTCCCGCCGCCGACCCACACCAGCGTGGGCGGGCCGCCGGTGCGGAGGGCGGCGCTCTCGTCGCCCTCGCCGACGGCCTCGTAGAGGCTGGCGTCCATGCCGGGGTGGACGGTGCGCAGCCGGGAGCGGTCGGCGCCGCAGCGCTCCTGCCAGCGGCGGCCCTGGCCGTCCCCGGCGGTGATCACGGCGGCCTCGGAGTAGATCAGCGCGGTGAGGCGGCGGTGGAAGGCGGAGAGGAGGGTGCGGACGGACGGGGAGAGATCGGCGGGGGCGGAGGACAGGTAGTACTCGCGCAGTCCGATCTCGTACTCGGTGACGAGCAGGGGGGTACCGAAGAAGCGTTTGGCCAGGAGGCCCGGGAGGGCGGCGGAGCCGGCGGAGGTGGCGTGGCACAGGTCGACGGCGGCCAGGCCGCGGTCGCCGTCGGCGGTGCCGTACCAGTCGAGGGAGAGCGGGCGCAGGGCCCGCTCGATCAGCCCGGAGACGACGAGGAGGTCGGTGACGCGGGTGCCGTAGGCGGCGGGGTGGGCGCCGGGTGCGCGGCAGGCGGTCTCCAGGGCGCGCAGGGCCAGTTCGGAGCGGAGGGCCGCCGCGAGGCCGCCTTCCTCGCGGGCGAGGTCGGCGAGGCCGCCCAGGCCGTCGGCGAAACGGTACGCCTGATCTCCCGGGAGGGTGATGGCCGCCGCGAGGTCCCCGAAGTGCGCGGCGAACCGCCGTCGCTGGTCGCGCCCGTACGCGCCGTAGGCCCGGCCGCCGGCTCCGGGGGCGGGTCCGCCCCACAGGGGGGCCGCTCTCACCCGGCGGACGTTGCCGGGCAGCGCGTACCAGCCGCTGTCCTCCTGACGGGCCGTCCGGCTCAGCGCGTAGAGCTCGAAGTCGTGCTGGCCGAGCCCGCGCACCAAGCGGTCGCACCACTCTCCGCCCTCGCCGGCGGCGTATGGGTAACCGCCTTCGGAAAGCAGTCCCACGCGCACGAAGACACCCCCGTTCTCCCTTGTCGGCAACCGCCGTTACGGCAGCGGGGAGCACGCTATGCGCGCTTCCCGGTGGCGCGGCGGACGGTTGTCCGTCGCGCCACCGGAAGGGGTGAACGCAAGTGACTTTCGGCCAGATGCGGCGTTGATCCGCGCTATGCGGTGGCTTCCGCCGGTTCGAGCCGGGGCACCGCCGCGAGCAGGCCCTGGGTGTAGGCGTGCCGGGGCCGCTCGTAGACGGTGTCGGCGGGGCCCTCCTCGACGATCCGGCCGCCGCGCATGACGACGAGCCGATCGCTGACCTGGCGGACGACGGCCAGGTCGTGGGCGATGAAGACCACGGCCAGTCCGAGCTCGCGCTGCAACTCGCCCAGCAGCCGCACGACCTGCGCCTGCGTGGTGACGTCGAGCGCGGAGACGGGCTCGTCGCACACGATCAGCTTCGGTTCGGGGGCCAGCGCCCGGGCGATGCCCACGCGCTGTCGCTGGCCGCCGCTGAACTCGTGGGGGTAGCGGTGGTAGGCGTCGGGGTCGAGGCCCACGCGCTCCAGGAGTTCCCTCACGCGGGCGACGATCGCGGCGTCGTCCAGCCGTCCGGCGGCCCGCAGCGGGTCGGCGATGGACTCGCCGATGCTGCGGCGCGGGTTGAGCGAGGAGACGGGGTCCTGGAAGACCATCTGGAGCTCGCTGCGGAAGGAGCGCAGCTCACGGTCTTTCAGGCCGCCGATCTCGCGGCCCTCGTAGCGCAGCTCGCCGTCGGTGGGTTCCAGCAGACGGACCAGCATCCGGCCGAGAGTGGTCTTGCCACTGCCGGATTCGCCGACGATGCCGACGGTCTCCCCGGCCCGGATGGTGAGCGAGACGTCGTCGACGGCGGTGACGGTCTTCTTGCCGCGCCCGAACTCCCGCCGGAGGCCGGTGGCTTCAAGCAGGACGGAGTCGTCGCCCTTCGGGGTGCGGACGGTCTCGCGGCGGACGTTTACGCGCGGGACGGCGGCCAACAGCTCACGGGTGTAGTCCTCCCGGGGGCGGGCGAGGATCTCGCGCGCCGGGCCGTGCTCGACGGCCCGGCCGTCCTTCATCACCAGCAGCTCGTCGACGCTGGAGGCGGCGACGCCCAGGTCGTGGGTGACGAGGATGAGGCCCATCCCGGTCTCCTCGCGCAGTTCGCGCAGGAGGCCGAGGATCTGGGCCTGGACGGTGACGTCCAGGGCCGTGGTGGGTTCGTCGGCGACGAGGAGCCGGGGCTCGCAGGCGAGGGCCATGGCGATGAGGGCGCGCTGGCGCATGCCGCCGCTGAACTCGTGCGGGCGGGAGCGGGCGCGCCGGGCGGCGTCGGGGATGCCGACGCGGTCGAGTACCTCGACGGCGCGGGAGCGGGAGGCGCGGCGGCCGGCGCCCGGGTGGTGGAGCCGGTGGACCTCGGCGATCTGGTCGCCGATGGCCTGGTACGGGTCGAGCGAGGACAGCGGGTCCTGGAAGACCATGGCCGCGGTGCCGCCGCGCAGCTTCCGCAGGGCGGCGTCGTCTGCGGCCTGGACGTCCTGCCCGGCGACGCGCACGGTGCCGGTGACCTCGGCGCCGGTGCCCCGGTGGAGGCCGAGGAGGGCGTAGGCGGCGGTGGACTTGCCGGAGCCGGACTCGCCGACGACGGCGAGGGCGCCGCCGGGGGCGAGCGTGAAGGAGAGCCCGGAGACGGCCCGGACGACGCCGTCGCCCGTGCCGGTGGGGAAGCGGACGGACAGATCGTCCACGACGACGAGGGGCGTGTCGGTAACGGTCGTCATCGCAGCACCACCCTTCGGTCGGCGGCGGCGTAGAGGAGGTCCGCCACGATGTTGGCGATCACGACGGCGGTGCCGGTGACCATCACGACGGCGACGACGACCGGCAGGTCGATGGTGCGGGTGGCGTTCACCAGGAGCTGTCCGATGCCGGGCAGGCCGAACATCATCTCGGTGAGCATGGCGTTGCCGAACATCGACCCGAAGTCGGCGGCGGTGAGCGCGACGACGGGGGCGACGGCGCCGCGCAGGGCGTGCCGGGCGATCAGGGAGCGCTCGGTGGCCCCGTAGGCGCGGAAGGTGCGGATGTGGTCCTCCGCCAGCGTCTCCAGCATGGAACTGCGGGTCAGCCGGGCGTATTTCGCCGACTCGAGGAGGCCGAGGGCGAGCCAGGGCAGCAGCATGTTCCAGGCCCACTGCTCGGGGTCGTCCACGAGCGGCACATACGTCGGGAAGGGCAGCCACTCCAGGTAGGCGCAGAACAGCATCAGCAGGCCGAGGCCGCTGATGAAGACGGGGGTGGCGGTGCCGGCGAGCGTGAGCCAGGTGAGCACGCGCTCGGTGAGGCCGCCGCGGCGGAGCGCGGACAGCAGTCCGGTGCCGGTGCCGAGCAGCAGCCAGACGACCATGGCGCCGGTCGCCAGGGAGGCGGTGGCGGGCAGCCGCTGGACGATCAGGTCGGTGACCTGCTGGTCGTTCTGGTACGACAATCCGAAGCACGGTGCCTGGCAGTGGAGGACGCCGGTGCCGGTGGAGTAGTCGTGCCCGCTGACGATGCCCTGGAGGAAGTGCCAGTACTGGACGTAGACCGGGTCGTTCAGGGAGAGCTGCTCGCGGACCTGGCGGATCTGTTCGGGGTTGCAGCGGGGGCCGCAGGCCAGGCGGGCGGGGTCGCCGGGGGCGATGTAGAAGGTCGCGTAGACGACGGCGGAGAGGACGAGGACGACGGCGAGCGCGCCGAGGGCGCGTCGCAGGAAGTAGCCGGTCATGCGGTGCCTCCCGCGCCGCTCGTGCGGGTCCCCGCGCCGCTCGTGCGGGTCGTGCGCCGCTTGCGGCCGACGCCGAGCCGGGACGCCTGGCGCGGGTCGAGCGCCGTGCGCAGCCCGTCGCCGAGGACGGTGAAGGCGAGGGTGGTGACGAAGAGCATGAAGGCGGGCAGCAGGACGTACATGGGGTCGGCGCGGAACCAGGTGGTGGCCGTGGAGAGCATCTGTCCCCAGGAGGGGGTGGGCGGCTTCACGCCGACGCCGAGGAAGGACATGCTCGCCTCGATGACGATGTTGGCCGGCAGCAGCACGGCCGCGTAGGTGATCACGGGGGCGGCGAGGGAGGGCAGCAGTTCCCGGCGGGCGACGCGGCGCCGGGAGGCGCCGGTGAGCCGGGCGGCCGAGACGAAGTCGAGCTTGGTCAGGCCCAGGGCCTGGGCGCGGACGAGCCGGGCCATGCCGCCCCAGCTGATCAGCCCGATGACGACGACGAGCAGCACGGGCCGGGGGAAGTCGGCCGGGACGACGGCCATCAGGGCGATGGCGAAGACCAGCAGGGGCATGGCCACCATGACGTCGGTGAAGTGGCCGAGCGCGCTCTCGACGGCGCGGCCGCCGAGCGCGGCCGCGAGGCCCACGGCGAGGCCGAGGAGCACCTGGACGAGCGTGGCGCCGACGCCGACGAGCAGCGAGACGCGGGCGCCGAACAGGAGGCGGACGAACAGGTCGCGGCCGGTGCCGGGTTCGACGCCCAGCCAGTGCTCGGCACTGATGCCGCCGAAGGACCCGAGCGGGACGCCGCCGCGGGCGGAGTCGACGAGGGTGTCGTGGTAGCTGTTGGCGTCCTGGCCCTCCAGGGCGGCCAGCAGGGGCGCGCCGAGGGCGAGGAGGACGAGCAGGCCCAGCACGGCGGCGGCCGCGAGCGCGGACTTGCGCGCGCGCAGCCGCCGCCACACCTGCCGGGCGCCGGAGGCGGGAGCGACTCCCACCTCCGGTTCCTGGGTGGTGATCAGTTCCGTGGTCACTTGACGGCGACCTGGGAGACGTCGAGGACACCGGTCCAGTCGCTGATGACGACGTTCTTGACGTCCTTGCCGACGAGGCGCTTGTAGACCGGGTGGAAGAGCGGCACGGTCAGGGCCTGGGCGCCGATCCTCTGGTCGAGGGCGCCCCAGCGCTTGGCGGCGGCGTCATGGTCGGTGATCTTGTTGATCTCGTCGATCTCGTTGTTGACCGCGGAGTCGTCGAGGCGGGAGGCGTTGAAGTTGGCGCCGTCCTTGACGATCTGCCGGCCGTCGAAGATCGGGGCGAGGAAGGGGCCGCCGGAGGGCCAGTCGGCACCCCAGTGGGCGAGGAAGAGATCGGGCTGCTTGTCGACGCTGTGGGTCTTCTCGTCGTAGTCGTTCTCCTCCAGGCCCTCCAGCTTGACCCGGATGCCGGCCTCCTTGAGGGCGGCCTGGAGCGCGGTGGCGATCTCCGGGCTGGTCTCGAAGTTCTGGGCGGTGGAGTGGGTCAGCGTGATGTCCAGGCCGTCCGGGTGACCGGCCTCCTTCAGCAGCTCCTTGGCCTTCGCGGCGTTGCCGGTGGCGCCGGCCGGGAAGGGGTCGTAGGGGGTGAAGCCGAAGGACTTCTGGTTGGGCAGGAAGGTGGTCGCGGGCTCGGCCAGCGCGGAGCCGCCGGCGGCGTTGACGACGCTGGTGCGGTTGACGGCGTAGGCGATGGCCTCGCGCACCTTCGGGTCGTCGAAGGGCTTGGCCTTCGGGTTGAACGCCAGGTAGTTGGTGTAGCCGAAGTGGCCGGTGCCGACACGGGCGGCCAGCTTCTTGTCGCCGGTGACCTGGGCGAGCTCGGCGGGGCCGAGGTTGGTGTCGGTGGTCACGGCCGCCGCGTCGGCGCCCTGGCCGGCGGAGAGCCGCTGGTTGATGACCGCCGGGGCCAGGCCGGACTTGACCTCGATGCGGTCGGGGTAGGCGTGGCGCTCCTTGTCGGTCTCCTCGGACCAGTTGGGGTTGCGCTCCAGGACCATCTGCTCGCCGTCGTTGGTGTTCTTCACGACCTTGTACGGGCCGGAGGAGACGGGGTGCTCGGCGTACTTGGCCCCGGTGTCCTTGGCCTTGGGCACGGGGGCGAACTGGGTGGAGGTCGCGAAGTAGGGGAAGTCGCCCTCGGACTTCTTCAGCTTGAAGACGATGGTCCTCGCGTCGGGGGTCTCGATGGAGTCGAGGCCCTTCTGCTCTTTGTACGGGCCCTGGTAGGTGTCGCCGCCGATGAGCCAGTCGCGCAAGTAGGGGGCACCGCCGGAGAGTTCGGGCGCGAAGGAGCGCTCGACGCCGTACTTGATGTCGGCGGAGGTGATGGGCGTGCCGTCCTCGTACTTCAGCCCGTCCTTGAGCTTGTACGTCCACGTCTTCGCGTCGTCACTGGCGGTGCCGGTGTCGGTGGCGAGGTCGGGGACGACCTTGGTGCCCTCGGCGCCGTTCTCACGGTTGCGGGTGGTGAGGGTGCGGTAGACGAGCGAGGGGATGTTGCCGCCGCCGGAGGTGTAGAGGCGGGCGGGGTCGAACTGCTTCTGCGGCGCTCTGTTGAGGACCGTGAGCGTGCCGCCCTTCTTGGGCGCGCCGTCGGCGCCGCCTCCGGCGGAGTCACCGCCGCTCTCCTTCGGGCCACACGCCGCCGCGCCGCCGACCAGGACCACACTGACGGCTGCCGCGGCCACGCGGCGGGATATGACGGACAGTTGACGCATGACAGGTCAGGCCTTTCGCGGGAATGCGAGGGGAGGAGAGCGCGGAACGCGTTCCCGGAAGGCGGCAGGAGAAGAGCGCACGGAAGCGCCCGTACCGCCCCCGGCGGACGCGACGCGTGAAGGCGCGCGGAAGTACGCGGGGAGATGCCGGAACGGGTCGTTCAGCGACAGTGAATGTCGGCGACGGAGTGCGCGGCCACGCCGATCAGCGCCAGCTCGAAGGCGGCGTTCTCGAAGGCGGGGCGGGACGACATGCCGAGAAGACTGAACGAATTTTCGCCCCGCCGCAAAGGTGTCTCAGGTCGCGAGACCGGACGTCTCAGGAATCGGACCCGGGGAAGGGCCAAGCGTTGGGGCGGCAGGTCTTCCCGTCGGTCGTGAGGAACTTGGTCTGCTGCATCATCACGGGCGCGAGCGCGCCCTCCTTGGGGCAGGTCTCGTGGTCGTGGCCGAGGCGGTGGCCGACCTCGTGGTTGATCAGCATCTGCCGGTATTCGTGCATCCGGTCGCCGAAGGTCTGCGAGCCCTGGGCCCAGCGATATGCGTTGATCATCACCCGGTCGGTCGCGGCCGAGTCGCAGGAGACGTTGTCCTCCGTGGTGTCCAGGCCGGACTTGGCGCACCAGGCGGCCGTCGTCTTCGGGCTGGCGAGGGTGACGACGAAGTCGGCGTCGCCGGAGGAGACGCGTTCGAAGGTGCGCTTGCCGCCGTGGCCCCAGCTGTGGTCGTCGTTGAGGGTGCGGTGGACGGCTGTGGCGAAGAGCGAGCCGTCGAACGGCAGCCCCTTCTCCACGTCAACGCGGTACCGGAGAACATCACCCTTACCGGGGGCCTTGTCATGGCCCGCCACGGTCACGAATTCACCCGAGGCCCCGGCGTCGGCCTCCAGCGGGTACTTCTTCGCCATCTTCTGCTCGTACGTGGCGGGCACCTCGGCACCGCCCTTGGGCGTGGGCCTGCTGTCGGAGCGCGAGGCCGCCTCGGGGTCCACGCGCTTGCCGACGTCCGCGGCGCGCGCCCGTGCCGCGTCGTCCCCGCCGTCGCGCAGCTGGGTGGTCACCGTCACCGCGAGGACGGCCGTCACCACGGCCGCCGCGACGCCGATCACCGTCCGCCCGCGTCCGCCGCGGGCCCCGGCATCGCGGACCGCCGCGCGCCCGCCCTCACGGCGGGGCCGGGGCGGGACGGGCGTCACGGGCGGAGCGGCGTCGGCCGACGGTGCGGAGGCGGGGGCCGGGACCGTGCGGAGCGGGTCACCGTGGAGGGCGTCGTCGGTCGCGTATCCCGTGGTGTAGCGGGTGAACCCGGCCGGCGGGGCGGCGGGCTCGGCCGCGCCGGGGGCCGCCTGGGCGCGCTGGGCGCCGATGACGCCCCAGCCCAGCACCGGCTCGCGCGGCTCGGCCGCCGCCTGCGGGGTGAAGCCCGAGCTGTAGCCCGCGTGGTAGCCGGCGTCGTACTCGCGGTCGAAGCCCGCGTCGAAATCGGCGGCGAGCTCCGCGGCCTCCCTGCCGGAGGCGGTACCGCGCCGGCGCCCCGGGCCGGGACCGGGCACGGGCTGCCCGGCGTCGGGCAGCGAGGCCGCGGGGCCGGGCCCGCCGTCGGTGCGGCGGCGGCCCGAGCCGGGGGCCGCGCCCGCGGCGCCCCCGTAGGGGGGCCGGTCGGCGCGTGCGCTGTGTTTACCCACGGGGCGGGGCGCTCCGTTCCGGTGTCGGTGTCGTGGCGGTGTCCGCGAGCAGTTCCCGGAAGGCGCGAGCCACCGTGTCCGGGTCCTCCATCATCGCGACATGCCCCGCCTCGAGAAGCGTCAGCAGCCGCGAGTCGCGGAAAGCCTTGCTCGCGCGGCGGGCCATGCGGATGGACACGAGCTGATCGCGCACTCCGTACACGAGCAGAGTAGGGGCAAGGACCTTCTCCGCCTGACGCCACAGCGAATGCTGTCCGCCGAGCGTGTACGCGTCGACGATGCCGCGCGCCGAACGGGCCATGACGTCCCAGAAGTAGGGGAGCCGCAGGCGCCGCTCGTATTCGGCGACGGCCAGGGCGAAGCCCTCGGGCGTCACCCGGGCGGGGTCGCCGTAGCAGAGGGCGAGCACCTCGCGGGTGCGGCGCTCGGGCGTCCACTCCTTCGTCATCCGGGCGAAGAGGGAGACGACGCCGGGCACGGCGAGCAGCCCGGTGGGCACCGCCGTGCGCTGGGGGCGCAGCTCGGGCAGGGCGGGCGAGACGAGGGTGAGCGTGCGGACGAGATCGGGCCGCACCGCGGCGACGCGGGTGGCGACGGCGCCGCCCATCGAATTGCCGAACAGGTGGACGGGGCCGCGGCCGCCGGCGTCGAGGTGGCGGATGACCGCGCGGGCGTACCCCGTGATGGAGTAGTCGCCGTCCTCCGGCGGGGGCGCGTCACCGAAGCCCGGCAGGTCGAGGGCCTCGCCGTCGACGGTGTCGGCGAGCTTGTCCATCAGCTCGGACCAGTTCTGCGAGGAGCCGCCGAGCCCGTGGACGAAGAGCGCGGGGGCCAGCCCGGCGCGGACGGGCGGGCGGGCGCGGACGGTCAGCGTGACCCCGGGCAGGGCCACCGTGCGCAGCACCTCCCCCGGGCTGACCCGCGAGGACCGCGTGGGCGGCACGACGGGCACGGCACCGGTGTCCGGCGACTCGGTCGATGACATGCGGGCAATGTTACGAGACGATCACGCCGGGACCCTTGTGGCGGGGGTCACAGATCGCCTGGCGGTGCGGGGCACTCTCTCCTAGGCTGCCCAACAGGGAGTATCAAGGAGTAAGAGGGGCGCTCATACCGGATACCGGAAGGGATCCCACTCATGCCTGTCGACCCGACCGACCCGGACACCTTCGAAGAAGCGGACGAAGAGGAGGTCGCCATGGAGTTCGACGCGGAGACCCCGGAGGCGGACGCCGCCGAGCAGCACGCGGACCTGTCCCCGCACGAGGACGACCCGCTGACGCACGTCGACCCGGCCGCGGCGAACGAGGCGGACCGTGCGGAACAGGCCCGGGTGGTGGAGCTGGACGAGGACGACTACCGCTGACCCGCGGGGCACCTGTGCCGATAATCGGCGATTTGTCGATTTCCCACAGCGTCCGGTCCGTGAAATTCTCCGCTCCGACCGCGCACGCCCCGGTTACCCAAAAGTACGATGGCGGGCGCGTGCACACCGGGCACCTCCCGGCTGCCGCCGGGGGGAGCACAAAAAACGACATGGGAGGCGGCGTGACAGCCATCGAGCAGACCGAGGCGCGCCCGCGGGGCACACGCCTGCCGCGCCGAGCCCGACGCAATCAGCTCCTGGGCGCGGCCCAGGAGGTCTTCGTGGCGCAGGGGTACCACGCCGCCGCGATGGACGACATCGCCGAGCGCGCGGGCGTGAGCAAGCCGGTGCTCTACCAGCACTTCCCGGGCAAGCTGGACCTCTACCTGGCCCTGCTGGACCAGCACTGCGACAACCTGCTCCAGGCGGTCCGCACGGCGCTCGCCTCCACCAACGAGAACAAGCTGCGCGTGGCGGCCACCATGGACGCCTACTTCGCCTACGTCGAGGACGAGGGCGGCGCCTTCCGGCTGGTCTTCGAGTCCGACCTCACCAACGAGCCGGCCGTGCGCGAGCGCGTCGAGCGGGTCTCGCTGGAGTGCGCGGAGGCGATCAGCGAGGTCGTCGCCGAGGACACCGGCCTGTCGAAGGACGAGGCCATGCTGCTGGCCGTGGGCCTCGGCGGCGTCTCCCAGGTGGTCGCCCGCTACTGGCTCTCCAGCGAGAGCGCCGTGCCGCGCGAGACGGCCGTCCAGCTGCTGACGTCGCTGGCCTGGCGGGGCATCGCGGGCTTCCCCAAGGTCGCGCCCGAGTAGCCCCGGCGGGGCTCCGGCCGCCGTGCCGCACCCCGCGGCCGGGCGTGTCCCGTGTGTTCGCTGCGAGCGTGCGGACGGGGCCCGGCGGACCGCCCGTACCGGGCTAATGTGTGCAACGTACGGCGCGGCTGGTCCGCGCACCCCTCCCCTGGGCTCAGCCATGGGGGACCCCAACCTTCGGAGGGACAGACCGTGGAGGTCAAGATCGGCGTGCAGCACGCGCCCCGCGAGATCGTTCTGGAGAGCGGGCTGGCTGCCGAAGAAGTCGAGCGCATGGTGGCCGAGGCGCTCGCCGGCAAGTCCGCGCTGCTGAGCCTGACGGACGACCGTGGCCGCAAGGTCCTGGTGCCGGCCGACCGCCTGGCGTACGTGGAGATCGGCGAGCCGACGACCCGTAAGGTCGGCTTCGGCGCGATGTGACCCGCTGCCCGGCGGAATGCGAACGGCGGGGCCCCGGTGTGGAATTCACCGGGGCCCCGCCGTTGTTCGTATCCGGTACGGGGCCGGCGACAGGGGCGTACCGGGATCGTGGCCGAGGGTTGCCCGGGGCGGACCCGGGGTAAGACCGCTACGACCGATTTGCACCCCGCTTCTCGGCCACCTCACTGGGAGGGTATTGAGCATGATCCTCTGGGAAGCGCTCGGCTCGGTCCTCATCGGCCTCGCCGTCTCCTACGCGGCCCTGCGCTGGCTTCCCGCGCGCTTCGGGCAGATCCGTTCCCGGGGCCTGGCCCTGTCCACCGGGCCGGGCGCGGCCCTCTTCGGCGCCCTGCTGGGCCATTCCGTGCTGGGCCCGGGCCACACCCTCGCCACGCTGGGCGTCTCCCTGGGCGTCTGCGTCGCGCTGCTCTCGCTGCTGCTGCGCCCCACCGGCCGGCCCCGCCGCTCGGCCACGGCCTGACGACCGCGGGCCCGCGACGGGATACCGGTGGTGAGCGTTGACCGTCCCGCTGCTCCGGCGCCTGTTATGCCGCCAGGCCCAGCGCGGCCATGCGCTTGGTGTGCGCCTCGGTGATCCGGGAGAACATCTTCCCGACCTCGGCCAGATCGAAGCCGTCGGCCACCCCGCCCACGAGCATCGTCGACAGGGCGTCACGGTCGGCGACCACGCGCTGCGCCTGCGAGAGCGCCTCGCCCATCAGCCGGCGCGCCCAGAGCGCGAGCCGCCCGCCCACGCGGGGGTCGGCCTCGATGGCCGCCCGCACCTTCTCGACCGCGAACGAGGCATGGCCCGTGTCGTCGAGCACGGCCAGCACCAGCGCCCGGGTGTCGGAGTCCAGCCGCGCCGCCACCTCGCGGTAGAAGTCACTGGCGATGGAATCGCCCACATACGCCTTGACCAGGCCCTCCAGCCAGTCCGAGGGCGCGGTCAGCCGGTGGAACTCGTCCACACCGGCGGCGAAGGGCTCCATCGCGGGGGTCGGCGGCGCGTCGATCGCCTCCAGGCGGTCCCGCAGCCGCTGGAAGTGCTGGAACTCGGCCGCGGCCATCTTGGCCAGCGCGGCCTTGTCGTCCAGGCTGGGCGCGAGCGCGGCGTCCTCCGCCAGCCGCTCGAAGGCGGCCAGCTCACCGTAGGCGAGGGCGCCGAGCAGATCCACGACGGCCGCCCGGTACCGCGGGTCGGCGGAGGCCGTGGCCCAGTCCTGGGCGGCGATTCCGGTGGGCTCGGTGGCGTTCTCGGGTGTGTCGGGCGTCTCCATGCAGCGAACGATAGCCCGCCGTACGACACGGCGAACCCCCTGGTCAGACAGTTCATCCCGATCCGGACACGGGATTGTCCGGACACACATGCGCCTTTCCGGGGTACAGTGCTAATAGGCCAGCCGAGTATTCGGCCGGCCCACCTCATGCTGTGTCTTCTGGAGGCAGGTCTCCAGGACTCCAGCGGATGCCCGGTCGGTGGCCCGATCGGCTTCCACACAACCGACCGCCCTCCGCGGGGTGCGCACGAGTCGTGCGTACCTGGAGGGATCCGCTCGCGGCACGTGTGCTCGAGCGAAGGCAGTGGTCCCGCGCCGCGCCCGGCCCCATCCGGTGGCCGGCTCAGTACCCCGGCGCGGTCCGTACGTCCCTCACGTACGACCCCCTTCGCCGCCTCGCGCCGCGTCTCACAGAAGAGGCAAGACTCTGTCCACTTTCCGCGATCTTGGGATTCTGTCCGAAACCGCCGAGGCCCTCGAGGCCGTAGGCATCGTGAATCCGTTCCCCATCCAGGAGATGACGCTTCCGGTCGCCCTCTCGGGCTCCGACGTCATCGGCCAGGCCAAGACCGGCACCGGCAAGACCCTGGGCTTCGGCCTGCCCCTGCTGGAGCGCGTCGTCGTCCCCGCCGACGTGGAGGCCGGCCGGGCGAAGCCCGAGCAGCTGACCGACGCCCCGCAGGCGCTCATCGTGGTCCCCACCCGTGAGCTCTGCCAGCAGGTCACCAACGACCTCCTCACCGCCGGCAAGGTCCGCAACGTCCGCGTCCAGGCGATCTACGGCGGCCGCGCCTACGAGCCCCAGGTCGAGGCCCTCAAGAAGGGCGTCGACGTCATCGTCGGCACCCCCGGCCGACTGCTCGACCTCGCCGGCCAGAAGAAGCTGAACCTCGCCCACGTCAAGGCGCTCGTCCTCGACGAGGCCGACGAGATGCTGGACCTGGGCTTCCTGCCCGACGTCGAGCGCATCATCACGATGCTCCCGGCCAAGCGCCAGACGATGCTCTTCTCCGCGACCATGCCGGGCGCGGTCATCTCGCTCGCGCGTCGCTACATGTCGCAGCCCACGCACATCCGCGCCACCTCGCCGGACGACGAGGGCCAGACGCACGCCAACATCGCGCAGCACATCTTCCGCGCCCACAACATGGACAAGCCGGAGATGGTCGCCCGCATCCTGCAGGCGGAGGGCCGCAACCGCGCGATGATCTTCTGCCGTACGAAGCGGACGGCCGCCGACATCTCCGAGCAGCTCACCCGGCGCGGTTTCGCCGCCGGCGCCGTCCACGGCGACCTCGGCCAGGGCGCCCGCGAGCAGGCGCTGCGCGCCTTCCGCAAAGGCAAGGTCGACGTCCTGGTCTGCACCGACGTCGCCGCGCGCGGCATCGACGTCGACGACGTCACGCACGTGATCAACTACCAGACCCCCGAGGACGAGAAGACCTACCTCCACCGCATCGGCCGCACGGGCCGCGCGGGCAAGTCGGGTACGGCCGTCACGCTGGTCGACTGGGACGACATCCCGCGCTGGAAGCTGATCAACAAGGCGCTGGAGCTGTCGTTCGACGAGCCGGAGGAGACGTACTCCACGTCCCCGCACCTGTACGAGGCGCTGGGCATCCCCGCCGGCACCAAGGGCATCCTGCCCCGCTCCGAGCGCACCCTCGCCGGCCTCGCGGCCGAGGAGATCGAGGACCTCGGCGAGGTGGGCGGCGGCCGTGGCCGCGGGCGTGACGGCGGCCGTCGTGGCCGCGACGGTGGCCGCGACGGTGGTCGCGATGCCGGCCGTGACCGCGATCGCGATCGCGTGGAGGAGGAGCGTCCGGCCCGTACGCCGCGCCAGCGGCGCCGCACGCGGGGCGGAACGGCGCTCGGCGCGGACGCTCCGGCGGCCGCGGCGACCGTCGCGCCCGTGGCTCCGGCGGAGCCGGCCGCGGTGACCGAGGCCGTGTCGGGTGCGTCCACCGCTGTGTCCGGTGCCCCGGAGACCCCGGCGCGTCCGCGTCGCCGTCGCCGCACGCGTGGCAGTGCGGGTGGCGGTACGGGTACGCCCGTCGCCGCGGCGCCCGCCGCCGTGACCGCCGCGCCGGCCCCGGCCGCCGCGCCGGCTGCCGCCCCGGCGGCGGAGCCCAAGGCTCCGGCCCGTCCGCGCCGCCGCGTGCGGCCGGTCGTCGCCCCGGTGAACGACGCCCTTGACTTCCAGACCGTCGAGAGCGCCGCGGCGGCCCTGGCCGTCCCGGCCGCCCGCGTGGCGGAGGCCGTGGAGACGGTGGCCCCGGTGGACACCACCGAGGCGAAGCCGAAGCGTGCCCGTACCCGTACACGCACGGCCAAGAAGGCCGTCGCCGCGGTCGAGACCGCCGAGGTCGTCGAGACCGTCGAGGCCGTCCAGACGGCAGAGGTGGTGGCGGAGACCAAGCCGGCGCGCAAGCGTGCGACGGCGAAGACGGCCGTCGTGGACGCCGTCGAGGTCGCGGAGGCCGCGCCCAAGCGCACCCGCGTGACGGCGAAGAAGACGGAGGCCGTCGCCGAGGCCGCCGAGGTGGTCGCGGACGCCGTCGAGGCGACCGAGGCGAAGCCCCGACGCACCCGCGCCACGGCCAAGAAGGCCGTCGCCGAGGCCGCCCCCGAGGCAGCGGAAACCGCCCCCAAGCGGACCCGCACGACCGCGAAGAAGGCTGCCGAAGCCGCTGTCGACACCGCCGAAGCGGTGGAGGCCAAGCCGAAGCGCACCCGCGCCACGGCGGCGAAGGCTGCCGAAGCCGTCGTCGACACCGCCGAAGCCGCCGAGGCGAAGCCGAAGCGCACGCGCGCCACGGCGGCCAAGGCCCCCGCCGACGCAGCCGAGGCCGAGGCCAAGCCGAAGCGCACCCGCGCGGTCAAGACCGCCGAGGCGGTCACGGACGCCGTCGAGGCGACCGAGGCGAAGCCCCGACGCACCCGCGCGACCGCCAAGAAGGCCGTCGCCGTCGCCGAGGCCGTCGACACGGCCGAGGTCGCGGCGACCAAGCCGAAGCGCACCCGCGCCACGGCGGCCAAGGCCCCCGTCGACACCGCCGACGCGGCCGAGGCCAAGCCCAAGCGCACCCGCGCCGCGGCCAAGAAGGTCGCCGACACCGCCGAGGCAGCGGAAACCGCCCCCAAGCGGACCCGTGCCACCGCGAAGAAGGCTGCCGAAGCGACGGCCGACGTCGCCGAGGCCAAGCCGAAGCGCACCCGGAAGGCAGCGGCCCCGAAGGCCGACGCCTGATAGCAGGTCCGCGCTGACGCGCGTCGCCCCCGAGCGCCGGGGCGGGCTGATCCCAGCCCGCCCCGGCGCTCGTGTTTCGGCACGAAGGGGCCCGGGGGTGAAGCCCCCGCAAACAGCCCCGGCACCCGGAAAGGGCCCCGCCCACCTCCCGCGCTAGCCTCGTGCCATGAGCCGGCCCCCCTTCCTCGCCCTCCCGCCGTGCGCCGAGGCATACCTCCTCACCACCGCCCGCGGGGAGTTCGCCGTGCACGACGCCCGCCCGGCCCCCACGAGCCGCGCCCGTGGCACCGCCCTCCTCGTGCCCGGGTTCACGGGCAGCAAGGAGGACTTCATCGCGCTGCTCGAACCGCTCGCCGCGGCCGGGTTCCGGGTCGTCGCCGTGGACGGGCGGGGGCAGCACGAGAGCCCGGGCCCGCGCGACGAGGCCGCGTACGCGCAGGACGAGTTGGCCCGCGACGTCCTCGCGCAGGCGGCCGCGCTCGGCGGCGACGTGCATCTGCTCGGGCACTCGCTCGGCGGCCTGATCACCCGCGCCGCCGTCCTCTCGGACGCGTCGCCCTTCCGCTCGCTGACCGTCATGAGCAGCGGCCCCGGCGCGATCTCCGACTCGCAGCAGGCCCGTACGCGGCTGCTCGTCCAGGCCCTCGGCCTGCTGGACATGGAGAGCGTCTGGCAGGAGATGCAGCGCGAGGGGGCGGAGGCCGCGGCGGCCCTCGACACCCCCGCCGAGCTGACGGAGTTCCTCCACCAGCGCTGGCTGCTCACGGTTCCCGAGCAACTGATGGCCACCGGCGTGCAGTTGACGGTCGAGCCGGACCGCACCGCCGAGCTGGCGCGGGTGCCGCTGGCCAAGCACGTGGTGTCCGGGGAGCTGGACTACGCCTGGCCGGTCCCGGAGATCGACGCGATGGCCGAGAAGCTCTCGGCGGTCCGTACGGTGATCCGGGGCGCGGGCCACTCCCCCAACGCCGAGCGGCCCGCCGCCACGGCCGAGGCGCTCGTCCGCTTCTGGAACGACGCGGCCCGGAACGACGCGGCCTAGCCCGCCCTCTGCGTGACCGTGAAGAGGCCGCCTTCGGGGTCCCGCAGGGTCGCCTCGCGGCCCACCCGTGAGCGGGACGGCTCGGCGACGACCGCGCCGCCCTCGGCGAGGGCGGCCTCCACGGCCTTCTCGACGTCGTCCACGCAGAAGTACACGTGCCAGCGGGGGCGGATGCGCGGGTCGGGGTCGGCCTCGACGGCCCCGCCGCGCAGGGAGGCCACGGTGCGGCCGCCCGCGCGGACGGTCACGGCGTCGTCCTCGTAGCGGACCTCGCAGCGGCCGGGGCGGTCCATCGCCCAGTCGAAGATCTCGCCGTAGAACATGGCGGCCGCGAAGGCGTCACGGGTGCGGAGCTCCAGCCAGGCGGGCGCGGAGCCGGAGCCGATCCGCCAGCCGGGGAGGTTCTCGCCCTCCCAGAAACCGAAGACGGCACCCATCGGGTCCGCCGCCAGGACGACCCGGCCGCGGCCGACCGCGAGCGGGCCCACGGCGACCGTGCCGCCGCGCTCCCGGACCCGGGCGGCCACCATGTCGGCGTCGTCGACGGCGAAGTACGAGGTCCAGGAGACGGCCACGCCCAGGCTGCTGGCGGCGTCGCTCAGCCCGGCGACGGGTTTGCCGTCGGAGATGGCGACGGAGAAGCCCTCGCCGAACGACCCGGCCCGGAACGTCCAGCCCAGCACGGCCGCGTAGAAGTCCTGCGACGCCTTGAGGTCGGCGGTCAGCAGGCTCACCCAGCAGGGCTGTCCCAGCCCGGCACCCTCCGTGGCCGCCATCGCCGATCGCCTCGTTTCCGTGTCCGGGAGTCTCCAGGGTTCCACTCGCTCCCCCCGAACGCACTCCGGCACGCGCGGCCGGCCCCACTCATTAGCCACGTTAAAAATTTCTTTAGCGTAGGGAATGTTTCGAGGGTTAAACTCGTTGGACACTCTTGGAACGCGCGCCGCAATGTCGCCGCGCGCGTCACTGTTCACAGTTCTCCGCAGGAGGATCAGACGAAGGGAGAAGCCTTGCGCTTCGAAATCATGCGCCTGGACGACGTCGACGGCACCGCCGTCGACAGCACCGTCGTGGACGCCGCCTCCGTCAACCGGATCGTGCAGCAGGCCGCTTCCATCGGCCAACGCATATACATCCGCCCGGCCGACTCCTCGGTCCGGTAGCGCCGACGCGCTCCGGAAAGCCGAACGCCCCCGTACGACGACCGTACGGGGGCGTTCCGCATGTGCGCGGAAGCGGCTCAGTGGTGCTGGATCACCTGGGTGATGCCGTTGATGATCTGCTGGACGGCCAGCGCCGAGAGCATCATGCCGGCGAGCCGGGTCACCAGGACCACACCGCCGTCCTTGATCACACGGATGATGTGGAGCGAGTTCCGCATCACCACCCACAGCACGACGTGGATCGCCGCGATGGCGCACCACACCGAGACCTGCGAGGCGACCGAGTCGGCGCGCTGCACGGCGAGGATCACCGAGACGATCGCACCGGGGCCCGCCAGCAGCGGCATGCCCAGCGGCACGAGCGCCACGTTGACGTCCTTGGTCTGCTTGGGCTCCTCCGACTTGCCCGTGAGGAGGTCCAGCGCGACCAGCAGCAGGAGCAGTCCGCCCGCGATCATCAGGGCGGGGGTGGTGATGTGGAGGTAGTCGAGGATCTGCTTGCCGCAGATGCCGAAGAGGGCGATCACGCCGAAGGCGACCGTCGCCGCCTGCCAGGCCATGCGCCGCTGGACCTTGGCCGGGCGGCCCGCGGTGAGGGCGAGGAAGATCGGCGTGATCCCGGGCGGGTCCATGATCACGAACAGGGTGAGGAAGAGGGAGCCGAAGACAGCGATGTCGAACACGTGAGGCCTTGCGATTGCGGAGCGAGCAGGAGCGGTGGGGGGAGGTAGGAGGGGCCCGGGCCGGGGAGGGCGTGCGCGAACGGCTCGTACGCCTCGGACGATCGCCGCGTACGCGTCGACGCGGTGCGGGGGAAGGGACGTACGGGCGCGCTCGCCCGCCCGTGGACGTCCATGGACGGACGGCCGGGACCGGAGCGCGAAGTGGTCAGCCGCCGGCGCCCGGGACGGGGAACGCGCCCGTCGCACGGCGCGTGATCTCCCCGTAGATCTCCGGGTCGGTGGTGAACTCGCCGAGGCGGCAGCTCTTGCGGCTGCCGTGGTAGTCGCTGGAGCCGGTGGGCAGCAGGCCCAGGTCGGCGGCGAGGCCGCGCAGCCGGGCGCGGGTGGCGGCGTCGTGGTCCATGTGGTCGACCTCGATGCCGTCCAGGCCGGCGGCGGCCAGCTCGGCTATGCCCCGCTCGTCGACGCAGCGGCCGCGCCCCCGGGCGAGGGGGTGGGCGAGCACGGTGACGCCGCCGGCCGCCTTGACCAGGCGGATCGCCTCGAAGGGGTCGAGCTCGTGCTTCGCGACGAAGGCCCGGCCGTCACCGGCGAGCCACTCGGAGGTGAAGGCGTCGGAGACGCTGTCGATCACGCCGAGCTCGATCATGGCCGTGGCCACGTGCGGGCGGCCGACGGCCCCGTCGCCGGCGATGCGCGCGACGCGCTCCCAGGCGACGGGCACGCCGAGCTCGTTGAGCTTGGCGACCATGGCGCGGGCGCGCGGTTCGCGGTCGTCGCGCACGAGCTCGCGCTCGCGGGCGAGCTCCGGCTCATGGGGGTCGAAGAGGTAGGCCAGCATGTGGACGCTGAAGCCGTCGGGGCCGTCGAAGCGGCAGGAGAGCTCGGCGCCGGTGACGAGGGTGAGCCCGGCGGGGAGGGCCGCGATGGCCTCGGCGTGGCCGCCGACCCCGTCGTGGTCGGTCAGCGCGACGACGTCCAGCCCGGCGGCGGCTGCGTTCCGGACCAGCTCGGCGGGGGTGTCCGTACCGTCCGAGGCCGTGGAGTGGGTGTGCAGATCGATGCGCACGACACGACTCCCCACAGCACCGGAACACGACAGGACCGATTCAGGATAACGGTCGTGGGAGGGGTGGTGCGGAGCACCGGTTCAGGGCGACAGGATCCGCGGCGACAGCGCCCCGCACGGCAGGAGGTCGACCTCCGCCCCGGCGTCCCGCAGATCCGTCAGCACGAGCTCGTCGTACATCAGCAGCCCCGACCGCTCGGGCCACACGATCGCCCAGAGCCACAGCCCCCGCGCCTCGCCCGCGAAGACCGCGCGGTCGCCGGGGGCGCCCTCGACGTGCCAGAGCGGCGTGGGCCGCCCCGCCGCGTGGACCTTGGCGTGCGGCGAGAGGTCGACGCGGAGGTACGGGCCGGGGTCGGGGCCGTCGACGCCGGCGTAGCGCGCGCCGAGGCCGACGCCGAGTTCCTCGGCGACGAGCAGCAGCTCGCCGGGGCCGCCCAGCGGGCTGGGCCCGGAGCAGGCGACGGCGGTCGCCCGCGCGCCGGAGCGGTCGTCGCCCGCGCAGGCCACGCCGGTGAAGAGCCAGCCGACGGGCAGGGGCCAGGGCATCCAGACCGGCACCCGGGCGCGCCCCACCGCGACGCCCAGTGCCTCGACGCTGGGCGGGACGACCGGCTGCAGAGGGTGCACGGTGCCGTGCACGGCGCACTGCCACGAGTCGGCGAAGAGACCGGGCGCGCGCACCCGGCCACCGCACTTCGGGCAACTGGGTTCGCCCCTCATAGCCTCCAACGGTCCTACCAGGGCGCCCCCGCGTCAAGGACGATCACCCGTCCGGAGTCGGGGCGTTCCCACCCTTCGGGACACCGGCGTCCGGCGGGCCGGCCGCCGTCAGTCGCCGAGCGGCACCCCGGCGCGCAGCGGGTCGCGCAGATCGGTGCCGTGCCGCAGCCACCGTTCCTCCAGGGCGGCGGCGCCCTGGACGCGCTTCCACGCGGCCTCGTTGGGCGTCATCGGCAGCAGGGGGAGGAAGCGGACGGGGTCCAGCGGGGCGTCGAGCTCCAGGTCCTCGACGAGGCCGCCGGACCCGGCGACGAGCACGGAGGTGAAGGGCGCCCCGGGCCAGAGCGGCTCTCCGGTGTCCAAGGAGGCGCCGGGTGCCACCACGAGCCCTTCCACCTGCGGCGACGCGGCGAGGACGGCGAGCGGGCGGAGCACCTTGTCCGTGTCGGCGCGGCCGGCGCGCACGGAGAGGACCAGCTCGGCACGGGGGCCGCGCAGGGGGTCGGCGAGGGAAGCCGTGGGGTCGGTCATGGGGTGGGCGGACATGCCGAGGGTGGCGTAGCGGACGATGTCCCCGGCGTCGTCGGAGGCAGCGAACCGGAGGACCTCGATCCGGTCGGTGCCCAGGAAAGTGATCGCGGCGCGCGCGTCGGGTTCACCGAGGGCCGTCAGCAGCCGGGCCTCGACCAGTGCGAGAACGTCTGACATGCAGTGAGCATAGAACGCGTATCGAACAGGCAAAGCGGGGCCTTGACGTGTCGGGCGACTGCTAGCCTTGACTCGCCTCGGCCTCTGGTCCAGGCGTGACGATCGTCCCTTACGCGGGGACCGGCCGGAGGAGGTGGGGCTGCGGTGGATCCTAGTCGACCGTGCAGTACCGACAGTTCTCCCGTCTCCTCGCCCCGGACGCGCGTCACCCCGTGACCCGAGGCCTTCCGTGACCGGCCCTTCTCGCCGGATCGAATCCCGGAAGTCCCTTCACGCCCGCGGCACTTGACGGAAGAGCGCCTGCCCTCGCTTTGTTCCGTGTTCTCCGCAGTCCTCTGCGAACTCTCCGCGAACTGTCGCCGGTCGCACGCACCGCGCGAAGCGCCACCTGATTTGCGGACGTGCTCCCCTGCGCCCAGGGCGCCCGGCCACGTCCTCCTTCCAGGCAGCGTTGCGCCCGCGTCGTGGCCGGCGGCCGGCCCGTGAAGGAGCCAGCCATGTCGATGATCCGTGACCTGCGTGCCGTAGTCCGCCCCGCCCTGCGCCGGGTGCCCGACAAGAGCGGCGGTGGCGGCTACGGCACCACCCGTGACGCCTCGGTCAGCAGCGCCGTCGTGGACAGCGCCGTCTATCGCGACGGCAAGCGGGTCAGCGAACTCATCAGTCCCGCCGAGGCGCTGCGCCGGGTGCGGAACTCCGGCGGGTTCGCGTGGATCGGGCTGCACGAGCCCACGGAGGCGGAGTTCGCGGGGATAGCCCGCGAGTTCGGGCTCCACCCGCTGGCCGTGGAGGACGCGGTCCACGCCCACCAGCGGCCCAAGCTGGAGCGCTACGACGACACGCTCTTCACCGTCTTCAAGACCATCCACTATGTGGAGCACGCCGAACTCACCGCCACCAGCGAGGTGGTGGAGACAGGTGAGGTGATGTGCTTCACGGGCCCGGACTTCATCATCACCGTCCGGCACGGCGGCCAGGGCTCGCTGCGCGCCCTGCGCCACCGGCTGGAGGAGGACGACCAGCTGCTCGCCAAGGGCCCCTCGGCCGTGCTGCACGCCATCGCCGACCAGGTGGTCGACGGCTACATAGCCGTGGCCGACGCCGTGCAGGACGACATCGACGAGGTGGAGATCGACGTCTTCTCCGAGCCCAGCAAGGGCAGCCGGCGGGGCGGCGACGCGGGCCGCATCTACCAGCTCAAGCGCGAGGTGCTGGAGTTCAAGCGCGCGGTCACCCCGCTGATGCGGCCGATGCAGCTGCTCAGCGAGCGGCCGATGCGGCTGGTCGACCCGGACATCCAGAAGTACTTCCGCGACGTCGCCGACCACCTGGCGCGCGTCCACGAGCAGGTGGTCTCCTTCGACGACCTGCTGAACTCCATCCTCCAGGCCAACCTCGCGCAGGCGTCCGTGGCGCAGAACGAGGACATGCGCAAGATCACGTCCTGGGCGGCGATCTTCGCCGTGCCGACGATGATCGCGGGCGTGTACGGCATGAACTTCAAGTACATGCCGGAGCTGCAGTGGAAGTACGGCTACCCCACGGTCATGGTGGTCACCGTCGTGATCTGTTACGCCATCCACCGCGGCTTCAAGAGGAACGGCTGGCTGTAGCGGCTAGACCCCGGACTCCGGTGGGACCGGGGCCTTCTTCCGGCCGCCCATGATGACCAGCGCCAGGCCCGCCATGATCACGGCCAGCGCCGGATACGCCACGACGGGCGGCTCCTGCCCCAGCCACAGCGCCGCGATCAGCGCGGCCCCCGGCGTCTCCAGCAGGATCGCCGTGGACGTGACGGACGGGCCCAGGCCCTTGACCACCCTGTTGATCAGCGAGTGGCCGAGCAGCTGGGCCGCGACCGTGAGCACCGCCAGCTTCAGCCAGGTCTCCCCGCTGTAGCCGCCGAGGGACACTCCCCCGCCCAGGCACGCGGCGAGCAGCAGCACGGTCGTGGTCGTGTAGCAGATGGAGGTGTAGGCGACCGTGCCCACCGTCCGGCGCACCTCCGCGCCCAGCAGGACGTACCCGGCGGCCGCGACGCCGCCCGCGAGCGCGAGGCCGTCCCCGGCGAGGGCGCGCGGGGAGAGGGACAGGTCGACGCCCGTGAGCGTCAGCACGCCGAGGAAGGCCAGCGCGGTGCCGGCCCAGACCAGCGCTGGCGGACGGTGGCCGCGCAGCCGCAGCAGCAGGGTGGTCCAGATGGGCGTGGTGGTGACCAGCGCCGTGGACGAGGCGACGGAGGTCATCTGGAGGCTGGGCAGCCAGACCCCGAAGTGGACGGCGAGCAGCGCCCCGGCTGCGACGGCCAGCAGTGCCGTCCGCCGGCCGATGCCGCGCAGCTCGGCGCGGTGGCGGGGGCGGAGCAGGACGACGGGGGTGAGCGCGCCGACGGCCATGGCGTTGCGCCAGAAGGCGATGGCCAGGGCGGGCGCGGCGGTGGCCGCGATCAGCGGCGCGGAGAGGGAGACGCCGGCGATGGCGACGGCGAGGAGGAGGAGTTCGGTACGGACGGACGCCCCCGGTGCGCCGGATACGCCGGGGGCCTCCTCCGGGCTCGCCGGTCCGGTGGTCGTCCTGGGCGTCGGTATCGCGTCTCGTCGCGCGCGGGCAGCACTCACGGACCCAGCCTAGGCGCGTGCGTAAGGTAGGGCGCATGACGATGACGCAGGCGCTGATCGAAGAGGCCACGAAGAAGTCCGGCCTCATCTGGGTGAAGGGTCCGGCCGGGCCCAGCCGGGCGCTGTGGCACGTCTGGCACGAGGGTGCCGCGCACCTCGTGGGCGGTCCGGGCGAGCAGCCCGTGGACGAGCTGGGGCTCGCCGAGGGCGCGACGGCCACGGTGACCGTGCGCAGCAAGGACAAGGGCGGTCGGCTGGTCTCCTGGACGGCGTCGGTGAGCGAGCTCCCGGCGCGCGGGGAGGAGTGGGCGGCGGCCGTCGCCGAGCTGAAGGGCAAGCGGCTCAACGCGCCCGACGCGGAGCGGCTGGAGGACCGCTGGGCGGAGGAGTGCCGGGTGCTGCGGCTGACGCCGTCCGGGGCCACCGCGGAGCTGCCGGACGGTTCCCTGGTGGCGGTTCCGCTGGCGACGCCGGCGACGACGCGCGAGCCCATGCCGGCGGCGCTGCCGCGGCTGCTGCGCCGGGGGCGCCGCGCGGGGCGCTGAGCGCCACCCCGTACGTCACGTGCCCGGGTTCGCGCCTTCTCCCGAAGAGCCCGCTCCCGAGGACGGGAGGGTGCCGCCCGAGGGGATGCGCAGCTGTTTGCCGTAGTCGACGGTCTGGTTCTTGTCGGGGACGGCGAGGGCGAAGTCCTTGCCCCAGCCGTCCAGCTCCAGCTGGCCCGCGCCGCCCGCGCGCTGTACCCGCACGGGATACGGGGTGCCGGTGAGGGAGACGTCCATCGTGCCGCCGCCGCCCTTGGCGCCCGCGACGCGGATGGTGCGGACGCCGCCGACCGTGCCGTGGTCGCCCCGGGCGAGGGTGCCGTGGAGGGCGAGGAGGCCGTCGAGGAGGACGTCCTTGTCGGTGAAGCCCCGGAACTGCTGGTAGGCGGGGTCGTCGCCCGGCACCTTGACGTACTTGTCGTCGAGCTTGCCGGCGGCGGCCGCCGCGTCCGGCTTGGCCGTGGCGCCGGCGGCGGGGGCCTTCGAGGGCGCGGGCGTGGATCCCTTGGCCCAGAACCCGGCGGGCGCCTTGAGGTAGAGGTCGTCGCCCACGCGCAGCAGCTCGAAGGAGCTGGCGGCGGAGGAGGACACCCGGCCCGTGCCGCCGTTCTTCTTCAGCCGCATGTCGATGCGGTAGGTGCGGCCCTGGCTGACGACGTTGCCGGACAGGTGGACGGCATCGGCGCCGCGCGCGGCGGCGCGGGCCTTGTCCTGGATGGCGGCGGGTTCGAGTTTGCCGACGCCGTTGGTCCCCGCGTCCGGGTCCTCGGCTCCGCCGCCGCAGGCCGTGAGCACGGCCGACAGGCCGACGCACAGGGCTCCCACGAGAGCCGCGTTCCGCGTTCGCACCTGTCGCTCCTGTCCTCCGGTCACCGGTGGGCTACGGCGCAGCGTACCCGGGCCGCCGACGGGCGGAAGCGGGGAGTCCGTACAGGATCCGTAGACGCTCCGTACGGCGGTCTCTCCCGCGCCCGGCGAAGCCGGTCACGCTAGCCTGAATCGGACACCACCCGGCGTGGGAGGAGGTACGCGGCCATGGCAGCAGGCGCCCCCCGGGTGTTCGTCTCGCACATCTCGGGCGTGGCCGTCTTCGACCCCAACGGGGACCAGGTGGGCCGGGTCCGCGACGTCGTGGCGATGCTGCGCGTGGGCAAGCGGCCGCCCCGGGTGCTGGGGCTGGTCGTGGAGGTGGTCAGCCGGCGGCGGATCTTCCTGCCGATGACCCGGGTGACCGGCGTGGAGTCCGGGCAGGTCATCACCACGGGCGTGGTGAACATGCGGCGGTTCGAGCAGCGGCCCACGGAGACGCTGGTCTTCGGGGAGCTCTTCGACCGCCGGGTGCGGCTCGTCGAAACGGACGAGGAGGTGACCGTCCTCGACGTGTCCATCACCCAGTTGCCCGCCCGCCGGGACTGGGAGATCGACAAGGTCTTCGTCCGCCGGGGCAAGGGCGGCGCCCTGCGCCGCAAGGGGGAGACGCTGACGGTGGAGTGGTCCGCCGTCACCGGTTTCTCACTGGAGGAGCACGGCCAGGGCGCCGAGAACCTGCTGGCCACCTTCGAGCGGCTGCGCCCCGCCGACCTGGCCAACGTGCTCCACCACCTCTCCCCCAAGCGGCGCGCCGAGGTCGCCGCCGCCCTGGACGACGACCGGCTCGCGGACGTCCTGGAGGAGCTGCCGGAGGACGACCAGATCGAGATCCTCGGCAAGCTGAAGGAGGAGCGGGCCGCCGACGTCCTGGAGGCCATGGACCCCGACGACGCGGCCGACCTGCTCTCCGAGCTGCCGGAGGAGGAGATGGAGCGGCTGCTGACGCTGATGCGGCCGGACGAGGCCGCCGACGTGCGGCGGCTGATGTCCTACGAGGAGCTGTCGGCGGGCGGTCTGATGACCACCGAGCCGATCGTGCTGCGCCCGGACGCGACCGTCGCCGACGCCCTCGCGCGGGTGCGCAACCCCGACCTGTCCCCCGCGCTGGCCGCCCAGGTGTACGTGTGCCGTCCGCCGGACGAGACGCCGACGGGCAAGTTCCTGGGCACCGTGCACTTCCAGCGGCTGCTGCGCGACCCGCCGTTCACGCTCGTCGGCTCGATGACCGACACCGAGCTGCGGCCGCTGCCGCCGGACATGCCGCTGCGCGCGGTCACCAGCTACCTGGCGACGTACAACATGGTCGCCGTGCCCGTCGTGGACGAGAGCGGCTCGCTGCTGGGCGCGGTGACCGTGGACGACGTCCTCGACCACCTGCTGCCGGACGACTGGCGGGAGACCGAGCTCCACCACGGCGCGTTCGGCATGGACCTCCAGGGCGGTGAGCCGTGAGGCCCGGGGACCGCGACCGGGCCCGCGCCACCGCGCCCGCGCTGCGCCCCGACCGGTCCGCCGACCGGGCCAAGGCCGAGTCGGCGGCGGTGCACCCGCACGCCCACCCGCCGCAGCGCGCCCGGCTGGACCTGCCCCGGGTGAAGCGCTCCCGCTGGCTGCCGGAGTACGACCCGGAGGCGTTCGGGCGGATGTCGGAGCGGATCGCCCGTTTCCTGGGCACGGGCCGCTTCATCGTCTGGATGACGGTCGTCATCGTCCTGTGGGTCGTGTGGAACACCTCGGTCCCCGGGCACCTGCGGTTCGACCGCTATCCGTTCATCTTCCTGACCCTCGTGCTGTCCCTCCAGGCGTCGTACGCCGCCCCCCTGATCCTGCTGGCGCAGAACCGGCAGGACGACCGCGACCGGGTCAACCTGGAGCAGGACCGCAAACAGAACGAGCGCTCCATCGCGGACACCGAGTACCTGACGCGGGAGATCGCCGGGCTGCGGATGGGCCTCGGCGAGGTCGCGACCCGGGACTGGATCCGCTCGGAGTTCGAGGAGCTGGTCAAGGAGCTGGAGCAGCGCCGGGTATTCCCGGCGGAGAGTGAGGAAGGCGACCGCTGAGAGGCTTTCCCGAGGCCCTGTGCCGAGCCGTACCATCGGAGCTATGGCTACCGACACGTACGACACCGCCGCGCCGAGTGAGGACGCGATCCGCGCCGCGCTCGCGACGGTCAACGACCCCGAGATCCAGCGCCCCATCACCGAGCTGGGGATGGTCAAATCGGTGGGGATCGCGGCGGACGGCACGGTCGCGGTGGCGGTCTATCTGACGGTCGCCGGCTGCCCCATGCGCGACAAGATCACCTCGATGGTGACCGAGGCCGTCTCGCGGGTCGAGAACGTCACGGGCGTCACCGTCGAGCTGGACGTGATGAGTGACGAGCAGCGCCGCGAGCTCGCGTCGTCGCTGCGCGGCGGCCAGACCGAGCGCGAGGTGCCCTTCGCCAAGCCCGGCTCGCTGACCCGCGTCTACGCGGTCGCCTCCGGCAAGGGCGGCGTCGGCAAGTCCTCGGTGACGGTCAACCTGGCCGCCGCCATGGCGGCCGACGGCTTGAAGGTCGGTGTCGTGGACGCCGACATCTACGGCCACTCGGTGCCCCGCATGCTGGGCGCGGACGGCCGTCCCACCCAGGTCGAGAACATGATCATGCCGCCGTCGGCGAACGGTGTGAAGGTCATCTCGATCGGCATGTTCACCCCGGGCAACGCCCCGGTGGTCTGGCGCGGCCCCATGCTCCACCGTGCCCTCCAGCAGTTCCTCGCGGACGTCTTCTGGGGCGACCTGGACGTCCTCCTCCTCGACCTGCCGCCGGGCACGGGCGACATCGCCATCTCGGTGGCCCAGCTGGTCCCCAACGCCGAGATCCTCGTGGTGACGACCCCTCAGCAGGCCGCCGCCGAGGTCGCCGAGCGGGCCGGCTCGATCGCCGTGCAGACCCACCAGAAGATCGTCGGCGTCGTGGAGAACATGTCCGGGCTGCCGTGCCCGCACTGCGACGAGATGGTCGACGTCTTCGGCACGGGCGGCGGCCAGAAGGTCGCCGACGGCCTCACCCGCACCACGGGCGCGACCGTGCCCGTGCTGGGCTCGATCCCGATCGACGTCCGGCTGCGCGAGGGCGGCGACGAGGGCAAGCCGGTGGTCCTGAGCGACCCCGACTCCCCGGCGGGCAGCGCGCTGCGCGCCATCGCGGGCAAGCTCGGCGGGCGGCAGCGCGGCCTGTCGGGCATGTCGCTGGGCATCACGCCGCGCAACAAGTTCTGACCCTCACGGGTGTGCGGAGGGCGGCCGGCGGATTCCGCCGGGCGCCCTCCGCGCGTCTGCGGGCTACTTCTCCTGGTGGCCCAGGTCCTTCACGGTCGCCGTCGCGGCGTTCCGCTTCACCGACTCGATGCCCTTCTCGCACGCCGCCCGGCTGTTGTAGGCCTCGCCGACGGCGATGATCTCGCCGTTGCCCGCCTTCAGCCGGTAGCGGTAGTGGCCCGCCTTGTCCTCGTACATCTCGAACCTGCCCGGCATGGTGCGTCACCCTCTCGGAAGTCGGCCCCCTGCGGGCATTCAAGCCCGGCCCCACGAGCCCCGCAGCCCGGGGCGGCCCGACGGGTGACCCGGCCGGTCCGGCTCAGTCCGCTTCGTAGACCCTGATGTCCGGGATCACCGCGAAGCCCATGCCGTACGCGCTCATGCCGCGCCCGTACGCGCCGATGTGGACGCCCTCCGCCGAACCGGCGAGCACCCAGCCGTACTCCGACTCCCGGTAGCGGAAGTCCGTGGGCACCCCGTCCACCGGGAGCGACAGCGTCGACCAGGCCGATTCCTCCAGATGGTCGGCGAGCTCCCAGGCGAGGGCCGTCTGCTGGTCCAGCCAGTCCTGGCGCAGGGCGCGCTCCATCTGGGAGGGCCAGGTGCACGCCAGCAGCCCCGAGCCGGCCAGCCAGGCGGCCGAGGAGACCGAGGTGGCCTCCAGCACGCCCGTGCCGTCGGCGCTGCGCCGCACCGGGCGGCTGGCGACGGTGACCACGACCGCGAAGCGCTGGGTGGCGGTGTCGTGCTCGATGCGGCCCATGCGCAGCTGCGGCTCGGCGCCGTGGCCCGTGGAGCCGTGCTCCACCGTGCCGTCGGCGGCGGCGCCTACCTGCATCAGCCAGCGCGGCCCGGTGTAGGCCTCGTCCAGGCCGTACCACGGGAACGACGCCAGGAGATAGCCGTCGACCGAGCGCCGGTTACCGGACCCGCCCTGCCCGTCCGGCGTCCCCGCGGCGGACGCGTCGGCCTCGCCGGCCCCTCGCGCCCCTACCCGACTCGTCGTCTCCATCTGCGCGGCGCCTCCTCATAGCCCCGACGTCCTGGGCGCGCCGGGCCCTCGTTCCCGGCCGCACCCCAAACAAAGGGAGGATAGCCACCCCCGTCAATGGGGCCCCGCATCGACGGGCTCAGGTGGCGTCGGCGTCGTACGGAGGACGCTCTCCCGGCTGAAGGCCGCTCTCGCGCTTCTTGAGCAGGTCCGGGGTGCCGGAGCCGCCGGCGGAGGTCGAGGACGAGGGGGCCGTCCGGCCGTGGGCCGTGTCGCTGACCTCGGCCATCTCGGCCATCTCGGACTTGAAGTCGAAGCCGTTGCGGATCTCCTTCAGGCCCAGCTCGTCCTTCTCCAGCACGTGCTTGCGCACGAACGTCTTGGGGTTGAGGTCCTCGAACTCGAAGTCCTTGAACTCGGGGCCGAGCTCGGAGCGGATGTCCTCTTTGGCGTTCTCGGAGAACTGCCGGATCTTGCGCAGCGTGCGCGACACGTCCTGGATCATCTTCGGCAGCTTGTCGGGACCGAAGATGAGCACGGCAAGGACGATGAGCGTGATCAGCTCGAGGGGTCCTATGTCGAGCACGTTGCTCAGCTCCTTGGGGGCGTAGACGGCCGGGGCGGCCGGGTATCACGGTACCTGGCCCGGTGGGGGCGACGGGAGACACGACGGTCAAAATCGGGCGAAGGTTCGGAGACCGGTGAGTGGGCGGTGGGCGGCCGATGGGCGGCCGACGCCGCCGTCGGCCGCTGGTCAGCCGCCGATCAGCCGCTGGTCGCGGAGCCCAGCGTCAGGCGGACGGTCTCCTCCCGGCCGTCCCGGTCAAGGGTGAGGGCGAGGCTGTCGCCCGGTCGGTGACCGCGGATCTTGACGATCAGCTCCTGGGCCGCGTGCACGGGGACGCCGTCCACCTTCCTGATGACGTCCTTGGGCCGGATGCCCGCCTTGTCGGCGGGGCCGCCGGGGGTGACCGCCGGGGTCCTGGAGCCGTCGGTGTTCACCCGTGCGCCGTCACCCGCATAGGCCATGTCGAGTGACACGCCGATCACCGGATGGGTGGCCTTCCCGGTGTTGATCAGCTCCTCGGCGACGCGACGGGCGGAGTTGATCGGTATCGCGAAGCCGAGGCCGATGCTGCCGCCCTGGCCGCCCGCCCCGCCGGACTCGGCGTCCCCGACGGAGCGGATGGCGCTGTTGATGCCGATGACCCGGGCCTGGGAGTCCACCAGGGGGCCGCCGGAGTTGCCGGGGTTGATCGGGGCGTCGGTCTGGAGGGCGTCGACGTAGCTGATGTCGGCGCCGTCCTGCTTGCGGCCGCCCGCGGTGATCGGGCGCTCCTTGGCGCTGATGATCCCGGTGGTGACGGTGCCCGCGAGGTCGAAGGGCGCGCCGATCGCGATGACGGAGTCGCCGACGCGCACGGAGTCGGAATTGCCGAGGGCGAGCGGGGTGAGGCCGGACACGCCGGACACCTTGATCACGGCGAGGTCGTAGCCGCCGTCGCGGCCGACGAGCTCCGCCTTGGCGGTCTGTCCGCCGTTGAACGTCACGGATATGGAGCCGCCGCCGGACGCCGCGGACTGCACGACGTGGTTGTTGGTGAGGATGTGCCCCTTCTTGTCGAGCACGAAGCCGGTGCCGGTGCTCTGGTCGCCGCCGCCGCGCACATGGATCGTGACGACGCCGGGCAGCGCCCGCGCGGCGATCCCGGCGACGCTCCCGGGCGCGCGGTCGGCGCTCCCGGCCCCGGCCTGCGGCAGCGTCACCCGCCCGGCGACACCGCCGTCCCGCTCCAGGTACATCCCGATCCCGCCGCCGATCCCGCCTGCGACCAACGCCACGACCACGGCCCCGCCCACGATCCGGCTCCGGGCCACGGTCACCTGCTTGACGGGCTCCGGCTTCCCGTACGCGGGCAGCGCGCCGCCGACGGCCCAGGGGTCGTAGCCCCACGGGTTCGCCTCCGGCGCGGGGTGCGCGGGCGCCTCCGGTGCGGCGTGCGTGAACGCCTGCGGCGCCGGGTGCGGGACGTGGTCGGCGGCCGGGCCGACGGGCGGCAGCGGCCGCGTGGCCGGTTCGTCGGGCGCGCCGACGGGCGGCGTGGTGTCCACCGTCGCCTGCGACGGCAGTGGCTGGGTGGCCGGCTCGGCAGGCGGCTGCGGCGCGTACGCCGCGGGGGGCACCGGGGGCGGCGTCGCCCCCGGCACCAGCGGGGTGCCCTGGGGCGGGGTGAGGGTGGGGCGTTGGACCGGGGGTGCCGGGGCCCAGGGGCCGGGGCGGCCGTAGGGCGGGGTGCTGTACGGGTCGGGGGCGTGCAGCGGCGCGGCGGGGGTGTCGCCCGGGCCCGCGAGCGGCTGCGGCGGGACGCCCTCCGGCGTACGGCGGCGGTGCCACCAGTGCGGCTTGGGCGCGGATGCCCGTGCCTTCCCCTCGTCCATTCCTCTCCCCACCGTTCGTCGCGGAGGCGCGCATGCCGGAAACACGCGCGCCCCACAGACGATTACACCAGGTCCCCGGCCGGGTGCGGAGGGGGGAGCCCGCCGGGATCCCGGCGGGGATCCCGGCTGTGATCAGCGGGGCTGTACCGGCGGCCGGGCCTGCGGCTGCGCGGCGAGGGTCGCGGGCCTGCGGACCATCGGCGGCAGCAGCCGCGCGCCGGAGGGACGCAGCAGGGAGACGCCCGCGGCCAGCGGGGCCGCGAACGTCGCCGACAGCTCCTGCGCCGCCGGCTGCGCCCGGCCCAGGTCGCGCTGATCGCGCTGGTCCAGGGGCACGCCCTGCGCCGAGCCGAGGGAGCTCGTGGCCGCGCTGGTGCCGTCGCTGCGGGCCTGCCGCGACGCCACGGGCGTCTCCAACGGCTGCGCCCCGGCCAGGGCTATCGCGGCCAGCGAGACCGCTCCGGCCGCCGCGAAGGCGAACCGCCGGCCGCGCGAGCCGCCCTGCCCCACCGGGTGGGTGCGGAAGCCCCGGTCACGCGGCTGGGGGGCGACCGCCGGAAGCAGGGCGAAGGCCTCCGCCCCGGCGCCGAAGGCGCCTCTTCCCACGGCCGGGGGGCCGCCTTCGCCCTCGTCACCGGACGGCCCGGACAGCCCGGAAGGCCCGGGCGGGCCGCCCATGCCGCCCGGCAGCCCTTGCAGCCGGGCGAGCAGCGAGTCGGAGAGCGGAGGCGGCGCGGCCTCCGCGAACACGCTTTTGAGCCGACGCTGCGCGTCGGCTTCCGCTTTGCAGGTCCAGCAGGTGGCGAGGTGCGCCAGCACCCGCTCCCGAGAATCGTGCCCCAACTCCCCGTCGACGAGGGCAGCGAGGCGGTCGCCGAGATGGTGCTCGGCGGGGGACTGACCGCCGGAGGTGGTCACGCGATCCCGACCTCCCCACCGAGAGGAACGCCGGCGGCCGGCACCGCCACCGCGCGCTGCTCGGCCCGGGCGGCGGGCGAGCGGTGCTGGAGCGCCTTGCGGAGGTGGGAACGGCCGCGGTGGATACGGCTGCGCACGGTGCCGAGCTTGACGCCGAGGGTCGCGGCGATCTCCTCGTAGGAGAGCCCCTCGATGTCGCACAGGACGACCGCGGCGCGGAACTCCGGCGCGAGGGTGTCCAGCGCCTGCTGGACGTCCGCGTCGAAGTGGGTGTCGTTGAAGTGCTGCTGGGGGGACGGCTCGCGGCTGGGGAGCCGCTCGGCGGCGTCCTCGCCCAGCGCGTCGAAGCGGATGCGCTGACGGCGCCGGACCATGTCCAGGAACAGGTTCGTGGTGATGCGGTGCAGCCAGCCCTCGAACGTCCCCGGGGTGTACGTGGACAGGGAGCGGAAGACGCGGACGAAGACCTCCTGCGTGAGGTCCTCGGCGTCGTGCTGGTTGCCGGTGAGGCGGTAGGCGAGGCGGTAGACCCGGGCGCTGTGCGTGCTGACGATCTCCTCCCAGCTGGGAGGAGTCCACGCCTGCGCGTCCGCGTCGGTGGCGAAGGTCGCGGTGTTCGCGGTACGGGCGGCGGCGTTGGAACGGTCAGCGGTGTAGGTCACGGATTTCGGCTCGGGAGCGGACCTGCGGAGGCGCCTGAGCACTCCGCGACGGTCGCCGACCGCAGCCGCACCTCCCCTGTCGGCTCTGGTGGTGTCCAGTGGAGCCCCTACCATATCCACCTCGCCCGTTAGCTCCGGATAAGCAATTTTGACCCGGATTTTGGTCTTGATCCGTTGTCATCCGTGACGAACGGCCCGCGCCGGTGGTTCCCGCCGCCCCCGCCCCCTTCCGTCGGCGTTCCGTACTTCTCCAACGCCCGGTCCCATCTGCGGGTTCCCGTGGTCAGCGGATACAGTCACGGTTGCGTCGACTACGGGGACAGGAGAGGGCCATTACCGGCAACCAGCAGACGAGCTGGGCGTTCGCCGATGTGTTCGTCGCCGAGGACGAGGCACTGCGCTGGGCCCGGGACCGGGCCTACGAGGCGGGGCTGACCTCGGTGTCGAACGGCACCGGTGGGGCGCTGCGCCTGCTCGCCGCCGCTGTGGACGCCAAGGCCGTCGCCGAGATCGGCACCGGCACCGGGGTCTCCGGCATCCACCTGCTGCACGGCATGCGGCCGGACGGGGTGCTGACCACGGTGGACAGCGACCCGGAGTGCCAGCAGTTCGCCCGCCAGGCCTTCCGCGCGGCGGGCTTCGCCGGCAACCGGGCGCGCTTCATCCCCGGCCGGGCCCTGGAGGTGCTGCCCCGGCTCGCGGACGGCGGATACGACCTGGTCTTCTGCGACGGTGACCGGATGGAGTCCCTCGACTACCTAGCCGAATCGTTGCGCCTGCTGCGCCCGGGCGGGCTGGTCTGCTTCGAGGGCGTCTTCGCGGACGGCCGGACGGTCGACTCGGCCGTGCCGCCCGCCGAGGTCCAGCGGCTGCGCGAACTGCTCCGGGCCGTCCGGGAGTCCACGGCGCTCGTACCGTCCCTGCTGCCGGTGGGCGACGGACTGCTGTGCGCCGTCAGACGCGGCCCGGCGTAGCGGGGCCGGCGTAGCCGGCTCGGCGGAGCCGGGGCACCGGCTCGGTGCGGCCGGCTCGGTGCCGCGTGCGGATACGCCACCGCCCCGGGGCCGGGACAATGCCGGCGACCGGGGCGGTGCGAGAGGATGATGGGCCCGAGGCCCGTGGCCGTGGACCAAGGGCGTCAGACGACGACCTTCTCCAGGGCCTCGCCGAGAGCCTTGGCCTCGTCGGGGGTCAGCTCGACGACGAGACGACCGCCGCCTTCGAGCGGAACCCGCATGACGATGCCCCGCCCCTCCTTGGTCACCTCGAGCGGGCCATCGCCCGTCCGCGGCTTCATGGCCGCCATGCTCGTTCCCCTTCCTGAAACCAGCTCATCGTCAGCCGACGGCCCCGGGAAGGGCACGCGTCACCGGCATCGAACACATTGCTTCCAGGCCATTATCCCGCATCGCGCGACCCAATGACCAACATCAGTCCGCATCCCTTCGGCAACGCGCTGCCGCAAAACCACTCAATTCGGGGATCGCGCGGTATTCCTGCGTCGCTCTCACGGCCGTCACGATGGCCGATTCTTTGACGCAGGTCACATATCCGGCCCCGATGATCTCCGGCATCCTGAGCACGCACCGCACCACAGCCGACCAAGGGAGGGGCCGCACCATGGCGGACACCGTGCTCTACGAGGTGACCGACGGGCTCGCGACGATCACGCTGAATCGTCCCGACGCCATGAACGCGTTGAACAACGAGACGAAGATCGCCCTCCGCGACGTCCTGCGGCAGGCGGCCGACGACGCCGCCGTACGGGCCGTGCTGCTGACCGCCACCGGGCGGGCCTTCTGCGTCGGTCAGGACCTCAAGGAGCACGTGGCCTCGCTGGCCGCCGACCGCGAGCACGGCACCCGGTCGACGATGGACACCGTCAGGGACCACTACAACCCCATCGTCACCGCCATCACCCGGATGCCCAAGCCGGTCGTGGCCGGGGTGAACGGTGTGGCGGCGGGCGCCGGCGCGGGGTTCGCCTTCGCGGCGGACTACCGCGTGGTGGCGGACTCGGCCGCCTTCAACACATCCTTCGCCGGGGTCGCGCTCACCGCCGACTCGGGCGTCTCCTGGACCCTCCCCCGCCTCGTCGGCCACGGTCGCGCCGCCGACCTGCTGCTCTTCCCGCGCAATGTGAGCGCCCAGGAGGCGTACGAGCTGGGCATCGCGAACCGGGTCGTCCCGGCGGCCGAGCTGGCCGCCGCGGCGGCGGAGGTCGCCCGCCGGCTGGCCGAGGGGCCGACGGCCGCGTACGCGGCGATCAAGGAGTCGCTCGCCCACGGGGCCGGGCACACGCTGGAGGAGACCCTGGCCAAGGAGGAGGAACTGCAGCGCGCGGCGGCCACGGCGGAGGACCACGGGATCGCCGTGGCGGCGTTCCTGGCCAAGGAGAAGCCCCGGTTCGTGGGCCGGTAGGGCGTCGCTTCAGCCCGTCCGTACGTGACAGCCCGCCAGGTGGTCGTTCACCAGGCCGCACGCCTGCATCAGGGCGTACGCCGTCGTGGGACCCACGAAGCGGAAGCCCCGCTTCTTGAGGGCCTTGGCCAGCGCCGTCGACTCCGGCGTGACCGCCGGGACGTCGGCCGACGAGCGGGGCACGGGCCGGGTGGCCGGGTCGGGGGCGTGGGACCACACCAGGGCGTCCAGCTCCCCCGGCGCCAGCTCCGCGGCGGCGCGCGCGTTGGCCAGCGTCGCCGCGATCTTCGCGCGGTTGCGGATGATGCCCGGGTCGGCCAGCAGCCGTTCGGCGTCCTCCTCCGTGAAGGCCGCCACCTTCTCGATGGAGAAGCCCGCGAACCCGGCCCGGAACCCCTCGCGGCGCCGCAGGATCGTCAGCCACGACAGACCCGACTGGAAGGCCTCCAGCGATATCCGTTCGAACAGGGCGTCGTCGCCGTGGACCGGGCGGCCCCATTCGGTGTCGTGGTAGACGCGGTAGTCCGCGAGGGTCTCCGCCTCCAGCCCCCACGGGCAACGGGCCAGGCCGTCCGCCCCGATGACGACTCCACTGGCGCCGCTCATGACGCCTTTCCCTTCCCCGGGCTGTCCTGCGGCTCCTGCGACTCCTGCGGCTCCGGCCGCTCCCGCTCCTCCGTGCCGCCGCTCTCGCGCTCCAGCAGCCCCCGCACCCCTATCGCCGCCGCCTGCGCCCCGGCGAGCGCCGCCTCCAGCTCGGCGATGCGGGCGTCGCGCTCGGCGAGCTCCGCGCCGAGCCGGTCCAGCGCGTCGTCGGTCTCGGCCATGCGGTAGCCGCGCAGGGCCAGGGGCAGCCGCAGCTCCTCGACGTCCGCCCGGCCCAGCGGCCGGGCGGCGGGCAGCGGCCAGGCCATCCGGTCGTGGACGGCCTCGGGCAGGGCGGCCTCCCCGCCGGCGCCGTCACCGCCTCCGCCGGCGACGGCGAGCGTGACCGCGGCGACCACCACGACCAGCGCGATGAGCAAGAACCAGAACACGGCCGTCCCCTCTTTGCGTCCAGGCGGCCGGCGTCGGCCAAACCGTCGACTCCGATCGTGCCATGCCCCACTGACAGTTAAGGTCGCTGGCGGACCAGGGAGAGGAAGAACGGAAAATGCTGCGGCTTGGACGACGCGAGTTCGACACCCACGAACCGGTGATCATGGCGATCGTCAACCGGACCCCGGACTCCTTCTACGACCAGGGGGCGACGTTCCGCGACGAGCCGGCGCTCGCCCGGGTGGAGCAGGCCGTGGCGGAGGGCGCCGCCATCATCGACATCGGCGGGGTCAAGGCGGGCCCCGGAGCCGAGGTGACGGCCGAGGAGGAGGCCCGGCGCACGGTCGGGTTCGTGGCGGAGGTCCGGCGGCGCCACCCGGACGTGGTGATCAGCGTCGACACGTGGCGGCACGACGTGGGCGAGGCGGTCTGCGAGGCCGGGGCGGACCTGCTGAACGACGCGTGGGGCGGCGTGGACCCCAAGCTGGCCGAGGTGGCCGCCCGTTACGGCGCGGGCCTGGTGTGCACCCACGCGGGCGGCGTGGAGCCGCGGACGCGGCCGCACCGCGTCGAGTACGACGACGTGATGGCGGACATCCTGCGGGTGACGGTGGGGCTGGCGGAGCGGGCCGTGGAGCTGGGCGTGCGCCGCGACGGCATCATGATCGACCCGGGGCACGACTTCGGGAAGAACACCCGTCACTCGCTGGAGGCCACGCGCCGGCTGGGCGAGATGACGGAGACGGGCTGGCCCGTGCTCGTCTCGCTGTCCAACAAGGACTTCGTGGGCGAGAGCCTCGACCGGCCGGTGAAGGAGCGGGTCATCGGCACCCTCGCCACGACGGCGGTGTCCGCGTGGCTCGGCGCCCAGGTCTACCGCGTGCACGAGGTCGCGGAGACGAAGCAGGTGCTGGACATGGTGGCGGCCATCGCCGGCCACCGCGCGCCCGCGGTGGCCCGGCGAGGGCTGGCGTAGGCAGGGCCCGTCAGGTCCCGGCCTCCTTCGTCACCAGTCCGATCGCCTCCTCCACGTCGTCCGTGACGTGGAAGAGCTGGAGGTCGGCGGCGCTCACCTTGCCCTGGTCGACGAGCGTGTGCTCCAGCCAGTCGAGCAGGCCCCGCCAGTAGTCGGTGCCGAAGAGGACGATGGGGAAGCGGGTGACCTTCTTCGTCTGGACGAGCGTGAGGGCCTCGAAGAGCTCGTCGAGGGTGCCCAGGCCGCCCGGCAGCACCACGAAGCCGCTCGCGTACTTCACGAACATCGTCTTCCGCACGAAGAAGTACCGGAAGTCGACGCCCAGGTTCACATAGGGGTTGAGGCCCTGCTCGAAGGGCAGCTCGATGCCGAGGCCGACGGAGATCCCGCCGGCCTCCATCGCACCCTTGTTGGCGGCCTCCATCGCGCCGGGCCCGCCGCCGGTGATGACGGCGAAGCCCGCCTCGACCAGACCGCGCCCGATGGCCACCCCGGCCTCGTAGTCGGGCGAGCCGGGCTTCGTGCGGGCCGACCCGAACACGCTGATGGCCGGGGGAAGTTCGGCCAGCGCGCCGAACCCCTCGACGAACTCGGACTGGATGCGCAGGACCCGGAAGGGGTCCTCGTGGACCCAGTCCGCCGTTCCCCGGGTGTCCAGCAGGTGCTGGTCCGTGGTGCCCGCCTGCATCTGGCCGTGCCGGCGGACGACCGGCCCCCGGCGCTGTTCCCGTCGCCCGCGCGACGCCTCGGGATTGCCCATGCTGCTCCCTCCGCCGCGGGCCGCAGGACCCGCGGATCGTCGGTCTCGTTGCACTTCAGGGTAGGTGGTGACCGCCGGGGCGCCGCCCCTCCGGAGAGCGGATCAAGCCGTCAGCCAGGCCCGCAGCCGCTCCTCGCACTGCGTGATCTTGGCGGTGTCCACGTGCTCGTCCCGCTTGTGGGCGTACAGGGGGTCGCCGGGGCCGTAGTTGACCGCGGGCACGCCGAGGGCGCTGAAGCGGGCCACGTCCGTCCAGCCGAACTTGGGCCGGGCCGTGCCGCCGACGGCCGCCATGAAGGCCACGGCCGCCGGGTGGTCGAGGCCCGGGCGGGCGCCGCCGGAGTGGTCGTCGACGACGAACTCGGTGACGCCGCAGTCCGCGAAGACCTCGTGGACGTGCGCGAGCGCCTCCTCGGGGGTGCGGTCGGGGGCGTAGCGGAAGTTCACCGTCACGGTGCACTCGTCGGGGATGACGTTGTTGGCGACGCCGCCCTCGATCCGCACGGCGTTGAGGCCCTCGTGGTACTCGAGTCCGTCGACGACCGGGCGGCGCGGCTCGTAGGCGGCGAGGCGGGCGAGGATGGGTGCGGCGGCGTGGACGGCGTTGGAGCCCATCCAGCTCCGCGCGGAGTGGGCGCGTTCGCCCGTGGTGCGCAGCAGGACGCGCAGGGTGCCCTGGCAGCCGCCCTCGACCTCGCCCTCGGAGGGCTCCAGGAGGATCGCGAAGTCGCCCGCCAGCCAGTCGGGGTGGGCCTCGGCGACGTGGCCGAGGCCGTTGAGGTGGGCGGCGACCTCCTCGTTGTCGTAGAAGACGAAGGTGAGGTCGCGGTTGGGCTCGGGGACGGTCGCGGCGACGCGCAGCTGTACGGCGACGCCGGACTTCATGTCGCTGGTGCCGCAGCCCCACAGGATGCCGTTCCCCGCGACGGAGCCGCTGATATCTGCTGTCAGGCGGGAGGGCACGTTGTCGGCGATGGGCACGGTGTCGATGTGACCGGCCAGGACGACCCGCTCGGCGCGGCCCAGGTTCGTGCGGGCCACGACGTTGTTGCCGTGCCGGTCGACGGTCAGGTGCGGCAGCCCGCGCAGTTCGGCCTCGATGGCGTCGGCGAGGGCTTTCTCGTCACCGCTCTCGGAACGGAAGTCGACGAGCCGGGCGGTGAGGGCGGCGGCGTCGAGGGACAGGTCCAGTGCGGGATGATCCATGCGGCGAGCCTAACGCGACGCCCGGTACGGTCCGGAGGGGCCGCCGGGCGGTCTCTGAAGTAACGTGGCCCGCATGTCCGGGATCACCGTCACCCGCCGTGGCCGCCTGCTGCGCACCGTGGCCGCCTGCGCCGTGCTGCTGGCGCTGGTCGGCTATCTGGTGGCGCAGCTGATCACCGGTGGACCGGGGGCGCCGCGCTGCACGGTGCGGGCGAACGGGCAGGTGTACTCCCTCTCGCCGGAGCAGGCGGTCAACGCGGCGACGATCTCGGCCGTGGGGTCGTCGCGCGGGCTGCCGGAGCGGGCGGTGACGATCGCGCTGGCCACGGCGATGCAGGAGTCGGGGCTGCGCAACATCCACCATGGTGACCGCGATTCGCTGGGGCTCTTCCAGCAGCGGCCGACCCAGGGCTGGGGCACGGCGGCGCAGATCACGGACCCGGTCTACGCGGCGGGGAAGTTCTACGACCACCTGGTGGAGGTGCCGGGCTACTCGCGGCTGCCGTTGACGGTGGCCGCGCAGAAGGTGCAGCGCAGCGGTTTCCCGCAGGCGTACGCCAAGCACGAGCCGGACGCCTCGCTGTTGTCGTCGGGGCTCACGGGCCGCGCGGTGGCGTCGTTCAGCTGTACGAAGAGCCCGAGCGACGGCAAGGCCGGCGATCCGGCGGCGGTGCGGGCGAAGCTGAGCCGCGAGTTCGGCGTGGAGGCGTCCCCCACCGTGACGGGGGACGGCCGGACCGGGGCGGCCGGCGGCCGCACGGTGACCGTGCCGGTGCGCCCGGGGCCGGACGACGAGACGCCGGGGCGGCGCGGCTGGGCGGTGGCGTCCTGGGCGGTGGCGCACGCGGCGGAACTGCGGGTGGAGCGCGTCTCCTTCGGCGGCCGGGTGTGGTCGGCGGAGAATTCGGCGGACGGCTGGCGGAAATCGGCGGAAGAGGCGGGCGGCGACGGCACGCCGGCGGTCCGGATCACGACCGTTCAGTAGTACGACCGTCCCCCCGCCGGGGGTATGCGCCACATACGGGAGTTGCCGGGTCGGCGGGAATCCGCACGCGTTCTCGACGCACCCCCAACTCCCTTGTGAATAACGGCTTTTCAGGCTTCCGTATCGCTTGACAACCTGCCCGGTATGGCGGGATTTCAGCGGGCCCGATAATGCGACGCATTACCCAGTCTTTACCTTCCTCCACCGCAACCTTCCCCGGGCTCACGCGGTAGTCACTGCGTCCGCACGCCGGACAGCAACCGACTTCCCACTCCGTCAAAGGAGCAACATGTCCCTCCCCCTCACGCGCCGGATCGCTCGAGTGGCCCTGCTCGTCGCCGCGGGTGCCGCTCCCGTCGTCGGCGCGGCCGGAGCCGCGAGCGCCGCGGACCTCACCAAGGCCACGGATCTGGCTCCGGTGAGCGCGCTGGACACCACGAACGCGAGCCACACCGTCGGTGCCACCTCCCAGCAGGCCGGCGCCATGGCGACGGGTGTCGGGCAGAAGGCCGTCGGAACGGCCGTGCCGATGGCGTCCCACGCGGTGCACAAGGCCGGCAACGAGACCGTCCCGGCCGCCAACAAGGCCGCGGGCAACCTCGTGGGCGGCGCGGCCTCGGCCGTCGGCGGCACGGCGCAGGGCGTGACCAAGGGCGGCGTTCCGCAGCTGCCCGGCGTCGGCGGCTGATCCGTCCGTCCGGAAGCGGCGGCTTCACGCAGCAGCACCGAGGGGCCCGGGAGCGCAAGCTCCCGGGCCCCTCGTCACGCGTGCCGCGCCCGGATGCGTAGCGCTACTCGGCCAGACGACGGACCGCCGCCTCCACCCGCTCGTCGGTGGCGGTGAACGCGATCCGTACGAAGCGCTCGCCCGCCGGACCGTAGAAGTCACCCGGCGCGACGAGGATGCCGCGCTTGGAGAGCTCGCCGACCGTCTCCCAGCACGACTCGTCGCGCGTGGCCCACAGGTACAGCGACGCCTCGCTGTGCTCGATGCGGAAGCCCGCCGCCTCGAAGGCGGCGCGCAGCGCGTCCCGGCGCCGGGCGTAGCGGGCCCGCTGCTCGGCGACGTGCGCGGAGTCGCCCAGGGCCGCGACGGTGGCGGCCTGGACGGGGGCGGCGACCATCATCCCGCCGTGCTTGCGGATCTGGAGCAGCTCGCCGAGGACGGCCGGGTCACCGGCGACGAACGCGGCGCGGTAGCCGGCGAGGTTCGAGCGCTTGGAGAGCGAGTGGACGGCGACGACGCCCTCGTACGAGCCGCCGCAGACGTCCGGGTGGAGCACGGAGACGGGCTCCGCCTCCCAGCCCAGCTCCAGGTAGCACTCGTCGCTGAAGACCAGCACGCCGTGCTCGCGCGCCCAGGCCACCGCGCGGCGCAGCTCCTCTTTGGACAGCACCCGGCCGGTGGGGTTGGACGGCGAGTTCAGCCAGAGCAGCTTCAGGCCGGCCGGGTCCAGCTCGGTCGGGTCGTCGTAGACGACGGGCTCGGCGCCCGCCAGACGCGCGCCGACCTCGTACGTCGGGTAGGCGAGGCGGGGGTACGCGACCTTGTCGCCGGGGCCCAGGCCCAGCTGGGTCGGAAGCCAGGCCACCAGCTCCTTGGAGCCGACGACCGGCAGCACATTGGCGTGCGTCAGGCCCCGGGCGCCCAGGCGGCCCTCCACCCAGCCGGTCAGCGCGTCGCGCAGGGCGGCCGTGCCCCACACCGTGGGATAGCCGGGGCTGTCGGCCGCGTCGGCCAGCGCCCGCTGGACCACGGCGGGCACCGGGTCGACCGGGGTGCCCACCGACAGGTCCACGATGCCGTCGGGGTGGGCGGCCGCGGTGGCCTTGTAGGGCTCGAGCCGGTCCCAGGGGAAGACGGGGAGACGGGAAGAGACTGCGCTCACGGTGCTCGCTGCTCGCTCTCGTGCGCTAGGGGTGGCCGGCGGGGGAGAACGCCGATGGGAAAGCCGCGGCCCCGTACGGCGATGGCCGTACGGGGCCGCGGTCGGGACCGCTGTCGGTCAGTGCTCCGCCGGGTTGATGTCCGCGGGCAGAGCGGCGATGAAGGGGTGGTCGCGCTCGATCAGGCCCAGCTTGGAGGCGCCACCGGGCGAACCGAGCTCGTCGAAGAACTCGACGTTCGCCTTGTAGTAGTCCTTCCACTCCTCCGGCGTGTCGTCCTCGTAGAAGATCGCCTCGACGGGGCAGACCGGCTCACAGGCACCACAGTCGACGCATTCGTCCGGGTGGATGTACAAGGACCGGGAGCCCTCGTAGATGCAGTCGACGGGGCACTCCTCGATGCACGCCTTGTCCTTCACGTCGACACAAGGCTGCGCGATGACGTAGGTCACGCTGTCGTTCCTCCTCGGTAGGGCTCATCTCGCGCGGGAGCGCGGCGTCGTCGATGCCCACACCTAGTATCTCCCTCCCCGGGCACATGACGAACAAGAGGGGCGGACAGAGCTGTGGAATTCACCACGGGCGGAAGACTGGAGGTCCGGATCTCCACGGCAGATGTGGGAAAAAGGGTCTCCGTACGACGGCTGAACGACTCGGGGAGTTCGGAGCGTTTCACCGACGCGGTGGGGGTACTGACCTCCTGGAGCGACGGTGTGCTGCGAATCACACGGCGTACCGGTGAGATCGTGGAGGTCCCCGAGGCCACCCTGGTCGCGGGCAAGGTCGTGCCCATGACCCCCGCCCGACGGCGCGGCCCCGCCGCCGGGCTGCGCGAGCTCCAGGAGGTCGCGGCGCGCGGCTGGCCCGCGCGCGAGACCGCCCGGCTGGGCGGCTGGGCGCTGCGCGCCGCGGGCGGCTTCACCACCCGGGCCAACTCCGCCCTGCCCCTCGGCGACCCCGGGCTGCCCCTGCCGGAGGCCCTGGAGCGGGTGGCCGCCTGGTACGCGGAGCGCGGCCTGCCGGCGTACGTCCAGGTCGCCACGGGCCACCCGGACGCGGACGAGCGGCTGGACGCGGAGCTCGCCCGGCACGGCTGGACGGCCGAGCGGCACGCCCTGACCCGGACGGCCGCGCTGGCGCCCCTCGCCGACGCCGTGGCCCCCGGCTCGGGTGACGTACGGCTGACCCGCGAGCCGGACACGGCCTGGCTCGCCGCCTACGGGCGGGGCGGCGCGGACCCGGCGGACGCGCGGGCCGTGCTGGGCGGCGGGCCGTCGGTGTGGTTCGCGACCGTGCCGGGAGCCGCCGGGGAGCGCCCGGCGGCCGTCGCGCGCTGTGTCGTCGACGGCCGGTGGGCCGGGTTCGCGGCGCTGGACGTGGCCCCGGAGCGGCGCCGGGAGGGGCTGGGCACGCTGGTGATGGCCCGGCTGGCCCAGGAGGCGCTGCGCGAGGGCGCCTCGGCCGCGTACCTCCAGGTGGAGACGGACAACACGGCCGCCGCCGCGCTCTACGACGAGCTCGGGTTCACCACCCACCACGCCTACCACTACCGTCGCGGCCCGCAGCGCTGACACGGTCGCACCATGGACAGTGGCGGTGGCTGCGCCACCGCCCCGAGGGGTACGAGGCACGCATGTACGACGACACCACCGACCGGCGCCGCCGCTTCGCCGGAGCCGCCCGGGACGACCGGCCCGACCTCGCGCTGCTGTGCCTGCTGATCGCCGAGGAGGCCGAGGCCGTCGCGGCCGCAGAACCCGGCGGGAAGGCGGGCGAGGCCATGACCGACGCGGCGCAGATCGAGCTCGACCGGCTCGCCGGGTCGCTGCCCGCGCTGGGCCGCGGGGCGACGCCCGTCCGCTGGGCGGACGCCCTGGCCACCCTCCTCGGCGAGCGCCACGGCTTCCACGGCACGCCCGCGGACTACCGGCGGCTGGAGTCCTCGCTCCTGCCCGAGGTGCTGCGGCGGCGGCGCGGGCTGCCGATCCTGCTGTCCGTGGTGTGGATGGAGGTGGCCCGCCGGGCGGGCGCGCCCGTGTACGGGGTGGCGCTCCCCGGCCACTTCGTCGTCGGCCTCGGCGACCCGCGGGGCGAGCACGTGCTCGTCGACCCCTTCGACGGCGGCCGGGTCCTCTCCGAGGAGGACGCGGGGCTGCTGGTCGCGGGCGCGACGGGCACGCCCCTGACGCCGTCGATGTTCTCCCCGGCGGCCCCCCAGGAGATCGTGCTGCGCGTCCTGAACAACATCCGCGCCTGGGCGGCGGCGCGCCCCGAGCGCAGCGACGTCCAGCTGTGGGCCGTCGAGCTGTCGCTCCTCCTGCCCAGCCACCCCGCCCGGCTCCGCTACGAACGCGCCGAGCTCCTCGTCGAGCGCGGCGACTTCGCCCGCGGGGCGCGGGAGCTGGAGGAGTACGCGGAGGTCATCGCGACGGTGGAGCCGGACGCGGCGGAGACGGTCCGCCACCAGGCGCTGGCCGCGCGGGCGATGCTGAACTGAGGGGCGCGGCCCCGTCTCCGGGCCACGGCTGGTTCGGCACCGCCGGGCACCTCGCGGTGGGCTGGTCGCCGTCGCGACGGGAAAGAGGCCCCGGTCCCGCCCTTTCGCCGTTTCCTGGGGGCAAGCCCCCAGCCCCCCAGGGCCAGGGCCCTACAGCCACCCCTTGTCGCGAGCGATCCGTACCGCCTCCGCACGGTTCCGCGCGCCCGTCTTCTGGATCGCCGTCGACAGATAATTCCGCACCGTCCCGTGCGAAAGATGCAGCTTCCGAGCCAGCTCGGCATTGGTGGAGCCATCGGCGGACGCCGTGAGGACCGCGCGCTCGCGGTCGGTCAGCGGGTTCGCCCCCTCCGCGAGCGCCGCCGCCGCCAGCGTCGGGTCGATGACGCGCTCGCCGCGCAGCACCCGCCGCAGCGCGTCCGCCAGCTGGGCCGCCGGGGCGTCCTTGACCAGGAACGCGTCCGCGCCGGACTCCATGGCCCGGCGCAGATAGCCGGGCCGGCCGAACGTCGTCAGGATGACGACCTTGAGCCCCGGCAGCTCCCGCCGCAGCAGCGCCGCCGCGTCGAGCCCGGTCATCCCGGGCATCTCGATGTCCAGCAGCGCCACGTCGAGGGCCGTGGCACGAGCCGCGTCCAGGACCTCGTCACCCCGGGCCACCTGCGCGACGACCTCGATGTCGTCCTCCAGGCCGAGGAGCGCGGCCAGCGCCTCCCTGACCATCGACTGGTCCTCGGCGAGGAGGACACGAATATTCCCGGGCGGCTGTGCTGAAGTCACAGCGACAGGGTAGAGGTCAGACGGCCACCCGCCGCGAGAGCGGTACGCACGCCCGCAGCCGGAACCCGCCGCGCGGGCCCGTGCCGGTCTCCAGCCGGCCGTCGGCGAGGACGAGCCGCTCGCTCAGGCCCGTCAGCCCGTTCCCGTAACCGCGCCCCGGCCCCCGGCCGTTGTCGGTGACGGTCAGGCACATGTCGTCGCCCGCCTCCGTGAGCGTCACCTCGCAGCGCGTGGCGCCGCTGTGCCGGACGACGTTGGTGACCGCCTCGCGCAGCGCCCAGGCCAGGGCGCCCTCCTCGTCGGGCGGCAGATCGGGGTGGCCGGTCGCGGCCCGGGTCAGGTCGGCGGCGATGCCCGCGGCGGCCAGGGCGGTACGGGCCCCGGCCAGCTCGGCCTCCAGGGTGGGGCGGCGAAAGCCGCTCACCGCCTCCCGGACGTCCACGAGCGCCTGCCGGCTCACCCGCTCGATGTCGGCGACCTGCCGGGCCGCGTCCTCCGGCCGGTCCGGGAGCATCCGCCCGGCCAGCTCGCTCTTGAGCGTGATGAGCGAGAGCGAGTGGCCCAGCAGATCGTGGAGGTCGCGGGCGAGCCGCAACCGCTCCTCGTTGGCGGCGAGATGGGCCACCGTCGCCCGCGCCTCGCGCAGCGCGCGGGTCGTCAGGGCCATCTGCCGCACCCCCACCATCGCGAAGCCGCCGAGCAGCGCGGGGACGACGAGCGCCACCACGAACTCGGCCACCGGGCCCCGCATGCTCGCGCCGACGGCCACCAGTACCCCCGTGACCAGTGGAACGGCGGCGCGAGCGATCTTGGTGGGGAAGACCGCCCCGCAGGCGATGCTCGAGAAGACGAACAGCACCAGCCAGGGCGTCCCCAGAGTGAGGGACAGGACGAGGGCCAGGCCCAGCATCACCCCGATCCAGCCCAGCACCTTGGGCCGGTCCAGGGCCCGTGAGGTGTGGCGGAAGACCAGGGTCAGGTAGGCCGCCACGAAGGCCACCAGGCCCGCGCCGCCCAGGAGGTCGCCGACCAGGGCGTGGTGGTCGCCGAGGACGTCCTCCGCCGGGGCGGCGAGGTAGAAGAACCAGATGGAGATCCACAGCAGTTTGATCACTACCTGGCGGCGGTTCTCGGGCTGGGTTCCCATGCCGTTGTGGGTCTCGGCGGCCGACGGGTCGTCCTCGATCTCCATGACGGCTCGCCAGGGGTTGCGGCGTCGTTCGCGTCCGGCCATCGGCCCGTCTCTCCCTCCGTCCGTCCCGGCAACCGTCCCGCTTCGGCTCAGGCCTTGCGGGTGTCCTTGCGGTAGAGCCAGGCCGCGCACCCGGCGAAGACGACAAGATAAGCCAGCAGCAGACCGACGTCCTTCAGGTGCGGCGCGTCGCCCCCCTCGATGGCGTGGCCGAGCGCGGCGTAGGCGTAGGTCGGCGTCCACTTGGCGACGGACTGCAGCCAGTCCGGGAAGGTCGTGGTCGGCATCCACAGGCCGCCCAGCATGGACAGCGCGAAGTAGACGATCATCGTGACGGGCCGGACGGCGTCACCGGAGACCAGGTAGCCCAGGGCCACGCCCAGCGCGGCGAAGACGATGCTGCCGGCCCAGATCGAGCCCGTGAGCGCGCCCCACTGCCAGGCGTCGAGCCGGACGTTCTTGACCGCCACGGCGACGGCGAAGACCACCAGGATGGAGGGGAGGGAGACCACGGCGGCCGAGGCCACCTTGGCGGCCACGTAGCCGCGGCCGGGCAGGGCGGTGAGGCGCAGCTGGCGCACCCAGCCCTTCTCGCGCTCCTTGGCGATGCGCTCGCTGTTGCCGACGAGGACGGCGGTGATGGCGCCGAAGGAGGCCATCGAGACCATCATCAGCAGCGGCAGCGTCAGGTTCGTGCCCTCGACGAGCTCCTTCTCGCTCGCACCACCGGCGATGAGCAGGAACAGCAGCGCCGGGTAGAGGATGGAGAAGAACATGAACTTCTTGTTGCGCAGGGTGCGCGTTATTTCCAGCGTGATGAGAGTCTTCACTTGGCCGCCTCCTCGGCGGTCGCGGCGTCGTTGATGGCGAGGAATGCCTGCTCCAGGCCGAGGCCCGCGACCTCGAGGTTGCGCGGGTAGAGGCCCAGCCCGTAGAGGGCGTGGACGGTGGCGTCGGCGTCGTGGGACTGGATGCGCACCGTGCGGCCGGACACCTCCAGCGAGGAGAGGAACGGCAGCTCGCGCAGCGCGCCCTCGCCGACCGGCTGGTCGAGGTCGAAGACGATGCGGCGGGCGCCGGCCTTGGCCTTGATCTCGGCGGCCGAGCCGTCGGCGAGCAGCTTGCCGCCGCGCAGCACGATGACGCGGTCGGCGATGGCGTCGGCCTCTTCGAGGTAGTGGGTGGCGAAGAGGACCGTACGGCCCTGGCGGGTCTGCTCGCGCATCACGCCCCAGAACGCCTGGCGGGCCGAGACGTCCATGCCGGTCGTCGGCTCGTCCAGCACGATGAGGTCGTTGGCGCCCGCCGTGGCCATGGCGAAGCGCACGCGCTGCTCCTGGCCGCCGGAGAGCTTGTTGACCATGCGGTCGGCGATGCCGGTGAGGTCGGCCGCCTCCAGCACCTGGTCGACGGGGAACGCCTTGGGGTGGAGGTCGCAGGCGAGCTTCACGATCTCGCGGACCTTCACCTCCTCCATCAGCCCGCCGGTCTGGAGCATGGCGCCCACCCGGCCCTGGAGGATGGCCTCCTGGGGCGTGGTGCCGAAGATCTCGACGCGCCCGGCGTCGGGATTGCGCAGGCCCAGCAGCAGGTCCAGGGTCGAGGACTTGCCCGCGCCGTTGGGGCCGAGCAGGGCGACGGTCTCGCCCGGGTAGAGGTCGAGGCTCAGATCGGAGACGGCACGCACGGTGCCGTAGTTCTTGCTGACGTTCTCAAAGCTGACCACGGGGGCGCCCGTGCGGCGCCCGTCCCCCGTGTTGACGCTTGCAGTAGTGGTCATGGAAGACATCTTCGCTGGTCAGGGGGTGCCGTCGGCAGTGTCGGACGTCGTGGGCCGGGGATGACAGATGTCATGGACAAGGCCATGCCCGGACGCACACGAGCCCCCGTGCCGCGGGGGCACGGGGGCTCGTGAGTACGGGCCGGGGGCTCGCTCAGCCGGTCTGCATGATCGTCCCGACGCGCTCTGCGGGCGTCTTGCCGCGCAGCGCCTTGCCGAGGGCGCCCGCGACGTCCTGCGGGGTGACGGGCTTCTTGGTGCCGTCGCCGCGCTGGATGAGGACGCCGTCGAACTTCTTGCCGTAGAGCTTCTTGAGCTCCTCCAGGTCGTAGCTCTCGACGAGCTTGCCGCCCACCTCCTTGACGGAGAGGATCTTCGGCAGCGAGAGCTCCGGCCCGAACTGGATGCTGTGGGCCGGGTCCGTCTGCACGGTGACCAGGCCGGACATCGCGGGCTTCGCGAAGTCCTGCATCATCCGGTCGACCTCGGCGTTGGTCACCTTCGGCTGCTGCGAGGACGTCGTCAGCTCGACGGGCTTGTCCTTGCCCGTGGCCGCGCGGTCGCGGTACGCCTGGGCGATCACCTTGACCGACTTGTCCACGTCCACGCCCTCGTACGGCTTCCCGTAGACGGCCACGGCCTTGCCCGGCTCGAACTTGATCGTGCCGTCCGTCGCCGAGCCGCTCTCGCCGGCCAGCGACTTGAGGGCGGCGGCGACCTTCTCCTCGTCGACGCTCAGGGCCGGCTCGGCGGCGTGGGTGTTGCCGATGAGCGAGCCGAGGACGGTGACGGGGTTGTAGTCCCGGCCGGACGCGTCGCGCACGGTGGCCTGGGTGTCGATGGACAGGCCCGCCACGGACGGCTTGAGGGCGGCCGGCTTGCCGCCGATGGAGAGCTTCAGCGGAGCGGTGGCGCGGTCGCCGAGGGCCGAGTCGAGCTTCTTGACGGCCTCGTCCTTGGACTTGCCGCCGATGTCGACGCCGAGGACGGTGGTGCCGTTCGGCACGTCGGCGTGGTCGAGCAGCAGGCCCGCCGCGTAGGCGGCGGCGACGAGGCCGATGACCCCGCCGGCCAGGAGGACGAGCTTGGAGCGGCCCTTCTTCTTGGGCGCGGCCTTGGGTGCCGGCTTGGGCGCCGACTTGGCCGCCGGGGCGGGCGGCTTGGGCACGCCGGTGCCGGACGGCGCCGGCGGCGGCGGGACGGCCCCCTTGGGCTTGGGCACGGCGACGCGCGGCGCACCGGCGTCCGCCGGGGCCTTCGCCCCCTGCCCGGCGGCCGGGGTGCCGGCCGGCACGCCACCGGCCGGCTTCGGCGCGGGCACGCCCGTGGGGGCGGAAGCGGAGGGGGAAGCGGAGCCCTTCGGGCCGCGCTTCTTGCCCTTGCCCTTGCCCGCGCCACCGCTCTGCGAGGCACCGCCCTGCGGAGCTCCGGCCTGCGGGCCCGGCGGCGGGACCATGGGCACGCCCTGGCGGGGCGTGTCGGTACGCCCGGTGGCGAACGCGGCACCTCCGGCGGGCACGCCACCGATGGTGGGGCCGACGGTGGGCATGGACATCTGCTGGGTGGTCCCGGCGTTCGGGACGGCACCGCCCTTGGCGTCACGGGGACGCCCCTTGCCGCCCGGCTGCGGGGCACCGCCGTCGGCCGCCGACGCGTCACCGGGCCACGGGGCACCACCGTTGGCGGCACCGGGGCCACCGGGGTGGCCCTTGCCGCCCGGCTGCGGGACGCCACCAGTCGTCAGGGGGTCACCCTGCCACGGAGCGCCGCCGTTGCCGACGGGACCACCGGCCTGCGGGGCGCCGCCCGGCGTCGAAGCGTCACCAGGCCACGGCGCACCGCCGTTGCCGACGGGACCACCGGAGCGGCCCTTGCCACCTGCCGCACCGGGACCGCCCGGCTGCGGCACGGCACCGGTCGTGGAGGCGTCGCCGGGCCAAGGCGCGCCGCCGTTGGCGGCACCCGGGCCACCGGGGCGGCCCTTGCCACCCGGCTGCGGGACGCCACCGGTCGTCGCGGCGTCACCCGGCCAGGGCGCGCCACCATTCGCGGCACCCGGGCCACCAGGGTGGCCCTTGCCACCCGCCTGCGGGACGCCACCGGTCGTCAGGGGGTCACCCGGCCACGGGGCGCCGCCGTTGCCGACCGGGCCGCCGGGCTGCGGCATGGCGCCCGTCGTCGAGGCGTCAGCGGGCCACGGCGCACCACCATTCGCGGTACCCGGACCGCCCGGCTGCGGGACACCGCCGGTCGTCAGGGCGTCACCCTGCCACGGAGCGCCGCCGTTGCCGACGGGACCGCCGGGCTGGGGTACGGCGCCCGTCGTCGAAGCGTCAGCGGGCCACGGCGCGCCGGCGCCGCCCGGGTGGGCCTTGCCGCCCGGCTGCGGGGCGCCGCCCGGCGTCGAGGCGTCACCCGGCCAGGGGGCGCCTCCCGTCGGTGCGGGGTCGTTCGGGTGCTGCATGGCGCCCGGGGTCGCGGGGGTGCCGCCGGGCCAGTCGTCGCCGGAGGCGGCCGCGCGGCGGCGTGCGGCGCCCTTGCCGGTGGGGACGCCCTGCTGGGCGCCACCGGTCGTCGAAGCGTCACCCGGCCACGGTGCGCCGCCGTTGCCGACGGGACCGCCGGGCTGCGGGGCGCCGCCCGGCGTCGAGGCGTCGCCCGGCCACGGCGCACCGGCACCCGGCGTGCCGGCCTGCGGCACCGCGCCCGTCGTGGTGGCGTCGCCCGGCCACGGGGCGTCGGCGCCCGGGACGGGCGGCTGGGGCATCGCGGCGGTGGTGGAGGGGTCCTGCGGCCAGGAGCCGCCGGAGCCGGCGGCCGGGGCCTGGTTGCCGCCGAACGCGCCACGGGCGGC